>JAICLA010000185.1 GCA_025927695.1 Terriglobales bacterium | reverse complement strand
TGATGAATATTCAGTTCGCCATCCAGCGCGATAAGGTTTACGTGATCGAAGTGAATCCGCGCGCGTCGCGTACCGTGCCCTATGTTTCAAAGGCTACCGGTATTCCGCTGGCGAAGATTGCCGCGCGCCTGATGACGGGCCGCAAGCTGCGCGATTTCTTGCCTGAATATGTCGAACGCAAAACGGTGCTCGACACGGGAAGCTGCTACTACGTGAAGTCACCGGTATTTCCCTGGAACAAATTTCCCGGCGTGGACACAGTGCTCGGACCGGAGATGAAGTCCACCGGAGAAGTGATGGGCGTGGCGGACAACTTCGGCGAAGCCTTCGCCAAAGCGCAGATCGCCGCCGGACAAGTCTTGCCCACCAGCGGCACTGTCTTCATCAGCGTGCGCGACCGCGATAAGGCGGGCATTGTTGCGCTGGCTCAGAAGTTTTCTGACCTTGGTCTCGATTTGGTCGCCACACACGGAACTGCCAATGTGATTGAGGCAGCCGGCATGGTCGTCGAACGCGTATATAAGGTGAAGGAGGGCCGCCCTAATATCGTGGACTTGATCAAAGGCGGCAAGATCCAGCTCATTGTGAATACGCCTTTCGGCGCGGAAACATTCTTTGACGAGAAGGCCATTCGTCGTGCAGCCATCACCTCGCGTATTCCTACTATTACTACTCTCTCTGCCGCAATAGCCGCCGCCGAGGGAATCGCTGCCATTCAAAAGGGAGCGGTCAGCGTGAGGGCTCTACAGCAGCTGCATGCCGAGCGCGAGATAACCGCGAAGTAGCTCCTACCATCGCGGGGCAAAATCGTTTAGCCTATTTCCATGCTGCTGCAAGGAATCTTTCCCGCCGCCACTACGCCGTTCTATCCTGACGGCCGCCTTTATCTCAAGAAGCTTGAACACAACGTTGACCGCTATTCGAAGACGCCGATCGCCGGCCTGGTGATTCTGGGCTCGACGGGCGAGGCGGTCATGCTCTCCGACGAAGAGCAGCGCGAAGTGCTGAAACTGGCGATCGAGGTCGCGAGCGATGAGAAGGTTATGATCGCCGGCGTCGGACAGGAATCTGCTACGCAAACGCTCGCGCTGACTGATGTTGCTGCGAAGCTGGGATATGACATCGCGCTGGTACGCACGCCGTCCTATTATCGTCCGCAGATGAAGAATAAGCCTGAGAGCCTGCTTACGTTCTATCGTTTCGTCGCCGACCGCTCTGCGCTTCCGGTATTGCTCTACAGTGTGCCGCCATTTACTGCATACGACTTGCCGACTGAGATGGTGGCGGAGTTGTCGTCGCATCCGAATATTGTGGGCATTAAGGAATCCAGCGGGCAGGTAGACAAGATCGCTGCCATGCGCGAGGCAACTAAGCATCTGAAGTACTCCGCTAACGTGACTGAAATATTTAACGCGGTCACCGGACGGATGATTGCTGGTCAGTCAGACAGCGTTGCGGCGCAAGGCGGGGTGATTTCTGCAGCAGCATTGAGCGGCGGTGCGGGAACGCTGACTGTGTCCGTTGAAGCTAAACCCAAAGCGACGCGTCCTAAGTTCAAGATGCGAACGAAAGAAGTGCCTTTTCAGATACTCGCGGGCGCTGCCCAATCGATGTTGCCATCGCTCGAAGCGGGGGCGACAGGCGGGGTGCTCGCCTTCGGCGCATGCGCGCCTACGGCGTGTTTTGAGGTCTATACGGCGTGGAAAGAAGGAGACCGAGCCCTGGCGGAGCTTAAGCAGAATCGCATCGCCGACACAGCCAAGCGCATTTCGGCTTTCGGTGTACCCGGCGTGAAGTACGCGATGGAACTCAACGGATACTACGGTGGCCCGGCGCGACTGCCGCTGTTGCCGCTTACCGGCGAAGAAAAGATTGAGATTGAAAAAATCATGGCTGACATTAAAAATTGACGACCATGAAATCCCTCCAAATCCTGTCGGTACTGATGTTGTTAACTTTGGCTACGGCCGCAAAAGATACTCCTAAACAGGTCATCAATTGGCCCGAAGAGAATCCACTTCTGCGCTTCAGCGTGCTGAAGATCAAAGAGATGGGCGCCTACAACACGCAAAAGACGTATTCCATTGAAGTGTCGATCGACAATCTCACCAAGAAACGAATATCTCGCGCGAGCTCCAGCCTTTATTTATTCGATAAGAACAACGTTCGAATCGGCGACGGATATTTGGACTTTGAAGATGTAGGGCCCAGTGAGAGCCTGCGGGTAACTGTGAATGCGGTGACCTCAGGCGCGCCCGCTAACGTTAGCTTGGTGGCGAAGCAACTTCCGCCGGAGCTTGGCGCCGTAGTTCCTGTAAAGAAGATATCGCTTACTGTTTACTCGGTCCCGGCAGGAGCCAGTCTCAAGGTGGACGGCCAGGATGCAGGAATGACGCCAGTCGCAATCAGCGTTCCTGTTGGCAGTCACATGTTGCAGTTCGCGAAAGAGGGTTTTACCAATGGGAACTTCCCGCTGGTTATTACGCCAGAGCAGGTCTCAGGAGGGACTGTCAGTTATGAACTCGGGCAGTCTGCTCACGATTCGATAGAAATGCGCGATGGCACGGTATTGACGGGCGACGTGCAATCTGTAACCGCGACAGAAGTCGTTGTCATTATCGGCGGCTCTCCGCAGACGTTTAACCGCAACCAAGTCAAACGGATCGGATTTACCGTAAGGCAGCAGTAGCAGCAATGCCGCCAAAGAAACAGCCCCGCCGCAATGTTCCCAAGATGCTGAAGCCGTCGCCGCAGATGGAGCAGTTCGCCGTGCTCATAGCGACGGAGATCCTCACTTGGCCGAACACGTCCACGAAACCCATGTTCGGCATGACTGCTCTTTACCGCGGTACAGTCATGTTCGGCGCAGTTCCCAAGACCAAGACGATGTGGACGCGCAATTCGATCATGTTCAAACTGGAGAATCCGCCGGATACCTGCACGCATAACCTGGAAGACGCACGCATCATCCATGGCGGGCTCACGCACAAGTGGTATGGCTTTGAGATGACCGAACCGGAAGATCTGCGCGACGCCCTGAACTGGCTAGGCATCGCCTACGACCACGCGACCAAACGCGGCTCGGCCACCAAGCGCGGTAAGCGACTGCCGCGTACATAGTTGCGATTTGGCCCGCCGTTCGCTGCGGCTATCCCCCTTTCAATGAGTCTGCTTTCCGTTCACTGTGACCCTGTGAAAAAGTGGCCGTAAACGCCCGTATAATAAGGAGTTCCAAAAGACATATTTCACTGCGCGGAACACATGGCGTATCAAAGACCGCGCCTGAGGATTGCTTTTGCATATGGCAACATCTGACGTCGCCGTACAGTCTGCCGGCGACCGCACCGCGCAAAAAAAAATCGTCAATGACTTCAGCATCCAGGTAGCCACGGTCAACGGCTCCGGATCGCAGTCTGCGAATAACGTGCTGCTGCGCAGCATCTTTCGCATGGGCATTCCTGTCTCCGGCAAGAACCTTTTTCCTTCGAACATCGCCGGACTGCCCACTTGGTACACCATCCGCGCCAGCAAGCATGGATATATCGCCCGCAAAAAAGAAATAGACCTTCTCATCGCCATGAATCCTGAGACGGCGAAGGAAGATGTGATGAGCCTTTCGCCGGGTGCAGCGGTGATCTATGACGAACCGCTGAACCTCAGCTCGCTGCGCACTGACCTCATCTTTTACGCCGTGCCCTACGACAAGATCGTGGCGACTGTTTGCCCAGACGCCAAGTTGCGCAAGTTGGTAAAGAACATGATCTACGTGGGCGTGGCCGCGCAGATCCTGCAAATTGACATGGCGCGTGTCGAAGCGGAAGTAGAGAAGCAGTTTGCCAAGAAACAGCGCGCCAAGGATCTCAACCTGGGCGCTATTCATGCGGGATTCGACTACGCCAAGGCCTCATTGAGCAAAGCTGATCCGTTTTTTGTCGAGGCTTCGAACCAGACGACGGGCAAGATCATCATTGACGGGAACGCCGCCGCCGCGCTGGGTGCGATGTTTGGCGGGGTGACGGTCGTGACCTGGTATCCCATCACGCCGTCCTCATCGGTTGTCGAACAGTTAATTGATTACTTGAAGAAGTACCGTGTAACGAATGACGGTAAAGCCACTTTTGCTGTGGTGCAAGCGGAGGACGAACTGGCCGCGGTGGGGATGGTCTTAGGCGCTGGATGGGCGGGCGCTCGCTCGATGACTGCGACCTCGGGTCCTGGCATCTCGCTTATGTCTGAGTTTGTCGGCCTCGGCTACTATGCGGAACTTCCCGGCGTGATCTTTGATATCCAGCGCGTTGGTCCTTCGACCGGATTACCAACGCGGACCGCACAAGGCGACATTCTTGCCTGCGCCACTCTTTCACACGGAGATACAAAACATGTGCTGTTGCTTCCCGGAAGCGTGAATGAATGCTTCACCATGAGCATGGAAGCGTTCGACATAGCCGAGCGCATGCAGAGCCCGGTATTTGTTCTTTCTGACCTCGATCTTGGCATGAACAACTGGATGTCCGAGCCGTTCTCTTATCCCACGAAACCCATAGATCGCGGCAAAGTGCTCAGCGCGGAAGAACTGACAAAGCTCGGCGGTTTCGCCCGCTACAAGGATGTAGACGGCGACGCCATCCCCTACCGAACACTTCCGGGTACGGACCATCCTGCCGCCGCATACTTCACCCGCGGCAGCGGACATAACGAGAAAGCGCAATACAGCGAACGCGGCGATGATTACCAGAACAACATGGAACGCCTCAACCGCAAGTTTGAGACCGCGCGCACGCTCGTTCCAAAGCCGGAGATGGTGGCGAATGGCACGTCAAAGATCGGGATTATCGCCTATGGCACCACCGATTTTGCTATGCGTGAGAGCCGCGATCAGCTGGCGAAAGAGTTTAACATCAAGACGGACTACCTGCGATTGCGCGCATATCCATTCACTCGCGAAGCACACGACTTTGTGGCCAGCCATGACCGCGTGTACGTGGTGGAGCAGAACCGCGATGCGCAGATGTTGAGCTTGCTAAAACTCGACCTCGACGCGACGCAAGTGCCGAAGCTCCGCAGCGTTCGCCACTACAACGGACTTCCGGTGGACGCGCGTTCACTCACCGACGAAATCGTTTCGCAGGAGGGCAAATAATCATGGCGACAACAACCAACACACCTCCCGCGGCTCCGGCGCCCAAAACTAACCGTATCGGATTGCAGGTTCTCGACTACAAGGGTGGCAAGACCACGCTCTGCGCGGGTTGCGGCCACAATGATATCTCTGAGCGCATCATTGACGCGTTCTACGAGATGGGCGTGCAGCCTGAGCGGGTGATGAAGCTCTCCGGTATCGGATGCTCGTCAAAGAGCCCGGCGTATTTCATGAGCCGCTCGCACAGCTTCAACTCTGTGCATGGGCGCATGCCTTCAGTGGCGACCGGCGCAACGCTGGCAAATCGTCAAATGTTGGGACTGAGCGTGAGCGGCGACGGCGATAGCGTGTCCATCGGTGCAGGACAGTTTATGCACCTGATGCGGCGCAATCTTCCGCTCATCTACATCGTGGAAGATAACGGCGTGTATGGTCTGACGAAAGGGCAGTTCTCGGCC
>JAICLA010000090.1 GCA_025927695.1 Terriglobales bacterium | reverse complement strand
GGACTGAATCCCTGCGTTTGGAAACGCTCGGTCTCGGCATCAAAGTCTCGGCTGTAGAACCGGGAGCATATGACACTGATATCTGGTCAAAGAATGTAAAGATCGGCAAGATCGCGTTAAGCGGCGAATCCCCAAATCAAGAGCGCGCGCGCCGTTTCTCCAACGTGGTGAAGAACCGCCTGAAAAAGGCCGATGCTCGCGAGGTCTCGCAGCTCATCACCCGCATCGCGCAAGATCCAAATCCAAACCTGCGCTACTTAGTCGGCAGCGACGCGCGCCTTCGCTACTGGTCGCAACGCCTGTTGCCCTGGAAGTTCTACGAGAAAAAAATCATCAAATACACCCAGATCGATTCGTAGATGATTCAGCACGCACGCTTGTCATCCCGAGCGGACCGAAGGACTCCTATCACTCTGCAGACCGGTTGCTGAAAACCCAACTTCGTCCGCCTGAGCGCAGCAACGGACCCCTATCGCCCTGCAAATTCCTTGGATCACCGTTACACGATCGTCTGCTCGCGCAATGCCGGTCGAAGGTAGCGGTCATAGCGCCAGCGGCGCGGAAAGCGAAGCGCGTAGCCCAGCCTTAAAGCTGGGAAGCAAAGGAGAGATGTGTGAGCACCGGAGGCGCGGCAGCCCTACTCCGCCACCTGTATGCGGTTCCTCCAATGAGTCCAAACAAACCACACCACGCCGATGATGATCACCGCCGCGATCACTTTGTCGAACTGATGGAAATATTTCCCTAACGTCTCCCACCGCTCGGCCAGCTTCATCCCCGCATAAGCCAGCAAGAAACACCACGGCCACGATCCAACGAAGGTGTAAATGTGAAATTTCGCGCGCGGCATGCGTGCGATACCGGCCGGCAAGGCGATGAACGTCCGGATCACTGGCAGCATTCGGCTGAGTAGGATGGTGATCTCGCCGTACTTATGGAACAAACGATCCGTAAGTTCCAACTCGTGCCGCGAAACAAAAACATAGTGCCCATACTTCTCCACCAGCCGGCGGCCGCCCGAACTACCAACTTCATAAGCCAACAGCGACCCCAGATTGCAGCCCAGGGCGCCAACCGTCGCCGCCATATAAAGGTTGAACCGCCCCAAATACACCAGGTACCCCGCCAGCGGCATGATGATCTCTGAAGGAAAAGGAATGCACGCTGACTCAATAGCCATCAGCAGCAATACGCCGCCGTAACCAAGTGACGACATCGCCCAACTGCTGAATTCGAGCAGACGTGCGCTTATCTGTTCAATCATGTGAGGGAAGTTGAACTAGAAATCCTGCGAATCCTGTGTGTACGTGTATCCCGGCAACGTAGCGCCATCCGCCGACTTCGTCACCTTCACGCGTTGCGTGCCCGCATTAGCAGCGTTGGAATTGGCCTCGCGCAGCATCGCATACTGCGTGAACACTTCGTTATAGAGCTTGGTCACAAGATAATTCTGGCCGCTGGCATCATTCCGCCAAACCTGGCCCAATTGGATGGACTTCACCGCCATAGTTGTAAAAGACTACTCAGTGAAGCGGACCCCGTCAATTCGAACGTGCCGCCATCATTGATTTTGTCATCCTGACCCTGAGCGCAGTCGAAGGGGAAGACCCCTATGACTCTGCAAAAAAGTGGTTCGTGCCTCTAGGCGACTCGAAACTCCAGCGGCTTCACGGGTGTTCTCAACTTCAATCCTCGTATCTCTGCGTCTCCGCGCCTCTGCGTTGGGTTCTGTCTCGTTTTCCTGACGACTGACAACTGGCTACTTGCTAAAATAACTGCATGTCCCATTCGCAAGCGAATCAAGCCGAGCCCCGACGCCAATTCGTCTCCTTCTCTTTCTTCAAAGTCACACCCGAATGGCGACGTCTCCCCGTCGACGTCCGCAACACCCAGCGCCATGAACTCTGCGAGGTCATTCGCAAGTGGAATGTGAAAGACAAATTCCAGACGCTGACCTATTCCACCGTGGCCATGCGCCCTGATTGCGACATGCTCCTCTGGCGCATCTGCTACACGCCCGACGAACTCCAGCTCATGAACACTGAGATCTTCGGCACTGCCATGGGCGGCTATCTCGAGACTCCTCACAACTACCTGGCCATGACCAAGCGCTCGCAATACCTCATCGGACACGAGCACGAAGGCCAGACCGATTCGCGCGGCGCCATCATCCCCGGCGGACAAAAATATGTCTTCGTCTACCCCTTCTGGAAGACCCGCGCCTGGTATCTGCTTCCCATGGAAGAGCGCCAGAAGATGATGAGCGAACATATCAAGATCGGCCACGAGTATCCGCGAGTCAAACTCAACACCACTTATTCCTTTGGTATTGACGACCCCGAATTCGTAGTCGCCTTCGAAAGCGATTACCCGGCGGATTTCCTAGACCTCGTGCAGCGCCTGCGCGAGAGCCAGGGGAGTGCCTATACCTTGCGAGATACCCCTATCTTCACCTGCATCCGCACCACCATTGACGAGATGTTGCAGCGCCTTGGATAAGCTTGCCCGTCACGAAAACAAAATCGAAGCTGAAGGCAAAGGCCGCCAAGCCAGCGCCTGCTTCAGTGAAAGCCGTCGCGCCACCCAGAGATTACAAGCCGCTCGACCCCAAGCGCATCACTGATCTGCTCAACCGCCTGAACGCCGCCTACCCGGATCCCAAATGTGCTCTTACACATCGAAACGCGTGGGAGCTGACCGTCGCCACGATACTCTCCGCTCAATGCACTGACGTGCGCGTGAACATGGTCACGCCGGAGTTGTTCGCGAAATATCCCACACCCGCCGATCTCGCCCGCGTTCAGCCGGAACTGATCGAACCAGACATCCGCACCACGGGATTCTTCCGCAACAAATCCAAGTCTATAGTCGGCGCCGCCCGCAAAGTAATGAGCGATTTCAAAGGCAAAGTTCCCGAGACAATGGACGAACTCCTCACACTTCCCGGCGTCGCCCGCAAGACCGCCAACGTAGTCTTAGGCTCATGGTTCGGCAAAGCCGTAGGCGTAGTCGTGGACACTCACGTCTACCGCCTATCCCGCCGTCTCGAAATTACCAAAGCCGACAATCCGGTGAACATCGAACAGGACCTGATGAAAATCATTCCACAGAACAAGTGGATCGACTTCTCCCACCAACTGATCTGGCACGGCCGCAAGATATGTTTCGCTCGCAAGCCCAACTGCGCCGAATGCCCCCTGGAAAACCTCTGCCACGCCGCCGACAAAACCTGGTCCACCGTCCCAATCCACAAATCCGCCCGACCCTAGCGGCCCTCATCGTCGAGAGCCACATCTCGTGTCTTTTAGCCCAACCCTATAACTGTCATCCTGAACGGAGCCGCGTTCTTTGCGGCGGAGTCGAAGGACAATGCCTCTGCCGTTGCTTTTGATCTTGGCTTGGGTTCTGCGTTCCAGAGTTGCGCTCTGCACGTACGCGCGACGCGATTCGATTTACCGCTGAATGCTGATGGCTGACGGCTGATAGCTCCTATTCTGCATCCAACTCCCCATGCGCCGCCTCGTCCTCGCATCGCTGGTCCTGACCTCAACCGCTTTCGCCGGCACCATCACCGGAGTCTTCCAAGGCACGGTCGTCCAGCTAAATACCCACAAACCCGCTGCAAAAACCCGCTGGATGTACGTTCAAGGTAAGAACGGGGTCATTCGGCGCGCTAACATCGCCAAAGCCACGTTCGACTATGACGAAGATTTTCCCAAGGCCAAGCGTCACAAAAAGGCGGAAGACTCGCTGTTGAACTCTGCCGTAGTCCGCGTGACCGCTGAGCAAGATGTCGCACACAACGGGGAGTGGCAAGCCACAAGCGTCTCCATCGTCGCGCCTCCCGGCTACGTAAAGCCCGCAGGCAAGCCTTCCACCTATACGCCGACCCTAGCCAAACGCTGATTAAGGCGGCGTCGCCCTCTGCGGCCTTAGTCCCTAATAATGTGTAACCGGAGCTCCTGTTTTTGCGTCTAAACAAATGAGGTACGTCTGTCCTACAGGTCTATAATCGACCGCAACGCGCCCCACATTTTTGAGGTACTCATGAAATCGAAGGCACTCGCATCCATCTCCAGATTGGCGATTCTTGCCCTGATGCTCGCACCACTCTCGGCTCTCGCGCAGACCACGATGTCGACCGGTCAGACCCAGTCGCAAAAACCCGCGACCATTCCGCAAGATATCCCTGCCACCACGCCGCAGACGGACCAAGACAAGGCCGATCAAGCCGCCAAACCGGCCGATCAGCACATCGATACTTCGAAAGCCAAAGCAACCGGCTCCGGCGGCGAAGATGACGTCACCGCCATCGGCAACCGTAAAGTCGGCGGGCGCGGCCTCGGCGATTGGTACTCCATTGACTCTGAGATCAAAATGGGCAAGCAGTATGCCCAGCAGGTCGAGCAGACCGTGAAACTGGTTCAGGACCCGGTCGTGAACGAGTACGTGAACCGTATTGGTCAGAACATAGTTCGCAACTCGGATTGCAAAGTTCCTTTCACCATCAAGGTCGTTGACTCTGACGAGATTAATGCCTTTGCTCTTCCCGGCGGATTCTTCTACGTGAACTCCGGCCTCATCCTGGCAGCCGACGAAGAGTCTGAACTTGCTGGCGTGATGGCACACGAAACGGCTCACGTTTGCGCGCGCCATGCCATGCGTCAACAGACCCGGGGCAACTGGGCCAACATCGCCACATTGCCGCTCATCTTCGTCGGTGGCGGTATCGGATACGCGGCCCGCGGCATCGCCCAGATCGGCCTGCCAATGACCTTCATGAGCTTCTCCCGCTCTTTTGAAGCGGAAGCAGATTACCTCGGCATGCAATACGCTTACGCCACTGGCTACGACCCTGAAGCAGAGATTTCCTTCTTCGAAAAGATTGAGGCGCAAGAGAAGAAAAAACCCGGCGCCATTGCCAAGGCCTTCGCTTCGCATCCGCAAACTCCGGACCGAATCGCGCAGTTGCAAAAAGAGATCGCCACGATTCTGCCCAACAAAGATCAGTATCTTGTCACCACGTCAGAGTTTGACGACGTAAAGACCCGTCTCGCGGCCATCGAAAACCGCCGCAAGGTCAAGGACTCGAAGGATGACAACAAGCCCACGCTGCGCCGCACGGCTCAATCGAAAGACGACAGCAAGGACAAGACTGACAATAAAGACGACGATCGTCCGACCCTGAAACGCCGCGACGACAAGTAAACCCCCAGCAAATGAAAATGGGCACGGGTTACCCGTGCCCATTTGTTCTGTACTTTCAAACTCTACTTGTTCGCTGCCACTTGCCTGACCCGTATCCCTGCTGAGTGCGTAGTATCGTGAAATAGGTTCTTGATCAGCACTCGCTGGTTCTCGATCACTTGTCCCTGCGCAAGCACTATCATGCCCATGAAAATGTTAGCTGCTATCAGTAAGGCATAAATACCGTACGTGGTTCTGAGGCGGGGAACTGGAGAATCAAGTGTCATACAAAATGAGAAGGCCAACTCGCACGCGCGGTTGGCCTTATCGAAAGTATTTGTAATGCGCTAACTCGCGCCACCTTCTCCATTTTCCAAAATGCATATGTCCGGCAGGTTGCGGTACTGCTCCGCAAAGTCCATTCCGTATCCCACCACGAACTCATCCGGTATCTTGAACCCAAAATAGTCCGGCTGGATGGGTTGGATCCGTCTCGACGGTTTATCCAGCAACGCTGCGATCTTCAGCGACTTCGGCTGCGCCGCCTGCAGCAGCTTCGACAGATAAGTCAGCGTATATCCGGTATCCAGAATGTCTTCCACCACGATCACGTTCCTGCCTTGCAGCGAAGTATCCACGTCTTTCACCAATTTCACTTCACCGCTAGATGTCTTCCCCGAACCATAACTCGACACCGAGATGAAATCGAACGAACAATCCAGCTCAATACTCCGCGCCAGATCACTCAGGAAAAGACACGCGCCCTTAAGCACACCCACCAGCAATAACTTCTCGCCGGCGTAGTCCTTGTTGATCTGTGCACCGATCTCTTTCACGCGCTGCGCGATCTGCTCACGGCTGTACATCACTTTCAACTTTGCGGAAGATTTATTCGGGCTGGATTGCGTCGCGGTCGTCATAAGGATTACGAATATTGAATCACCTGCGCGCATACTTGCGCCAACACTTTTTTCTGCCTCAGAGTTGGTGCAGATGGCACGACTCAAAAAGGAAGGGGCACGACTTACAGTCGTGCCGACAAATGCGTCTCTGGCGAGACCCGGCTTTAGCCACTGAGGTTCTTCTCGAGTGCCCACCACTACTTCTAAATTTCAGTAGAATGAAGTTCTTATCGCTCCGCACTTCATAGGAGATTGCAATGAAACTGAATCTCAACGGAATCAAGATCACCTGGCTCGGTCATGCCACTTTCCACATCGAAACGCCCGGCGGAAAATCCATTCTCGTCGACCCCTGGGTCGAGCACAATCCCATGTGTCCGGATGACGCCAAAGATTTCGACAACATTGACGTCATGCTCATCACTCACGGGCACGGCGACCACATCGGCGACGCCGTCACGCTCGCCAAGAAGCACGATCCCATGGTCGTCGGCGTCTATGAGCTCGCCATGTGGATGCAGAAAAAGGGCGCCAAAAAGATCTCGCCTATGAACAAAGGCGGCACACAGACCGTCGCCGACGTCCGCGTCACCATGGTCCACGCTGACCATTCGTGCGGCATCGAGGACGAGGGCCAGATCATCTACGGCGGCGAAGCTTGCGGTTACGTCGTCCATTTTGAGAATGACCTCAAGATCTATCACGCAGGCGACACCAACGTTTTCGGCGACATGAAGATCATCCGCGACCTCTATGAGCCTGACCTTGCCATGATCCCCATCGGCGACCACTTCACCATGGGCCCGCGCGAAGCCAGCTACGCCTGCGAACTGCTGCGTCCCAAGGCCGTCATCCCCATGCACTTCGGCACCTTTCCCGTGCTCACCGGAACGCCCAAAGAACTAGAGAAACTTGTCCGCGAGATGGGGGTTGAAGTAGTACATACCGAGCCGGGAAAGACCCTGACCTAATCAGTCAACGCTTAGCGGGCGCGAAGCAAGGTTATACTCGGCTTGCGTATCACTTCGGGCACTTTAGAAAAACTTTGGAGCAAAACATTCGATGAAAAAAGTTTTAGCCACACTGCTTCTAGCCGCGGTTTCCAGCATCGTAGCCGCCGCCCAGACGCAGACCACGACTCCGCCACCCAGCAATACCAATTCACCCAACGCAATCCAGCCGGACTACCACGGCGGAAGAGGCAAGCACAAAGGCAAGAAACATCGCCGCGGCAAAAAGCATCGCCGTAACCGCAACACGACAACCAGCAACCCCTCGTAAAGCAGTTTCTAGTTCCTAGTTTCTCGTTTCTAGAAGGGCGGCCGCCAGGCCGTCTTTCCTTTTGCTTGCTCTTAGTCTCCAGATGCTTTCTTTGCGAACATTGCGTCTTTGTGACTTTGTGTTGGGTTTTGGTCTTTCCTAGCCACTAACCACTAGCCACTAGCCACTGCCTCACTACCACACCTCACACCGCTTATCCGGCGGCCTCACCATCGCATCTCCCGCCTTACATGCGAACGTCTGCTGGAACTGCGGCAAGTTACTCAGCGGCCCGATCACGCGATACTTTCCGATGGGATGCGGATCACCTTGCACCATCATCCTCTGCGTCTCTGGACGTATCTCGTCCCCGCGGAACTGTCCCCAGGCAATGAAGAACTGCTGCTCCGGCGTGAATCCGTCGATCGTCGGCTCGGGCCCTTTGCCCTTGCGCGATTTTTGATACGCCAGGAACGCGATCTTCGCGCCCGCCAGATCGCCGATGCTCTCGCCTAAAACCAGCTTGCCATTGTGATGAATGCCCGGCTCGATAAAGTAATTGTCGAACTGGTTCGCCACACACGCGGTCTTCGTCTGGAAGTTCTTGTAGTCCGCATCCGTCCACCATTTCTGCAGGCGGCCTTGCGCGTCGTATTGCGCGCCTTGGTCGTCGAACCCGTGGCTGATCTCGTGACCTATCACCACGCCGATCGCGCCGTAATTCACCGCATCCGTGGCGTTCATATCAAACGCCGGCGGCTGCAATATCCCGGCAGGGAACACCACCTCATTCAGCAGCGGATTGTAATAAGCATTGCTCGTGGGCGGAGTCATTCCCCAACGCCCACGATCGGTCGGCTTGCCTACATAATCCAGGTCATGTTGCACATCGAACTGGCTGGCCGCCACCACGTCGTCAAAAAACGACTTGCGGTTGATCTTCACGCTGCTGTAATCGATCCACTTATCCGGATACCCGATCTTCGGATTAAACGTGCTCAGCTTCTCCATCGCCTTCTGCTTCGTCTGCGGAGACATCCAATCCAGGCCCTGCACCACATCTCCCAGCGCCGAGAGCAGGTTCTTCACCATGTCCTGCATACGGACTTTGGCTTCAGGAGGGAAGTATTTCTCCACATACTTTTTGCCCAACGCCTCGCCCAGCAGGTTATCGGTCGACTCCACACAGCGCTTCCACCGCGGCTTCAGCTCTTTCTGCCCAGCAAGATATTTCCCATTGAAGTTGAAGTCCTCTTCCACAAACGGATCAGACAGCGCACCCGCCATGTTGTTCAACAACTGCCACTTCAAATAGTTCTTCCACTGCGCCACAGAGTCCGCCGTAAGCTGGCGGTCCACCTCCGCCATGAACTTCGGCTCGTCAACGTTGACCGCCTCTTTCGGCACCTTGCTCGATTGGAACAGCGCCGCCCAATCAAAATGCGGAGTCATCTTCCCCAGGTCGGCGAAGCTGACCTTGTGGTCCGTAGCCGCAGGATCGCGTAACTCCACGTTGTCCAGGCTCGCCTTCGCCAGCGCCGTCTCCGTCTGCATCACCGAATCCGCTGCGGCCTTCGCGTCCGCGTCGCTGTAGCCCACCAGCTTGAACATGTTGGCCACATGCACCAGGTACTTTTCCCGCGCGTCTTTGAAGCGATCTTCCGTCTTCACGTAGTAATCGCGGTCCGGCAGACCCAACCCCGCCGCGCCTATCTCCGCGATCGTCTCTTGCGGATTGTGGTTATCAGACGCCGAATGCAACGAAAACGGCGCGGATATCCCCATGCGCTGCCAATGCCTTATCACCCTCTGCACGTCCGCCGGCGACGCTATCTTGTCCACCTCGGTCAACAGCGGCTTCAGCGGCGCAATCCCCGCTTTGTTGATGGCGTCACCATCCGTGCAAGCGCCATAGTGGTCGCCGATCAACTGCTCCACTGAGCCCGCCGGCCACTCCTTCTTCGCCGACACCTCGTCCAATATGTCCTTCAACTGCGTCTTGGCATCCTCGCCAGACTTCCACCTGCGGCTCCATCGCACCATGGAAGCAGGAATAGGATTCGCCGCCCGCCAAGCGCCATTTGCGTAGTCAAAAAAGTCATTGCAAGGATCAGCAGACTTGTCCATATCGCTGACATAAACGCCGCGCTCAGAAGACGATTGCGCAAAGCAGACAGCGGTGAAGATGAGCAGCAGGAAGAGCTTAGTGAGTCGCATTAGCGGATTCTCCGTAGGGCAAGAATTCTAACAGCGGATAATCTAAAGACGGCACCCTATACCGGCCGTGAGCAAGGTTCCGACGCCTCGATTACACTAACGCTAGCTGGCACACCGAGTGGCCCCGTAGCTCAGATGGATAGAGCAGCGGTTTCCTAAACCGTTGGTCGCAAGTTCGACTCTTGCCGGGGTCACCACTTTGTGCGGTGGTTAGTTGCTGGAAAAAGCGATACTAACCATCCAGCTACTTGCAACCAAATCGCACCGTCAGCGGTTCCAAACTCCAGCAGTTAGGAGCCCCCCCATGAAACCCACTCCGGCCTGGATCTTCCTCTTTACACTTCTGGTGATCACTGCCCTCACCCCGGGATGCGGCGGTAGTGGTACTGACACCACGCAGGATGTGGATAACCACAATGTGGCGCAGTTGACATCTGTTCGAATATTTCCCCAGACGGCTGACGCGCAGGACTTCTCCGGTGGTTTGGTGACGTTCATGTTCGATCAAACGTTTTCGGGAGGCTGTCCCAGCGGTGTTGCGTGCATGATGATTTCACCGGTGGCGACATGGTGCGTCGCAAAGGCTCCGGGCACCTGCGCGGGAATCAATGACACCACGGGCGCGCAGATCTATGGCCAAGAGACCGGAAATGGCATTGTGAATGGGATAGGTACGCAAGGCTTC
>JAICLA010000026.1 GCA_025927695.1 Terriglobales bacterium | reverse complement strand
CGGCCACTGCCACCACGAACATTGAGGCTTTGGAGAAGTTCCTCGGACGATGACCGACCCTAACGGCCCCCTGAACGACGACGTAACCCAGATACTCAGCCGCCCCACCGGCCAGATGGATCGCAAGGCGCTGCTTGAAAGCTTGCGCCGCAACGTCTGCGTGTTGTTCACAGACCTGAAGGGGTCAACCTCTTACTTCGAAAAGTACGGCGACGCAGCAGGATTGATGATGGTGCATCGTTCGACGACGATGCTGTCGCAAGCCGTGGAACGCCATGCGGGCCGCGTTATCAAGACTATTGGCGATTCCGTGATGGCGGTGTATGAAGATCCGCTGGAAGCGATTGCTTCTTCCATCGAGATGCAGGAAGCCATCGACGCTGACAATAAGGACAAGGAAGAGTCGCGTCGCGTATCAGTGCGCATTGGGATTAATTACGGTCTGGGCTTAGTGAAGTCGAATGACGTCTTTGGAGATGTGGTTAACGTCGCTTCGAGAGTGGAGAGCGCGGCTGCTCCGGAACAGATATTGATCTCTGACACGCTCTTCGCCGCGCTCAAAGGCAACGAGCGTTTCAAGATTCGTCCCATGGGTAAGTTCGCGCTTAAGGGGAAGGCGGACGAGCGCGACCTGTTTGAGATTGTTTGGCGTGAAGGTGATACGGTGCCCGCCGGCTCGCACAGTATGATTGCTGTGCCCTCTTTCGTGCCGGGAGTGAGTTACAAGCTGACGCAGGTGCGGGTGGATGGTCGTCCCGGACGTGAACTTAGCCTCACCAGCGGGTCGTCTGTTATCGGACGTTCAGAATGCGAATTCGCGTTTCCCAATGACGAAAATATGGAACCGCACCACGCGCGGCTGAGTGTTGATTCCGGGCAACTCTTCGTGGAACCGATCAATAACGCACCGGTTTTCTTCAGCCTTGTGGGGCCGTATCGTTTACAGACCGGTGACGTGGTGAAGATGGGTGCGCAGATACTTGAGTTTCACGCCAACGCGGCTGTGCTGGAAATGGCTTCATCGACGTCAACCACGACGAAAGATATCTCGGCGAAGTTGCAGAAGCCGATCGCCGAATTGGTATTGGTGAGCGACTCGCGCCGTTTTCCGCTGGGCGAAGGCGATACCACCTTCGGCCGTACGAAGGGCACACACGTCTTTCCCGACACATCCATGAGCCGCTCGCACGCCAAGGTCTACCACCGTGGCGAAGATTTTTTTATTGAAGACACCGGCAGCACGAACGGAACGTTCGTGAAGGCACATGAGAAGACTCCATTGCCGGAGAGGGTCACGCTGTCGGTCGGAGGACAGTTGCTGCGGGTTTCGCGCGACGCAGGCCAAGAAGTGACTGCGCCGATCCGGTCAGCCTAAATCTTTCGGGCCCGTTCCGGGTTCAACCTCAGCTTCAGGCGAATCCTGCATGCGCAGTTCAGCTAAAAGGCTATGGAGGTCCAACAGCCGTGTAAACATGGCCAAGTCTCCGTCAGCGGTGCGCGGCCATTGGCCTTCAGGACGGTCCCAATAGAGTTCCACTCCATTTTCGTCCGGATCACGAAGATATAAAGCTTCGCTCACGCCATGATCGCTGGCTCCGTCGAGAGTGATGTTTGCGTGCAAGACCCTTAATAAAGCATCAGCCAATGACCGCCGCGTGGGATAAAGAATGGCGTGGTGGTAAAGACCGGTGGTATGAGCGGCAGGAGGCTTGCCGCCCAAACTTTCCCATGTGTTGAGTCCGATGTGGTGATGGTAGTCTCCGGCGGCGATGAACGCGGCGGAGGGGCCGTGGCGCTGCGTGATGTGGAATCCCAGGACACCGCAGTAAAAAGCCAGCGAGCGGTCGAGGTCAGCTACTTTCAGATGTGTGTGGCCGATGCGAACGCGCTGATCGATCGGCGAGGTATTGTTCTTCATCTCGTACTGCTTTCTTACTGCGTTTTTCCACGTCGTGCCAAAGCTTTTCCCACCGGGGCACCCAAGAATCCGATCAAGAGCAGGGCGAAAAATATAATGCCAGCATCCAGGCTGCTGCGTCCTTCTCGCGCCCAGTAGACATCTTTCAGATTGAGCCACAAGGCGAATTCGTCGAGGGTGAGAGCCGCGGCTGCGCCGTAAAGAATGGCCATCAATCGGCTAGCCGCGATGGATGTGTCCACGGTGCCGGTCCCAACATCCGCAAGCCAACCATAACCGACTGCAAGCAACAGGAGAATGCCCCAGACCATATGGTGGATGTGGCGTCCGCCCATTTCAACGTTATGGAAGGGACTGATGCTGTTATGGATCGACCAGGTGAGCAGGCGCAGGCCGCAAAACGTCACAGCGAAGCTCACTGCGGCAACCAACATTCGCCGACGCGGCCGGTCGGTGATGTGGCGATGGATAAATTTTCCCGCTGGGGTTTTGTGCAGCACGAGCAAGCCGCACACTACCAGCAGCGCTAATCCACCGCCGATCACCCATACTTCCTTGAGCTGCATCTCAGTCCTCGGCTGATTAGATGCTTTGCCAAGCGTCGGCTCAATCCGGCGCGGAATCCGCACTATGCTCTAATGAACTGGATGAAAAGCACCTTCATTCTGCTGTCCGCAGTCATATGTAGCTCTAGTCTTGCCGCTCAGGATTACCATCATCTTTCGCTCAATGACCGCGTGCTGGTCGTATACAACTCCTGGACAAAAGACTCCAAGAGTGTGGCGCAGTATTACGTCGCCAAGCGCAGCATCCCCAAAGCAAATCTTTGTGAGCTCAAGATCGATGATCGGGAGTCACAGAATTACACCAACATTACCCGCGCCGATCTCGACAAGAAAGTGAAAGCGCCGATCAAGAAATGCCTCCAGCGCGTGGGTGAGAAGAAGATACTTTACATCGTGCTGACCTATGAAACGCCGTATGTCATTGCGCATGAATTAAAGGGGTTTGATCTCGCCATTGATTCGTACATTGCTGACATTTGGGGTGATGGCGCGGACGCGCGCGTGGACAATCCGTATAACTTGATCGTCCACGGCAGGGGATTGCCGCCTCCTTATATACCCTTCTCAGACTATCGCGACAAGAAGGAAGCCAAGGTCATCTATTCAGTCTGGCGACTCGACGGCAGCACAGCCTCCGCTGCCAAGAAATTGGTAGACCAGGCGATACAAGCAGAAACGGAAGGGTTACGCGGCCAAGTTTGCATCGACCGCCGTGATGAGGAACTTATCTCGCGGATACCCGAGTCGGGCTATGGTATGGGTGAGTGGGCGTTGCAGCGCGCGGCCGATGCATCCGTCAAAGCGGGCTTGAATGTTCTTGAAGACACTCACTTTGCCGAATTCGGTACCGCTCCGGCAACGTTACGGTGTGACAAAGCTGCGCTCTTCGCTGGATGGTATGCGTTGGGGCATTACAATGACGCTTTCTCCTGGAACGTAGGCGCGATCGGCATTCACCTCGACAGCGCTTCGGCTCTGTCGCCGCGCGAGGGTGAAAGTTGGGCGGCGAATGCCTTGAAGAAGGGAATCACGGTCACGGCCGGGGCGGTGGAAGAGCCGTACTTGCAGGGATTGCCGAGTCCTGACGTGATCTTTTCTGCGCTATACGATGGAGCCAACGTAGGTGACGCGTTCATGCGCGGAGAGCGCTGGCTGAAGTGGATGATCATTAATATTGGAGATCCGCTGTATCGGCCCTTTCCGGACGGGAAGAGGCCGGCGCAGTCGAATAGCAAATGACAGAACCGCAAAAACCTGCTGTCGTGCTGCTGAGCGGTGGCTTGGATTCTACGACTGTACTGGCTATGGCCAAGAAACAGGGATTCGTTCCCTATGCGATGACCTTTCGCTATGGGCAGCGCCATCAGGCAGAGATAGAGGCTGCCACGAAAGTCGCGAAAGAAGTGGAAGTGGTGCAGCACATATTCGTGGACATCGACCTGCGTGTATTCGGCGGCTCAGCACTTACCGCAGATATAGATGTGCCGAAAGGGGACAGCCCGCAAGCGGGGATACCTATCACTTACGTGCCCGCGCGCAATACGATCTTTCTTTCATTCGCGCTGGCGTGGGCAGAAGTGCTCGGTTCCAGTGACATCTTCATCGGCGCGAACGCCGTGGATTACAGCGGATATCCTGATTGCCGTCCGGAGTTTATGGAAGCTTTTGAACGGTTAGCGAATCTGGCTACCAAAGCTGGAGTCGAAGGGCGCCGGAAGATGCATATCCACACGCCGCTGATGCAGTTATCAAAGGCGCAGATCATTGCGGAAGGACTGAAGCTCGGCGTCGATTACGGGATGACGGTGAGTTGTTACGATCCGGCCAGTGACAAACCCTGCGGCAAATGCGACGCGTGCCAATTGCGCCGTCGGGGGTTTGAGCAAAATGGACTTTCGGACCCGGCCTACTAGGCGCAGTCTGACGCATCCAGGAGCTTACATCTCGGCATGAGCAACTCCCATCAGACATATTGTTGTTGGGAAACCGAACGTGGCGTCGACCTGGGCCCTGAAAACCTCTCTTGCTGTTTGCGCGATGATGCTTCCGCTCGTCGCTGCTTGCCAATCCAATCAGGATTACCACCTCACTCAAGATCCGGACCACGCCATCTATCAGAATTCCGCGTTTGCTCATGGGCATCGCCATGGTTACGAAGAAGGTTTTCACGCCGGCGACGAAGATTATCAATTACGTCGCGCGCCTTCGCTTGAGCATAAGCTCCCGAGAGACAGGGGTTATCAAGCATCTTTCGGCGCGAAGAAGTCTTATATGCTTGGCTACGAGAGCGGCTTCCGCGCCGGTTATGCCGACAGCTACACAGGACATACTTTCCGGCGTTCGTTGCTTGCGCTTTCGGATCTGAGTGCTTCGGATTCCAGCCTCAAAGGCAAGTCAGTGGCAGCGGTTGAATTTGATCTTGGTCTAGCTGACGGTTACAAACAGGGTCTCGCGAATGCGGACAATATCTCTGACCAACCGGGCATTGCGGAATCAGCCGCGTGGCGCTGTCGCCAAGACGCTCGCCCGGGAAAATACTGCGAGGGTTTCGGTGCTGGATACGTGCTCGGCCGATGGGATAACCGCTCGCTGGCGTCGCTTCCTACTACTCACACTACCTTGGCGAAGAACTCCGGCAACTGATTTCTAAGGTACATGGCCGTCCGTACACTGTACCTGGTCTGATTCGCCTTTTCTCCGGCCCGCAATACGGATATGCTGTTCTCTGAACCGGGGAAAGATTACCGGTACAGGGTCCCCAATGATGAGCGCAGTAGCGAAAATCAGGCCAAAGATAAGAGTTGCGGTGGTTGAGAGCGATCCCTTGCGTTTTATCGGGTTCCGTTCGCTGTTTGACTCCGAACCGGACATGGAATTGATGTCTCACACGCTTGCTGAGCTGGGCACGAAGACTGATGTGGATCTCGTGTTGTTGGGCAGCCGCAACGGTCACAATCTTTTTGACTTGATGGCCGGCATGAAAGCCGCGCGGCCAGATCTACGGATCATTGTGACGGGAAGCGGTGCGGACGACGAGACCATTTTGAAGGCTGTAGCCGCCGGTGCAAAAGGCTATGTGGATGAAGCCGCGACCGCCGAGGAGTTTATTACTGCCATTCGCATGGTGAATCAGGGTTCGGTGTGGGCACCGCGTAGGGTATTGTCGATTTTTATCGAGCGGGTCACGTCTTCACCGGGGCGCATTTTCCCCGCAGGTCGCGTGGTGTTCACGGATCGCGAAAAAGAAGTTTTGGAACTGCTCGTCGCAGGGCGCTCGAACAAAGAGATCGGTTCGGCACTGGCGATCGAGGAGCGTACCGTCAAGGCTCACGTCGCGAAGCTGATGCGCAAAGTCGGTGTACAAAACCGCATCGCATTGTCTGTCCATGCCATCACCCATTCGCTCGTGAATTCGGGCAACGAACACTAGTACCAAAGGACACTGTCCGTTGAGTGACTTCGGTTACCTTGGCACGGACGCGCAGTCGCATCATACTCTTTAGCAATAGCCACCAAATGTGGGAGTCGGGGCTGAAACTGGTTACGAGGGTCGCCAGGTTCGGCCCCGCATCTTTTTGGTACTGTCCCGCGACCATTCACTGCTGCCGATTCTGGTAATCTTCCTCCATCAGTTCTTGAAAGAGGATTTCATTCATGAAGAGATTGCTGGCTATCGCACTTTTACTCGCGTTCTCATCCGCGGCATCCGCCAAGACTTCAAAGCAGGACACGATCGAGCGTCTAGATTCAGCCGCAACGGTGCTCAATGAGATCATGGCAGCGCCGGACAAGGGCGTGCCGGAAGAGATACTGAATTCGGCAAAGTGCATTGCCGTGGTGCCTTCTATGCTGAAAGGGGGCTTCGTGGTGGGCGCGGCTTACGGACGCGGCGTCGCCACCTGCCGCACACCCGATGCGCCGGCAAAGTGGAGCGCTCCAGCATTCTTCACCTTGGAAGGCGGCAGCTTTGGATTGCAGATCGGCGGACAAGCGGTTGACTTAGTCATGGTGGTGATGAATGACCGCGGGATGCGCGCTTTGCTTAGCAGCAAGTTCAAGCTTGGGGCAGATGCTTCCGTTGCAGCCGGGCCCGTGGGTCGCCACGCGGAGGGCATGACGGACTGGAAGATGCGCGCTCAAGTGCTTACATACTCCCGCGCGCGTGGAGTCTTTGCCGGCATTACGCTGAACGGCGCAGCAGTTCGCACGGATACTGACAGCGTTCGAGCATTCTACGGACGCAATGTGCCTAACCGCACCATCCTGATGGGGCGTATCGAGACGCCGGCGGATGGCGCAATGTTCACCAACGCGGTGGAGAAGATGAAGGCCGAAGTCGCGGGAGACAAGAAGTAAGCGTTACTTCGTGCGGTAACGCAGAGCCACTCCCGCGGCCACTGCGATGCAACACAACGCATTGTTCGCCGCTACGTTCAGGGCGAACAACATCATTTTGCCATCGCGCCAGTAGGCCATGCTCTCAAAGGCGAAGGCTGAGAACGTGGTGAAGGCGCCACAGAAGCCCGTAGCCGCAAATAAGCGCCAACGGTCGTGCGAGTGGTCGATCGTCCAGGTCAGTATCCATCCCACCAAGAAACTGCCTACAATGTTCACAATGAGCGTGCCGATAGGGAAACCAGAGTGCTGCGTTGCCTCTGACGAAATGTACGTGATGGCGTAGCGTGCCAACGCACCAAGTACGGCGCCCAGCGAAATGAACAATATGTTTTCCAGCATGAACGTACTCCTACACAAGAAATGGTAGGAGTCATCAGCGCCGCGCAGATTTACGGCCCATGGCGCGGGCGGTTAAGGGCGGAACTCCATCGCCGTGGCATTCATATTAGGCGTGCGAACTTTTAGTGTCCAGAAAAAATCCGGAGCGCCAGCTTTGGCAGCTCCGGGTTTCTTATGTGCATATTCTTACAGGGGGAAACGTCTTTTTAAACGATGTGCTGGATATTGGTCATGCGGTTCATCTCCGCGAGGAAGAGACGGGTCTTCGCGTCGGACCGTAAATTATCCTCGTCTTCCCGGATCGTCTTCAGCATCTCTCGCACGCGCTGCATACGATACTGCTGCAGGGCGAAGTCCACATTTTCCGGCGAGCCTTGCTGCATGGAGATCAGATAGGGCCACACCATGTGGCGCGCGTGGTCGAGCGCGTCCTTGAAATCTTCTACTAACTTAAGCGTTAAAGTTGCGGCCAACTCATCATCAAACTTCGAGTTTGTGGCCTTGGTCTCCATCTGATCAGTCAGTCGATGTAACGCATTAGTCAGCGAGCGAATTTCCTCAGTCAAGTTCGTCATGATTTGCGTGCTCCCTAGATGACTCCCTCGGGGGATATCTATGTTCCGCGCTGTGGAAAACTAAGTAAAGTCCCTTAAGGACAATGTACCTCGGTGGGGACGAACGGACTTCGGTAACAGGAGATTTAAACAACCCTTAACGTTGGAGTTATATGCATCTTGGCGACGCGGCAGTGAAGGGCGAGCCTGCGATAGACTAGAAAATATGGCAAAGACTTCTGAAACGTTGGACACACCAGGCATTTGGAAAGAGATGGGCGAGGAGCGTCGCAAACAGGCGGCGCACGCGTTTTATACGGATGAAAATCTGAAGGAATTTCATAGGGCAGGGGATTTGTTTATTGCCCGTGCCAAGAATTTTCGTCCGCCATTTGTGAAACGCCTGCCGCAGGAAAAGAAAGAGCAGTACCTGGCGACATTAACGCTGCCGCCTGACCTGATCGGCCAACTGATCGTGACCTATCACTTCGCTTATAAGAAGCCGCTAATGTCCGCTTTCCTGAATGCGCTGGGTATAGCCAATGAGGACGGTGTGATCAGTGACTCGGCCGAGGTGAAGACACCGGAGAAGGCCATGCTGACTGCCGCTGCAGAGAAGGTGAAGGCCGATTTTCGCGCGGAAGATGTGCGAATCTATTTTGCGACGTTGCAGGCGCAGAATCCAGAGACCTGGGGCGGACTGGCCGACGTCTAAATTCAAGCGTGAAACGAAAAAGGCCGGAAGCTTTCGCTTCCGGCTTTTAACTTTTCAATCTGTTACCAGTTGATGCGGATACCAAATTCCATTTGGCGAGGGTTATTACGCTGAGTGGTGAGCGCGCCCCAGCTGGCCGGGGTCGAAAGCTCGAGATCAGGGTCAGTGAATTGCATATGGTTGAACAGATTGGTGAACACGGTCGAGAGCTCGAGACTGGTGCTTTCCCAGATCTTAAAACTCTTCTTCACGCTCAAGTCCACGTTCCAATAAGGCAGACCCACGATCGGGCCGACACCTGGGTTCTTTGTATCGATACCCAGAATGGGGGCGCGGAACGTGTTGAATGCAGCATTCGGATCCGAGAAGAAGTTGACGTTCGTTCCGGAGCCGTTCACTGAGTTGCCGAACTTGGAAGTGGTAACGCACTGTTCGTTGTCAAAGAAGTTGGTTGCGTCGCCCGAACCGAACGCTTCCGAGTCTGTAATGGTGTTGCAATACAGAGGAGCGCCGCTTCCGGCCGTGATGATGGGTGCGAAAGTCCATCCACCGAGTAAGCGACCAGCAATACCGGCCTGGTTCTCACGATAGTGCGGACGGACCACAAAGAACTGGTTGAACACATACTTGCGATTAAAAGGCTGTACGCCGTAGGTGTTGTCCAGGTTATATGGATCGTTCGGCGTGTATTCGCTGGTGGCCTGAACTTCTGCTCCAGTGCCCAACGCCTTGCTATACGTGAAGTTGGTTTGTGAGGTTACGCCGTGCCAGTCGTTGATCTTCAACGAGATGAATCCAGCGTGATAGTTGCCATGACCGACACTCGCGTTGATGCCGACGCCGCTGGAGATCTGGCCACTGGCGCCCAAGGGGAAGTTCGAGGGCAACTGGCTGTTCATCATGGTGCGTGCGAAGTTGAAACCAGGATTGGTTCCGCCTCCGTTCGCGCCGCCGATTCCGCCCTGGTCAAGGTCTGACCAGAGGTCCCAAACGCACTGGCATTGGAAGTTGGCGAACTCGTTAGCCAGGACTGCTTGCGTGCAAGTTCCCGGAGCGCAATAACCAGTCCCTGCAAGCGCTGTTTCAAAGAAAGGCTGCGGCGCTACTGTCGTTCCTCCCACCGTCGCCGCGTTGCATTTCGCAGCGGAAGTTGCGCAGCCCATTGCTGTTTCAATGGCAGCATAGGCTTGAGCAAAAGATTGCCCACCCAGCGTCATCATGTAAGGCACAGCGTTGACGTTAATCGGTTGATATTCATGACTGATCAAGCGGCCGATGTATCCGACTTCCACTGTCATCTTGCTTGTAAGTTGACGTTGGATGGTCAGGTCAAAAGAATCAACCACATTGGGGCGGAAGTGCGGATCCAACGCTTCACCGGCTGCGGCTGAAACGTCATTGATGCCAGGGAAGAGCGGTTGCGGCAGAGACGCGCTGGCTGCAGGCAGCGGCGCGGTCGTACCGTCGACGCCAATGCGGAATGCTGTGGTGGCAGTCGCAGTGGCCGGTCCGCACTGTCCAGTAGCCAGAGCCTTGGTGCATTGCACAGGCTGGATCAGGCCGGTTCCAAGTAGCGGGACCAAGACCAGGTCAACACCATTCAGGCGGCCGTAAATGCGGCCATAACCACCGCGGATCACGGTGTTGTCACGACCGAAGATCGATCCCATCCAATTGTCGCCGAAGTGCGGGCTCCACGCCGCCGCGATACGCGGACTAAAAGAACCGTAGAAAGGATTGTACGGATACTTCAGTCCGCCGGCGGTATTACCTACTAGGGCATAACCTACCGTCGGATTGTAGACCTGTCCTTTCAACGCGGCTTGCTCACGTTGGTTGAGATAGGCCATGGTGTCGATAGGCTGGCCGGCTTGATCGACAAATTCGATCTGCTTGCCTTCCGCTTCGGTAGGCGGCATTTCCAGCGTCCATCCCAGACCGTAGGTCAAAGTGAACGTTGGCTTCATGTGCCAGCTGTCACTGAAATACACGTTGTAGTAGGGGATGGTGCTCTGATCTGACGCCGGAGTTAATGGCGGGTTTAGTGAGAGGGCCGTACCGGAGCGGGTATACGCCTGCTGGGCCGCGGTAACGATTCCGGTTGAAGCAGCAAACAAGCGATTCCATCCGCTTGTGCCTTGGTTCCAGCCGGCCGGTGCGACCGGATAGCCTGTGACAGCGCCGCCGCCGGTGGTTGACCCCAATTGGTAGGTAAGAGAGTCATTGATGCCGCCGCCGTTGTCAGTACGCTGATGATAGTTGAAATTATGCTGGTAGGTGCCACCGAACTGGAACAGGTGGTTGCCCTTCAACATAGTGACGTCATCACGCAGCATGTGGTCTTGGCCATCCCAGAAACGTGTGCGGATGTCTTGGGTATCCACGTTATAGGGCGTCAAGCTTGAGTTTTTGTTTTCGCCGAACGGCTCGAGCGCCCCAGCGGTTCCGGCAACCTGAGGAAGACCGCCGTTGTCTGACCACTGCCACCAGTTACGCAAATAGCTCCAGTGGAAGTCGTTGGTGGTATTGGTGGTGATGTTCGTGGTCAAACCCACGACGTAATACCACGGTTCCTGAGGCCGACCGGAAGTTGCAACGGGCGTCCCGGAACTGATGTCGTATTGGCTATCAGTGGTGCGGGTGAGTTTGTAGAAGCGGTAGCTGGCCATGAAATGCCATTTCGAGCCAAAGTCATGGTCGAGACGTCCGACTACGAAGTTGTCGTTCTGGGGAATGGCCATGTTGGCTTTGAAGCCTACTTCATTCAAGCCATCGCAACGGCTGCCTAACAACGCACCGCAAGAGGGGTCATTGCCGGCCGGCATAGTTGCCCACATTGCTTTGACCACGGGGCTGATACCGATTCCACGCGGATCCAAACTTGCGAGTGGGAAAGTGCCGGTAGGCGTTGTGATTATGCCATTCTTTAGGTTCGCGCTGGGAACGATGTGTTCGATTGTCTCAGAGTTCGGCCACCGGAAACCTTGATAGTTGGCGAAGAAATAAGTCTTCCCGCCCAGCATGTTCGGCAAGATAGGACCACCAGCCGAGAAACCGAACCGGCTGTAGTGATAATCCGGCGCGGGTGTGTGGGTCTTATTGTTGTTCCAAGTGTTCGCGTTCCAATTGTTGTCAAAATAATATTCGTAGCCAGTGCCATGCCACTTGTCTCTTCCGCGCTTGGTCACAACCTGTACTTGGGCGCCTGATGAGTTGTTAAAGTCAGCGGTCTGGTTGGTAGTGTTTACCTTGAACTCTTCAACGCTGTCTGACGGAGTCGGCATAACGCCTGTCGCCGCGCCGCCTCCCGCTATGCCTGTTGGGTCACCGGCAAAGCTGGGCGTATACACGTTCATGCTGCCGTCCATGTCGTTGGTGTTGTTGCCGCCATCGAGCATGAAAGTGCTCTGGTCAACGACCGTTCCGGCAACGCTGCCATCCGGTGAAATTCCGGGCTGCATCGCGACGAACGTGCTGGTGTCTCTACCTAAGCTCGGCAGATTGTCCAACGCGATGGAATTCATCGTGTTACCGATGGTCGAGTTCATCGTCTGAAGCTCGGTACCGGTGGTCTTCACCTCCACCACTTCATTTGCTTGACCCAACTTCATGGCCACGTTTTCCGTAGTCACCGTTCCGACTTGAACTGTTTGATCGGAAACTTTCGTTTGTGTGAAGCCGCTTTTGGTTATGGTGAGGTCATAACGTCCCGGCGTCACGTTGATGATCACGTAGCGGCCGGTGTCATTTGTGGTCGTGGTGCGCTTGTCGTGTGTGCTGAGATCGGTCAGTGTCACGACCGCGCCAGGAATCACTGCCCCTGATGGATCAGTCACGACACCGGATACCGTACCGGTGGAAGCTGTTTGGCTCATCGCGGGGAGTGAAAGGACAACGACGAGGCTAAGAACAAGGAAAAGCGTCCGAATGGGAGGGGAAACGAGCCGTACGAACCGAAGGTACATAGGCATATCCTTTCCAGTATTGACTTTTGGGTTAACTTAGGGGTCTTTCACCAAAGAAGCCAACTTATGAAAAGACTGCAAGTACGAAGCGCTTAATAAGAGGTACGAAACGTCGTTTATATGGTACTAACTGTCACTGTGCATTTATTGCACCAATCGTGAAAACCACTGAGGCCACTCTCACTTGGCAAAAAATGGCATCCTTTGACGTATGGTTATTGGTAGGAATCAGCGGAGAGGAACTACAAGAATATGTAGGATTGCGATATGCAAACAATTGCCCGACGGGTGGACAATCGGTGCAGGCGATTTACTATCCGGTTAGTGGTTCACGGTGTCAACAAGGTGGCCTTGACTCGAACTTCGGTCGACCAGCGCTGGCTCCGTTTTGCAAAAGAGTCAATAGAATCATCCAATGTGCGCCAATGCTTCACGCAGATCGCGCTTGTAACTTCTGGCTAAAGCGACACGCTTCCCGCTCGTAAGGACCACGAACGGACTGCTGGGCTTGGAGAAATCAAGGGCGGCGATGCTGTCTACATTGACGACGTGAGAACGATGAACCTGCAAGAATTGGCGGGGATTCAAAGACCGCTTCAATTCTGCCATAGTCTGCCGTACTCTGTGGACTTTGTTACCAATGTGAAGGCACAAATGTTTTCTGTCAGCTTCTACCCAATCCACCTCTTTTAATCGCAATACGTGAAAGTGGGTGCCCTCTTGAACCGCGATCCGCTGGAGGAACCCTGTGGGCCGGCCGGAAATCTTGTCCATCGCTTTAGACATAAAGCTCTCCTCATCTGACTTATAGAGTACGGAGTTGGTTAGCAAGGTTCACCTGTGAATAAGTACGGGCATTGAAGACGTATGGTTCCCTTGACATAACTTCCCAAACCCGCAATCCTAGTCAGCTTCACGCAAGACAAAATTTTGTCATCCTCTGAGGTGGACTTGAAGGTTCGCGTCTTCTATCACGACAAGTGTTTTGACGGCACTGCATCCGCCGCTCTGTTTGTCCGTTTCTACCGTGAGTGCGTGGGCAAAGGTGCTGACTTCCAGTTCACCGGCCTGCTGCACCGTGCGGGGTCTTTGTTCAATGAAGCGGACTTTACTGGCGACGAAAACGCCATCGTCGATTTCAAATATTCACCTTCCCCGAAGATTACCTGGTGGTTTGACCATCATCTCAGCGCCTTCCTTTCACCCGCGGATGCAGCGCAGTTTCGTGCCGACAAGAGCGGGAAGAAATTCTTCGATCCCGAATACAAGTCCTGCACCAAGTTTCTAGCGGATACTGCGGAACGGGTTTTCGGTTTCAATCAAAAACCGGTGGCCGAGCTGGTGAAGTGGGCTGACATCGTAGATGGCGCCCAATATCAAGACGCCAAGACCGCCGTGGAGATGCGCGAGCCGGCGATGAAGCTGACCATGGTGATCGAGTCGAACCAAGACCCGGCATTTCCCAACAAGCTGATCTCGGTTTTGGCTGACAAACCGCTGGCGGAGATCATCGAGATGCCGTTTGTAGCTGAGAAATTGCCACCGCTACTCGAGCGTCATCATCAGTCGATCGACATTATCCGCAAACACTCTGATTATTCTGACGGAACCATCTACTTTGATGTGACCGACTACGAGCTTGAGGGCTATAACAAATTCGTGCCGTACTACCTCTATCCGGATAGCACATATAGTATTGGCTTGAGCAAGAGCAGTTTCCGCACAAAGGTTTCCGTCGGGTCCAATCCTTGGACCAAGACTCCGGGCGAAAAAATGGTCAATCTTGCCGCCATATGCGAGCGTTATGGCGGCGGGGGACACGCGCGAGTGGGAGCCATCTCATTCCCGACCGATCGCGCAGCTGAAGCCCGCGAAGCCGCTCATGTGATCGTGGAAGAGTTGCGCGAGAGCCAAAGAAAGCTCAAGTAATCCCATCGTGCTAAGTCAAAAGATGCGATAAAGACGGGCCAACTTTACCGCCATAAGCCGTCTGCAAACATCTAATCAAAGATGTTTCGTCAGTTCTCATACATTCTCATTTTAGTGGTTTCATCGTTCGGCTTCGTGCAGAACCTGCCGCAGTCGGACAAGCCGACGGCGGGCTCCGCCTCTGAGGCTGCGGTCAACGCCAAAGCTGCGAAGAGCCGCAAGTTTGTGATTGACGTAGTGAATTCGGCCGTTGCTCTTCCGCAATCTGATCAACAGGACCGCCTGCGCGTGTTGAGCTCGGCCGTAGAGGTGATGTCGCCGATCGCGCCTAAGACGGCAGCCGAATTATCCAAAGAGGGTATTCGCATTGAGTCAGAGTTGATCGTGTTGGGCGAGAAACCGGCAGTGTCGCTATTCTCTTCCGGCGTGGTGGATTGCAAAACCGCGACCGAGTTCGCGCAACGCATTTATCCGCAGCACGTGGAAGCGGCAGAGCAGTCATTGCTAGGCGTACTTACTAAGTGCCCGCGGCAAGCCGGCGAAGTCGTGCGCACAAGGGCAGACGCGGCATTGGCGCAGGGAATCGTCGCGCCGCGCCTTCTAATGGCTCTGATTGAAAAGGAACCGCAGAACTCAAGTTGGAGCCAGCGCGTTTTTAAAGACACGTTCTCGTCACTGCCCGACAAGGCAGGCGGCGAAAATCCCAGCGCTTCTGAGATCGCCACCATGTTCGCTTCCACTGCTACGAAGGTGGACAAAGACACGGTTCGCGACTCGGGTCTGAAGCTTTTCGATTGGCTGGGCAAGCAAGAAGACAGTGGCGATAAAAACCTGGCCATCAACATCACTGCCAGGGCAATGAAAGAGGCGCTTGGGGAAGAAGCTTACAACCGCTCGTTGGAACGCGACGCAACCGCACAGAGCGTAGCGCGCAATGAAGGCGCGCAAGGTGAAAGTTCGCGCGAAGAGGAAGAGTCAGTTTCCGTCTCGCAATCCATGGCCACTATTGCGGGGGGCGGCGATCAGCGCGAAGAACTGAAAAATATGGCCCCATCACTGCGTGCGCGCCAAGCGGCTGCCTACGGTTTCGCAAAGGGAACATCTGGAGACAAAGCAGGAGCGGGAAGCTATTTTGACGTGGCGTTCGCGGCCGCAGACGAGGCTTGGGCGGATCGCGGCGACAAGAACCTAGCCCCGATGATCCAAGAAGTGAGCGAGGCCGCTGCGCAGGTGGATCCTATGGACGCCCTGCGCCGCGCGCAAGGATTGCAAGATGCATCGGCAAAAGCGATCGGTATGATCGCCGTTGCCCGCGTGGTGATGAGTAAAGATCTACCAATGTAAACGCCCTTCCCGAAGGAAGGGCGTCTGGTTGGCCAAGAGGCCTCACGCCGCGTTCTTGCGGTCGCGGATGCCGCGAATGTAGTCATGCGCGTTGTAGATGCTTTGCGCCTGGGTCCGGATCAGCGAATCAAACTCGTGATTCAACCCGCCTCTCATGGCCTCTTCATACGCGTGTTTGATCTGGTCTTCGCAGGATTCAAGGGAAGACAGAACAGCGTGGTCGCCGCCGCCAAGTTTGGTCTTGACGTCCATCCACGCGCGGCGCACAGCTCCGCCGGTGGAACCCTCTGTTTTCAGGTGGTGTTCGCCGAAGTCACGCAGACGTTCGGTCAGGTCACCGGCAAATCCGGAGCGTTCAAGGGCGCGCTCATTACAGAAATGACGAAGGCGAGAGTCACTGATGTGTTCCGCAGCTTCGATGTACGCTTGCTGCGAGTCTCGGCAGCATTCAATGAGGGTATGAATAGTATCGTGAGTCTTTTTCGTGTCAGCCATTTAGCCTCTCCTTGCGCAATTTATCTCGGTATATGGGGTTGGATGTGAGGGCAAAACGCAGGTTTGGCCGTATTTATGCGGAATCGAGAGTTGCTGGTTTTTCGCCGCAGAGAGAACTAAAATGGATGCACGCATGAAAATCACCTTTAAGGTCATATTCTTTCTGTTGGCATTTGCGTCCTTGGCATTTGCCGGCAATGATGGCTCCGTTTGCAATATCAGCTTCACCGTCACCCGTGAATGGAATGGCAAGCCTGTGCGCAATGCCTCGATCGTGTTGCATCCGGTGGACAAGAATGGAAAGCAACAGGCGAACGGGGTGGAGTTGAAAGCTGATAATGAAGGTAAGGCTTCATTCGAAGCCCTGCCTTACGGCAAGATCAGAGTCCAAGTGCTGGCGCCGGGTATGCAAACCTACGGCGAGGATTTTGTGATCAACCAGAAAACCAGGGAGATCGAGGTCAAGTTAAAGAAGCCGCAAGCTCAATACTCCATCTACGACGACAAGAAGCCAGCCAGCAAAGAAGCACCGAAAGACCCGCCGAAAGACCCGCCGACGAAATAAGTCCATCTGGCGCATTTCGGCGCTTCCAGCCACTCTCCTTGCCAGTCTGATTTCAAAAGTCAGACAACTCTCCCCACCGGATCAACATCTAGGCTCATACCCGTAGTCTGTACCCCAAAATTCAACAAGTTCACAGGAGACATGACATGAGAAAGATGGTTTTGCTGCTGATGTTGATGTGCGTCGCTGCTTGGGCTCAAGACGCAAAGAAAGATAAGAACACCGAGAATGGCGGATTGAAGAGTAAGACGGTGACCGGCTGCATACACAAAGAGGGTGACAACATTTGGCTCACCACCCGCACCGGTAAATACCACGTAATGTCTAAAGATGACCTCTCCGCGCATGATGGCCATGAAGTAAAGGTCACCGGCAACTTGAGCAAAGGCCCTGTCCCGGGCGCGGCCGATCAGAAGAAGAACGTCAACCACCTCGACGCCACCAACGTGGAAATGGTCTCCGACACCTGTAAGATGGGTACCAAGAAGGCTCCCAAAGAACCCAAATAAAGCTAACTAAATTCACCACAAGAGCGCAGCTTCGGCTGCGCTTTTTATTTTGTTAGCAGCGTTGCGCGCAGGTCTTTGCGCAGGATCTTGCCCGAGGGGTTGCGAGGGATTGCGGACACGAATCGTACCTGGCGCGGCTGCTTATAGCCGGTGAGGCGTTCACCTACAAATCCGCAGAGATCGGTCTCAAGGGCAGTTTCCGGTGTGTGTGTAGGGTTCAGCACGATGAACGCGCAGGGAATCTCTCCGGCTGCATCGTCGGGGAGGCCGATCACGCCGCAATCGCGCACTGCTGGATGTTCGAGCAGGACGGCTTCGACTTCCGCTGGCGCGATGGGAAAGCCTTTGTACTTGATCATCTCCTTGCGGCGATCAACGATCTTGTAGAAACCCCCTTCGTCACGGATGGCGACGTCGCCGGACCAATACCAGCCGTCTCTAAAGACTTCACGTGTTGCCTCTGGCGATTTCCAGTAACTGGAACTGAACTGCGGACCGCGCATGACTAGCTCGCCGGGTTCTCCTGGCGCGGCATCCACTCCGGAATCAGTGACGATGCGGCAATCGGTTTCGGCTACTTCTTGACCGATACTGTCAGGGCGATAAAGGTGCGGCTCCAGAAATCCCAAGTGCGTGACGGGCGAGGCTTCTGTCATGCCGTAGCCTTGGCGGACGCGAATTCCAGTCAGCTCGGCGAAGCGCCTGGGCAATTCAGGAGCGAGCGGCGCGGCGCCGGACTTCGTATAGCGCACGCAGTGGTTCTTAGGGAAGCGGCCTTCTGCCGCCGCGTTACAAAGAACGTTTAGAACCGGGGGCACGACAGGCAGGAATGTGACTTCCTCAGACGCGAGTAGCGCGAGCGCCTTTTCACAGTCGAAACGCGGCATGAGTACGTTCGTTCCGCCTACCAGGAGCAACGGATTGAGGATCACGTTCAATCCGTAGATGTGATAAAGCGGGAGGAAGCAGAGTGCGACTTCGTCCTGCGTGAATGTTCCTTCTTCGTAAGGAACAAGAAACTGATAACAATTCGCCAGCAGGTTGTGGTGGGTGAGCATCACTCCTTTAGGCAGGCCGGTGGTGCCGCTGGAATAGGGAAGCGCGGCCAATGTCGTGGCGGAACTCTGCAGCGGGTGCGGGATGTGAGCGGAACTCGGTTTCAATAATTCTGCAAAGTGTCGCGATCCGCACGTGGCGTGGCGTGTGGTGAATAGGTGTTTGAGATTGGGCAGACCGGCGAGACTTATGTCGACTATCTGCGGACCGTCGGTGATGAGCGCGGCAGCACCGGAGTTTTCCAGCTGATAGCGGACTTCGCGCTCGCGGTAGCTGGGATTGAGCAGTGTTGGCACGCATCCTGCCAAGATGGCCGCATGGAAGGCGACGGCATACTCCCAGGAGTTGGAGAGATAGATGGCGATAATGTCGCCAGGCTTGAGTCCCGCTGCGACTAAGTTCTTCGCGGCAGTCTGCATGAGGTCGCCGAATTCAGCGTACGAGATTCGCCGAGACGGTCCTAAGCATGAAGTATCGACTATGGCTGTACGGTAGGCATATCTATGGCAGGCGGCCAAGATCGCGTCATGCAGGAATACGCCGGCAGGGTCGGCGTACATGCGCGTTCGTTGGCCCGCGGACATCGCCGACAATTGTAGTCGAATAGAATGGAACGCATGAAAAGTAAGGCGGCCCTAGCAGGCCAGCAGGAATTGAAAGGCAAACGTGCGATCGTGACCGGCGCGGCCCGACGTATCGGGCGCGAGGTTGCGCTGGAACTTGCGCGCGCGGGGGCGGACGTCGCCATCACCTATCGCAAGTCAGATAACGATGCGATGAAGACTGTCGGAGATCTGACTGGGTTCGGCGTGCGCGCATTCGCGTTGCAATGTGATGTTGGCGATGAACGAAGTGTGAAAGCAATGATTGCCGATGCTAAGAGCATGTTAGGCGGCATAGACATTTTGGTGAACAATGCCGGAGCTTACGAGACTGTTGCATTCAAGAAGATCACCGCAGAACAATGGGACGCCATCTTTGCGACCAATGCTCGCGGACCGTTTCTGGTCTCGCAAGCCGCCGCGAAGGAGTTGCGCAGAACGAAAGGGCGCATTGTGAATATCGGTTCGCTCGGAGGCATTCAGCCTTGGGCTACGCACATCCACTATTGTGCGTCGAAAGCAGCGCTGCACATGCTCACCCAAGCCACTGCGAAAGCGCTTGCGCCGGACGTCACTGTTAACTGCGTGGCGCCCGGGATGATACCAATGGACTACACCACACCGAAGTCGGAGTTGAAACATTTCAGTAACAAGACGCCGATGAAGCGGAATGGTTCCGCTAAAGATGTGGCGATTGCTGTGAGATTCCTGGCGGGAACGTCGCAGTTCATCACAGGGCAGGTACTGGCGGTGGATGGGGGATTGGGACTCTCTTCGTAGCAAAAGCAAAAGGCCGCATCTTTTGACGCGGCCTTTCTTTAATTGCTAAGAGTCAGTACTGCGCACAGCGCTCCATCGCAGTCATGATCTTCTCCACCGTCGGCATGTAGAACTTCTCCAGCGGCGGCGAGAAGGGGATGGCCGGAATGTCCGGGGCGGTGACGCGGAGGATGGGAGCGTCCAGGCATTCGAACGCTTGCTCCGCGATCACTGCTGAGATCTCTGACGAGATGCCCAGCGTGCGGTGATCTTCCTGTACGAGCACCACGCGGTTGGTCTTCGCTACGGAGT
>JAICLA010000039.1 GCA_025927695.1 Terriglobales bacterium | reverse complement strand
GCCGCGTGCGCCGCCAGTCGGCTCTTCGGTGAACGTGAGCGTCATGTCCAGTTCAGTGTTTTTTGGGAAGTTGCGCGTGTCCGGCAGATAGAACGCGCTACGAGTGCGGTCCACCTTGTAGTTGCCCGGACGCAAAGCGCGCGCTGCGCCATGCACGTCGCGTAAAAGAAAATCAGTCACGTCCACCAGCACTCGACCATTCGACTCCGCTGCGACCGGGAATCCCCAGATGATGGACTTCGCGAACGAATCTTCCACCGACTTACGCTCCAGCGGATTCTTACTGCTCGAACGGAAAGACACATTCGGTTCCACCAGCATCACGCGTGGCCCCATACGCTGAAAGCGGACCACATGCCCACCACTACCTTGTCCGCGATCGAGCCCGATATCATTCGAGCCGAGCCCGGCAGAAAGCCCGGTCGTGTATAGAAAATCCTGATCGAAGCGCGAGACCTCCATGAACATGGCGCCACTGCGCTCATCCCAATAAAGCGGGAAGAAGCCATCCATCTTTTTCATTTCTTTGGTTCGGTCTTCTACAGAAGGAATGACCGCCGGCGCGCGGTCTCCGCCGCCACGCTGTGGATTCTGCGCGGCGGCAAAGTTAGAAAGCAACATCAACACAGCAAGAATGAAAGCTTTGCGGATCGGCATGATGGCTCCTGAGGATGAGGAGTTGAGAGCGTGAAAACTCTATCACCTGAGCGTCAGGTTTGCCGAGTCAAGACGGAAGGGTAACAATGGCGGAGAGAGAGGGATTCGAACCCCCGGTACCCTTTCAGGTACAGCGGTTTTCAAGACCGCCTGTTTCAACCACTCACACATCTCTCCGCATGGGTGGGCATGTCCATTATAAGCGACCTGCGCCCGCCCTATTGGATGGCTTTCTTTTGCGGCGGCTTTCTCCGTGCCTTCCTTTTTGGGGACTGCGTTGCTTTTTTGCGGATCTTGAAAACGTGCAGCAGATCAGACTCGTACACCGTGTCGGCGATCGCTTCTAGCTGCGGCAAGTAGTGTGGTGACTGGTAGACCCACACGTAATCATAGGTCTCCTGGATGTCGTCCCACTGAGGCTCGTCCTTGTATTCCAAGTCCCAAAAATCATCTGGCGCGTAGGGCTCGATCGTGGCTCGCAGTGGCGTCTGCCCCTTGATGTCAAACAAATATGGAGAGAAGACCCCTTTCTGGATCACCGCATACGCCCAGTAATGCGCATAAGGCCGCAACAGTTGATCGTCGTCATCACCCGCCTCTACGATCGGTAGCATCTTGGATCCGGGGGCAATGTAGTCAAACGAACGCGTCATACTGGCAAGCAGCGGTTGTTCAGCTTTGAAGTAAGCAGCCACGTTAAACAGCCGCGCCGCAAACAATAACAGCGCAAGCCATGCCAAATATTTTTGCCGGCGCCCGATCTTCGCGCATGCCAGCAGCAAGATGAACAAAGCAGGCAGCAGCCGGATATCAATATCAAAAGTCTGTCCCCAACTCAGCGGCAGCAGCCAATAAAACGCGAACAATGACGGCAACACAAACACCCACGGCCCATTCCACCTGAATTCCGGATTCCGCCAATACGCCACGATGAAAGCAACTATCAGCACAAGCATGGCGAGGTTATCGAAGCCGTAAGAGAAGCCATGCACCGGCACCGAAACGCCCGCAAGAAGCTTTTCGTGAAAGTAACGGAACTGCAGTTCCGTGTTTTTATCTAATCCCGGGCGGGAGAGCAGAAACAGCACGCATCCGGGAAAGAACAGCAAGACCAACTGCACATATGCCTTGATATGGCTCCGCGAAAAGACGAGATACAGAAACAGGATCATGCCCGTGATGGCGAAGCCGATCAAATGGATGAAGTAAACCGCAGTCGTCGCGGCCAGCAACACTAGCCACCGCCAGACTGACGTCTTTTCCCAATACCAGAACCACAACCCGCAGATAAAGAAACACGCCGCCAGGCTCAGCTTGAAATTTAAAAACCCCTGTAGCAGGAACATGTCATAGCCAACGAACAGCGCGAACAGCGCAAGCATCTCCTGTCCGCGATTCACCCAGCGCAGAAACCAAAGCACGCTCAGGGGCAAAGTGATCACGCACAGGCTCACGAATATCTTGCCGGCGGTCTCTATGCTCACAAACCTTTGCAGGTTCACCAGAATCAGGTCCATACCCACGTACGGGTAAAGTCCCCAATCCGCGCGATACCACTGGGCGAAGTTGTAATGCGGGTCATTCAGGTGGTAGAGAACAAAGTTCCGTGCCAGGTGATTGGGATAGTCGAGCAGTGGCATGCGCGCCACCATCCAAATGGGCGCGATCGCCAGCACGCTCAGTACGAAAAGGGCTGCTATCCAGCGGTTTTTTGCGGTCAAATGACGGTACTCACAAGTTCTAAAGGGGGCGGCGTAAGGCTGCTTGCATCGTTTTCATTGCCGCATTCATCCACACCATTTACGATTCCAGTTTACGATGAATTCACCCACCCGAGCAGCCACGGCCCCGATGGACGATAGCAGCCTGACCATCCATACGATGCCGTTCGCCGAGATCGCGCGGTTGGCCATTGATTCCTTCCAGCAATCCAAAGTACGTTTCATGCTCACGGCGTTGGGCATGGTCATTGGCACCGCCTCGCTGATCCTGGTGGTGACCATCGGCATGACCGGCAAGCAATACATCCTCAATCAGATCCAATCCATTGGCGCGAACATGGTCTACGCCTATTACGAGACCGGCGGTAGCGCCGCGGTCAGCACCGTGCAACAAGACCAGCTCACCGTGGACGACGTGACCGCTGTGCGCAATCAGGTGCCGGGTATTTCCGCGTCATCGCCCATGCTGGAGATACATGACCGCATCGCTATTGGCGGCGGCAAAGAACGGGACATCCTGGTGCTCGGCGTCGATCCCGAATACAGAATCGTGCGCAACCTCGTCATCGTCTCCGGACGTTTCTTTGACGATGAAGATTCGATGGCGCGCAACAAAGTCGCGCTGGTCACACCATCATTCGCCAAGAAAGCATTCGGCAGCGTGCAGAACGCCGTCGGCCACGACCTTAAAGTGAACGGCTTGCCCTTCACCGTAATCGGGGTATTCAAGGAACGCGTTCAGACATTCGGCATGTCAGAGATCGCAGATGATACCGTCCTCATCCCCTTCAATGTGGGTCGCTACTTCACGTCGAGCGATGCTATAACGCAGGCTTTCTTCACTATAAGCGACCCGGGTAATGTCTCAAACGCCACCGAGCAGATTCGCAAGGTACTACAAAGCAGGCATCGTCCTGAATCAAGCTATCGCGTAGACAATCTCACGCAAGTGATCGACGTGGCGGCAAAGTCAGCCAACTCATTGACCATTGTTTTGCTGCTGGTTTCGGCAGTCACTTTGGTGGTCAGCGGCGTGGGTATCATGAACATCATGTTAGCCAACGTGCGCGCACGCATCCGCGAGATCGGTATCCGTAAAGCCGTGGGGGCCACCAATCGCGAGATTCGCCTGCAGTTCCTGACGGAAGCGGTCTTCATCTCACTCAGTGGCGGAGCCATCGGAACCATAATCGGCATGGCCGTGCCATTCTCGGTCCGCTTTTTTACCGATTACCGTATCCCCATCAGCGGGCTCTCAGCCATTATCGCTATCCTCGTCGCGTCGATGGTCGGCATCATCTTCGGAACGGTGCCCGCCGCCCGCGCTGCAGAGATGGATCCGGTGTCGTCGTTACACTACGAATAGAGGCGATTCGCCACGGAGACACGGAGTACACGGAGAAAATCTTTTGACGTTCTCCGTGCCTCCGTCGGTGAAAAGGTCCAAACGCACAAAAGCCGGGCAGTTTGCCCGGCTTCTGTTCTAGATCCGGCATTCAGGCAGTTTGCCTGCGCCCTGATCAGTAAGCGCTTTCGTTTACGCAGCAGAACGTTTTACCGTTCTCGCGAAGTAGAAGGACATCACATGCCCCTCGCGAAGCGCTTCAACCTCTAGTCCAGGCTCCGCGGTGTTGCCGCTTCGCCTCGCACCTCGCGCGCACAAACCGCTGCTCGCTCCGTGCTCACCTCAATTTCATTTCCCAGATCCACTCACATCACCAGTGCGAGTTTGCCCAGTTCCGTCTGCATCACTTCCAGAGAGCATCCGGAGCCTTCGATCTTGCCTGCTGCGTCATAAGCCGCATCAGGAGATACGCCGTATCCGTGCCCTGCCAGGAAGACCTGAAAGAGTTCGGCCGCCTGCCACGGGTCTAATGCACCTTGCATCAGCTCGTTGCGGAGCACTGACAACTCAGTCGAGGAAAACTTCTCCGTCATCGCTGTCGTTTTCATGGGTCACCTCCGACCCTGCTTTGTGCTACCTGATTAGACGTATAGCGCCATCACTTTGTTGCAAAAACTTGATCACCGCTACTGACTTCAGTAACCGCTTAACTAGCTCTAACACGGTTGGTAAAGATGAGATGCGGTCTATAACCCTGCCGCTACATCTCCTTACAAAAATTTACCGCCTGTAACGCAAGCAACTTTTCCCCTGTGCGGGTTTATGGTTGCTTGCGCAGGTAGGCATAGAACGCGGCTTCGCGCAGTTCTTGCGGGGCTGAATAGGGTTCAGGGAGAAAGGGTTATTTCGCTACGGTGGCGCGATCCACTAAAAGGATGGGTATATCGTCTTGCACAGGATAGACACGGTTGCAGCCGGTGCAACGCAGAGTGTCAGCCTGAGTACCGATTACCAAAGATTGTTTGCAAGCGGGGCAGGCCAGCTTGTCGAGAAGGTCTTTCCAGTGCATGGCGCGATTTTATCACCGCCCGGGGTTTGTCATCCTGAGCCGCTTTTTGGCGAAGGACCTATGACTCTGTAATCGGCTCGCACGTGCACAAAAATCTTGCTTCACACCTGTAAACTTAATCCACATGACAGCCACCATTCTCGATGGACAAAAGATCGCGGCAGAGATCAAGACCGAAGTTGGCGAAGAAGTAAAGCGCCTCGCTACAGAGGGGATTCGTCCTGGCCTTGCCGCTGTCCTCGCCGGCAATGATCCCGCGTCAGAGGTCTATGTCCGAAGCAAGGTGAAGACGTGCGAAGCATTAGGCATCTTCAGCGAAAAGATCACACCGCCCGATTCCGTCACCACCAAAGAGATGCTGGATCTCGTGGCGCAACTCAACGCGCGCGACGACATTGATGGCATCCTCATCCAACTTCCGTTGCCGAAACAAGTGGACGCAAAAGCCGTACTTCTCGCCGTCTCCCCGCAAAAAGATGTCGACGGCTTTCATCCAGTCAACGTCGGCAATCTTTCCACCCAGCGTCCTGGCCTGGTGCCATGCACGCCGCAAGGCTGCATGGAGATCTTGAAGCGCAGCCAGATTCCGATCGCGGGCATGAATGCTGTCGTGGTCGGGCGCAGCGATATCGTCGGCAAGCCGGTCGCGATGCTGCTACTCAATGACAATGCAACTGTCACCGTCTGTCATTCCAAAACCCGCGATCTGCCCGCCGTCTGCCGCCAGGCAGATATTCTCGTAGCCGCCATCGGCCGTGCCGGCATGATCACCAAAGATTTCGTGAAACCGGGCGCCGCGGTGATCGATGTTGGCATTAACCGCGTAACAGACGCAGGAGAGTTTTCGAGATTCTTCCCCAACGACGCCAAGCGTACCGCCGATTTCAAGTCGAAAGGTTCAACGCTAGTCGGCGACGTTCATCCAGAAGTCGCCGAAGTCGCCGGATATCTAACGCCCGTCCCCGGCGGCGTTGGCCCACTGACCATCGCCATGTTGATGTCGAATACAGTCAAAGCGGCGAAACTCCGGCGGGGACTTAAATAATGTTGCGCGTCGGCCTCACTGGCGGAGTCGCCAGCGGCAAATCCACCGTCGGTAAAATGATGGAAGCGCGCGGCGCATACGTCATCCAGGCGGACCTGATCGCGCATGATCTGATGAAGCCCGGGGAGCCGCTCTACGAAGAAGTGGTCAAACGGTTCGGCCAAAGCATCGTCAATAAGAATGACCTCGGGGCCATTGATCGCGCCAAACTCGGCGCCATCGTCTTTGGCGAAGGCCGAATAGAAGACCTGAATCAATTGATCCATCCTGCGGTCATCCGCCGGCAGGAAGAGTGGATGGCAGAGATCGGTAGGAAAGATCCGCAAAGCATCGCAGTTGTGGAAGCGGCATTGATCGTCGAAGCAGGCGTGAAGGGCCGATTCGATAAGCTAGTCGTGGTGAAGTGCCATGAGGCCGAGCGGCAAAAGCGCTTTGTAACAAGGGCGATCGAAAACGGAATGAATGAAGATGTTGCAATCCAACGATTCCAGGCAGTCATTGCCGCTCAGATGCCCGAGGATCAAAAGCTCAAAGTTGCTGATTATGTGATAGACAATTCAGCCTGTCTTGATTCCACGGAGCCCGAAGTCGAGAATCTCATGGAAGAATTGCGTGCGCTGGCAATGGCAAAATAAAATCTAAGCTTTACCGCCGTAGGTGAAGATTTATGAGATCAACACGTCCTGTTTGGCTCGCTATCCTTATCGTTCTGGTATTCTTCTTTATTACCACGCATCACAGGCTCGCCGACGTTCCTAACCTCGTCCATCCTGAGACGACCCGCGCCGGGAAGCTTGAGATCTCTGAAGCCTCGGGTCCGCAATCGTTCGATTCCGAAGAGCAGAACAACATCTCCGTGTACAAACGCGCACTGCCTTCGGTAGTGAACATCACCACCACGGCGGTCGCCTATGACTTTTTCTATGGCCCGGTGCCGCAGCAGGGCATGGGCTCAGGTTTCATCATCGATCACGAAGGACACATCCTGACCAATTTTCACGTCATCGCCAACGCGCGTGATATCTCGGTGACGCTTTCGAACCAGAAGACTTATAAAGCCGAGCTGATCGGCCAAGATCCTTCGCATGATCTCGCAGTCATCAAGATCGTTGCACCCGACATTGTGCCGGTCGTCCTGGGAGATTCGAAAAACCTCGTCGTGGGACAAAAGGTCTACTGCATCGGCAATCCATTCGGGCTCAGCGGTACGCTGACCACCGGCATCGTCAGCTCTCTACGCTCAGTACGCAGTCTAGACGGCACGCCCATCGACGACGCCATTCAGACAGATGCAGCTGTGAATCCCGGAAACTCCGGCGGCCCCATGCTCAACTCTAAAGGCGAGGTCATCGGCATCAACTTTCAGATCGCCACAAACGGGGTTGACCAAAGCGCGGGCATCGGCTTCGCTATCCCCATCAATGCGGCGAAAGCCGTGTTGAATGACCTGGTCACGCTCGGCCGCGTTAGACGGCCGGCCATCGGTATCACCAATCTCCCCATAAGCGATGACGTGGCGGAACAGATAGGACTACCCTCAGAGGGCTTGCTCATCCAGCGGGTTGTTCCGGATGGCCCTGCAGACAGAGCCGGCCTTCGCGGCGGCAATAAGACCGCCTATCTCGGCAATTATCGGATCCTGTTGGGTGGCGATTTGATCGTTGCTTTCAATGGACAAAAAGTGAGCACTCTGCGCGATCTCTCCGGCATGCTCAACAATCACAAAGCAGGCGAGACCGTTACGCTGACGGTCTATCGCGGCAAGCAAAAGATGGATGTGAAGGTCACGCTGACAGAGGCGCGGCCCGCAAATACGCAGACAGCATGATCAGGCGCGCGTCGGCACAAGCCGATCGATATTCGCCCGCCGATGATGCTGCGCGATCGCGTCATTGATCTCGAGAGCGACTGCGAGCGCACGTCGTCCGTCTTCCAGCGAGACCACCGGCGTACTGCGCTCACGAACAGCTTTCAGGAAAGCCTTCAACTCCGCGTGCAACGGTTCTTCAGGAATGACGTCAGGCCGGGTGAGCTTCACGCCGGGGATGGGGATCTGCGGGTCAAGCGCGGCCGCGGCCAGCTTGCCGGCATCGAACGAACCGGCAGAAAAATCTTCTTCTACTGACAGAGCGAACACATCCTGCTTGCCGTAATCCACAGAAACATATTGCCGGGGCTGGAAGAACCGCACTTTGCGCACGCGCTCCGTGCTTATGCGACTGGCAGTGAGGTTGGCTACGCATCCGGAATCAAATTCCAAACGCACATTAGCGATATCGACTTTAGCACTGACCACCGGTAATCCCACCGCACGTACTTCCTTCACCGGCGAGTTGACCATGGATAGGACGACATCAAGGTCGTGGATCATCAGGTCAAGCACCACATCCACATCGAGCGCACGCGGCGTGAAGATACTAAGGCGGTGCACCTCAAAGAACATAGGCTGCGTGATCAGGGGAAATGTTGCACGCACTGCCGGATTAAAACGCTCGACATGTCCGACCATCGCAACGCGCTGCTTCTGCTTCGCAGTCCGGATCAATTCATCAGCTTCGGGAAGATTCGCCGCCAGCGGTTTCTCTACAAGAACGTCAATGCCGGCTTCCATCAGTGTTCGCGCTACATTCGCATGGTGAACAGTGGGGACTGCCACCGTTGCAGCCTGGATATTCGCTTTCGATATCAGTTGTTCCAGCGAAGTGAACGCCTGTGTCTTAAACTCCATTGCGAGTTCAGCAGCGCGCTCCGGATTCGCGTCGCAAACTGCCGCAAGTTCCACCGACTCTCCGCGTTTGGCCAACTCTGAATAGACGCGCGCATGGTTGCGACCGAATGCACCGATACCGACCACCGCCACGCGGATTTTGTTTTCTGTGCTCACTGATTCAATCTTACAAGAGTTATGCCGTCACCAACCGCAACGCGCCGGGCGCAAGGTGTATGCGGCACGGTGTGTCGGTGATGTACTCACCATCTGCATAAACCGCTTGAGCCGAGGGCGTGTGGATATTGATCTGCTCGCTGGTGAAGATCTCCAGCCCGCGCAATCCAACATGCTTGCCGGAAAATATCTTGGGAAAATGCATGGCAAGCGCCGAGCGCGAAAAATGGTCGGCACTCGCGAAAGTGATATCGAGCTGCCCATCCGTGATGCTGGCCTGCGGCGCGATCTTCAGCCCGCCGCCGAAGGTGGGAGTGTTCGAGACCGATAGGAACCATCCCCGCTCGGCGCGCTCCCGGCATGAGGTGGCATAGGCAATCTCCGCTGGCCGATATCTGGCCAGTGCTAGCAGCCCGCCCAGGAAATATCCGCCATGCGACTTCAGCCAGTCCGGCATGCGATCGGTTCTTTGGGCCGCATTGGCATCCAGGCCGATGTTTGCGCAGCAACTGAAGTAACGGGATTCAGGCAGCGTATCTGAAGCGATGATACATAAATCAATTGTGCGTACATCTACTCCGCCATGCAGAAAGTTCTGCCACACGTCCACGGCGGAAGACAAAGTCGGCATTCCCGCCGCCCGCGCCAGATCATTCCCGCTGCCGGCGGGTATGGCCATTACTGGAATGTTGGTCTTAGCCAGTTGTCCGAGATGCCGATTGACCGTCCCATCGCCGCCGAAGATAAGCACGACATCCACCCGGCCTCGAAGAGCATCACGGACGCCTTGAGGTATCGGAGATCCCAAGATAGTCATTTCGCATTTCGGATCACGAAATCGGCTGACTAGTTTTTGAGAAGCGCGAGGCCCGACGATGGCGAGTGCGCGCACGGTTTACTTGCTGATCACAACCCGCTTTAACTTGCGTCCGACGCGCAAAGTGGCTTCGAAAGGCAGCTTCTCGATCTTCAGCAGGGAATCGCTTTTCGTTACCCCGTCGATCTTCACCGAGTTTTGTTTGATCTTGCGTACGCCATCAGAGACAGACTCCGCAAGGCCGCTGCGGAACAAAACTTTTTCCAGCTTCACCGTATGATCGCTGGCGATCGTCCCGGCGATGTCTGCGTAAGACATTTCGACCGTCTCCACGTCTTCCGGCACTTCGTCTTTTTGAAACTGTGTTGACCAGCCCACCGCCGCTTTTTCCGCCGCTTCCGCCGAATGAAAGTCAGCAACGATCTTCTCCGCCAGCGCCTGTTTCACTTTCATCGGATGCGCCGCGCCATTTTCGCATTGCTGCTTCAACGACTCGATCTCGTCCATTGACATGTCCGTCAGTAGCTCGTAGAAGCGCCACATCATCTCGTCAGAGATTGACATCACCTTGCCGTACATCTCCTGCGGTGGTTCATTGATGCCGATGGCATTACCCAGCGACTTCGACATCTTCTGTACGCCATCTAGACCTTCTAAGATCGGCACAGTCAGCACGATCTGTGACGGCTGCCCATAGGCGCGCTGCAACTCACGCCCAACAAGCAGGTTGAATTTCTGGTCTGTGCCTCCGAGCTCGACGTCAGCTTTCAGTGCGACTGAGTCATATCCCTGCGCCAGTGGGTACAGCAACTCATGCATTGATATTGGCTGCTCAGCTTGAAATCGCTTATGAAAATCCTCGCGCTCCAGCATTTGCGAGATGGTGTACTTTGCGGTGAGCCGGATGAAATCTTCTGAGCTGAACGTCGAGAACCAGCGGCTGTTGAAATCAACCACGGTCTTCTTCGGATCAAGGATCTTGAAGACCTGCGTTTTGTATGTCTCCGCGTTTGCGTCAATCTCTTCGCGGGTTAACGGCTTGCGCGTAACATTGCGCCCCGTTGGATCGCCGATCAATCCGGTAAAATCACCGATCAAGAAAACAACCGTGTGTCCTAGGTCTTGAAAATGTTTCAGCTTGCGGATGAGCACCGTATGCCCCAAGTGCAGGTCCGGCGCAGTCGGATCGAAGCCTGCTTTCACGATCATCGGCTTGCCCGATTTATACGACCGCTCGAGCCGCTCTTTCAGCTCCGCCTCGCGGATGATCTCCGCGGCGCCTTTCTTAATGTAGGCAAGCTGCTCTTCGACTGGTTTGAACTGTTGCATCGGGAATGATTATAGACTCGCGTCGCACGAATGCCTCACAACGCGGTTCTAATCGAGCGGATGATATAGGCCCGCGTCTCGCTCATCGATCATGGTGTACACCCCGTGGGTGGCGTACTTATCGAAGTGCGCGGAGCTGCGATGCGCCTCGAGCGCAGCGTCGTCTTTGTATTGCTCGTACACCAAAAATTTCTGGGGCTCATCTTTGCGTTGATGAACAACGTACATCAGGCACCCCGGCTCTTTGCGTGAAGCTTCGATCAGCGGACGAAACGCGTCAGCGACTTGTTTTTCAAAACCGGGCTTGGCCAGAAGACGAACAGCGAGACAGATCATACAAAAATATTTTATCGAAAATTAAGTGAATGAGCTGCTCTGGATATCAGCGCCTGCCCGTCGAACCGAACCCGCCCGCGCCACGTCCGGATTCCGCCAATTCCTCCACCACTTCTACCCTCGATGTCAGCACAGGGTAGGGAATCAGGTTGGCGATCTTGTCGCCCATGTGGATCTCAAAATCCGCCGCGCCAAGGTTTTCCATCACGATGCGTATCTCGCCGCGGTATCCCGCGTCGATCACACCGGCGGTGGCGATAATGTGCTTCACCGCCATTGACGAGCGGTCGCGGATGAGCGCGCCCATTGGCTTGCCGTCGGCATCGTTGATCAGCTCGACGGAAATCCCGGTGGGCACGACCGCGCCGCCGCGCGCAGGCAACGTCACATTCTCCGCTGCGTAAACGTCATATCCCAGGTCTTCCCCGGGATGCGCCACCGTCGGCGCCTTCGCTTCCGGCCGGTGCAACCTCACTTTAATCATTTCTTCTCCAGAGTGTGATCTACTACGTCTCCACGCAGCACCATGCCAATAGCTTCGCTGTAAGCAATGTGTTCCTGTTCCAAGATGCGTGCAGAGAGTGCGTCAACATCATCGCCCGGCATCAGCGGAACGGTCTTCTGCAAGATGATCTGCCCATGATCGAGTTGGTCATCCACAAAATGCACGGTGCATCCGCTCATCTTTACGCCTGCATCGAAGGCTTGCTTCTGCGCGTCGAGCCCGGGAAACGCCGGCAGCAGGGAAGGATGAATGTTCAGGATCCGTCCCGGAAATGCGCGTACAAAGTCTGCAGATAGCAAGCGCATGTATCCGGCGAGGCAGACCAGATCAACCTTCGCGTTTCGCAGGACCGCGATCACTTCCGCGTCATGCGTTACACGGTCTTTGCCTTTTGACGGGATCACATGACATGGGATTCCGCGCTGTTTCGCGGCACTGATTGCGAGCGCGTCCGCCCGGTTGGAGATCACGATGGCAATTTCCGCATCAAGCTTTCCCGCGGTGATATTGTCAGCAATCGCAATAAAGTTCGACCCGCGGCCGGAGACCAGTATGCCGAGCCGTCTCACTTAACGGCTCGATCAACAGAAATGATCTTGATGGGTGGCGTCAACTTCTGCCCATCTGCCGGCGACTGCTGTATCTTGTGCACCACGTCCATCCCACCGATCACTTTCCCGAACGCAGCGAACCCTTGGCCGTCCGGATTCCGCTTGCCGCCAAAGTCCAACTCAGGCTGGTCGCCGATACAGATGAAGAAGTCTGACGTAGCGGTATCCGCCTCGTCGCGTGCCATAGAAATCGTGCCGTCAAGGTGTTTCAATCCGGTCTTGGTTGTCCGCTCCAGTGGGATCTTGCCGAATTCATTCTCATGGCTTTTGAGCGCGCTCGCCTGAATCACTTCGATCTTTACTCTTTTGTCCGGCTGATTATCCTGCTTCACCGTGCGATGGAATATCCCGCCGTTGTAGTATCCGGCGTCAACGTACTTGAGAAAGTTTGTGGCAGTCACCGGAGCGTGGCGCTTATCGATCTCGAGAAGGATATCTCCGGCCTCAGTGCGTACCGAGACGTAGACCATGCCCGGCTTGCCCTCGCGCGATTCAGTGTTCTGCGCCAACACCATTCCACAAAACACGCAGAACAGCGCCGCAGACCGCAACATCATGATGAGTAGACCACCTTGCGGTCGCCCTTCGCGATTCGCCCAATGGTGTAAACCTTTTCACCCGCGCGGTCGATGATGGTCTGCGCTTTCTTGAATTTCTTTGACGGAACCACAAGCACCATACCGATACCCATATTAAAGGTGCGCATCATGTCGTCTTGCGGCACATTGCCGATGCTCTGCATGTGCGTAAAGATCGGCTGAACCGGCCAGCTCCCCATCTGCACAACTGCGGCAGTTCCTTTGGGCAGCACGCGCGGCACATTCTCAGTGATGCCGCCGCCAGTGATGTGTGCCATCGCGTGCAGACAATCGGCGTCGAGCAACCGGCGGAGCACGGGCCAATAGCTCTTGTGTGTTCGCATGAGTTCGTTGCCGACTTTGGCCTTTAGCTCGTTCACATATTTCTGCGGCGAATACTTTGCAACATCAAACAACAACTTTCGCGCTAGAGAGTATCCGTTCGTATGCAATCCGTTCGAGGGCAGTCCAAGCAGCACGTCTCCAATTTCTACTTTTTCGCCGGTGATGATGCGGTCGCGATCCACCACGCCCACAATGAACCCCGCCAGATCGTATTCGCCCGCTTCATAGAAGCCCGGCATCTCCGCAGTTTCGCCGCCGATCAGTGCGCAACCGTTGTGTTTGCAGGCGTTCGCGATGCCGCTGATAACCTGCTCGGTGATGTCAGGACTTAATTTGCCAGACGCAATGTAGTCCATAAAGAAAAGCGGCGTCGCGCCTTGCACGGCAATGTCATTCACGCAGTGGTTCACCAGATCAGCGCCTACGGTGTGATGCATCTTCATCATGAAGCCGACTTTAAGCTTCGTGCCCACGCCGTCCACGCTGCTCACAAGCACGGGATCGCGAAACTTTTTCTGGTCAACTGCGAACAGTCCGCCGAATCCGCCGATCTCGCTCAGTACGCCCTTGGTGAATGTTTTCTGCGCGAGATATTTGATTCGATTCTTGGTCTTGTTGGCGACGGCGATGTCAACGCCCGCGTCGGCGTAGGTGATGCGCTTCTTTGCGTTCTCTTTTGCCAACGGATCTCTCGCTTGAGGAAGGAAAGGAAGATTTTATCACTCAAGCCGGCAGCGCCCGACTACAACAGTTCGCCGGTACGAGACCACCGTGTTCGCGTGAAAAGGTTTGCCATGATTGACGCGAAGAACTTCATCTCCCGCACAGGATTGTCGTCCAACCAATCGCGCGAGGGCGCGTCATAAGACCAAAGCACCATCAGCGGTTCACCGATGACGTTCGACTCGGGCACCGTGCCCCAATAACGGCTGTCATCAGAGTTATCGCGATTGTCACCCAGCACGAAGAGGCTTCCTGCCGGAATGATCTGCGCCGGCATATCTTCGGGCTCAGGATCACGCAGCCGCGCACGATGCACAACATAAGGCTCCGGCACTGGCGCATCATTTATATAAAGGATGTCGTGCCTGATCTCGACCTTGTCCCCACCCACCGCCGCCACGCGTTTCAAGAAGGTAAGACTTGGGTCTTTGGGATAAACAAACGCGATTATGTTCCCGCGATGCACCGTGCGCACCCGCGGCAAATGCCACTTCGTGAACGGTACACGCGGGCCGTAGAGAAGCTTGTTAACGATCAAGTGGTCGCCCACAAGAATGGTGCCTTCCATAGAGGCTGTGGGCACCACCGCCGCCTCGCCAATGAACGTGTATGTGAGAAACAAAACCGCCGCTGTCAAAGCAAGAAATTTCGCGCGCCGCCAAACCCACATCTTTCGCGGTTCAAAACGATAGCGTCGCTGCTTCGGGGCCGCACCGCCGGAAGACAAAAAGGGAAGTTCAATCTCAGAGCCTGCACAGGGCCGCGCCGGGACGGGCACGGAATTATCCGCGCCAATCTGACGGTTAACGGGCTCCTGAATGTGAGGCAAGATGCGGCGATGGTAGCTCCGGCACTCACCGACTTCCAATCAGGCAGAACGCTTAGTCTGAATCGTGACGCGCCACTGGCCTGTTCCCTGCGGTCGCACTTGCCCTAGGCGAACGGTAAACCACAAACGGAAACGATTTTGGGCTCTGTTATAATCACTACCTGAAGCATCCCGGCGACGGCTGGAACACGGCCCGTCGCGTCTTCAAATCGCGTTTGTGCCGGTTCCGGCGCAAGCGAACTCCTCAAAAAGTGTCGGGGCGTGGCTCAGCCTGGTAGAGCACCTGGTTCGGGACTAGGGGGTCGGAGGTTCAAATCCTCTCGCCCCGACCAATTCACTTTCATTGATTCTGTGTAGCACACGTTGCGCTCGGTCGCAGTGTGACGCCGGACATTGCATTCTGTCGTGCTTCCCACACATCGCGCTAGAGGCAAGATCGCGCGATGTATGGGGCACCCTCTGTCGTAAAATTGCCCGAGAGATCGAAGAAATTGTGTGGGGCACCCGGCTCACGAATTAGTTCATCGCATATTGTTTATGTTAGATCAGCCATACATCCCCGGTAAACCCGATCTCAACGAGCAGCCTGCAACTAGTTCAACACCAACCAGTTAGAATCCTCCAAATTCCATAGATTTCAATAACCCTTGGAATCTGGTTCGGGACTAGGGGGTCGGAGGTTCAAATCCTCTCGCCCCGACCAACTAAATCAAGCACTAAAATTCGACTTCTGGTATTGGTGTCGCATCGCGTAGGCAAATATGCGATTCACGGAATCTGACGTGGCTTGTGCAGGCTTCATCGTGCCCATCCTGTCGCGCAAAAACAAGAGCCGCGCGACAAGGATGGGGCATCCTTGATGAGAGTGTCTGGAAAGGGTGGGCCAGCCCCCGAGCGAGTTAAACCTGTGCATTGCTCCGGCAAAAAAACGGCGCCGGTGATGCGGGCAACCGGCGCCAAGCATGCTACGTGGAGCTACAACTTGTTTACGGCAGGTAGTAGCGGAACGATGTCATCACAACGTTGTTGATGGCGTTGGGATCTCCTCCTAGACCGCGCCAGGTATTGCGAACAAGATATTCATACTGCGGTCCGAATTGGACGCGGCCCTTCGTCCCGATGTACGGCTTGAACCAGAAGCCGAAAGTGCCTTCGAAGACAGCACGAGTATTTGCGGTGCATGCGCTGGGATTGTTCGGCGAGAAGCCGCCGGTTCCCGGAAGCACTTCCGTGCCGCACCCGCTGTTGTTGTTGGTGGTAGAGCCGTAACCGACCTGCGCTCCGGCGCCGTTCAAGTAGATGGCACGTGCCACGTACTCACCGCCACCATTGCCGTAGATGTCCCACTTCTTTTCGTGGAGTTCCAGAGTTAACAGTCCTTGATAGCTATGAAGAGGAGCCAATGTGCCGTCAGGACGCGCAGTCGCATCGGGCAAACCAGCAGAGCCATAGCGCCCGATGCCGTCGCCGACCAGGCCGTGGACGCCCACATCGAACTTCTTAGCCAACGTGACGCGAGCGTTCGCACCGAACCCGCCGATGGTGCGTGAATCATTGAAAGCGCCACTCGCGTTCACCGGAGCATTCGGATAGATACGATCGCGGAACTGACTTACAATGCCGAAGATCTCATAGTGTCCAAAGCCTGGCTCAAACGCTGCTTTGAAGACGAAGTCTGGCATTGGACTGAACGCGTAGGTAGCGAGCGCGGCGCCTGCCGGTGCAGCACCTCCGCCGTTATAAAGCCCGCCATTATTGCCGAAATTTCCGATCACAAAATTGTTCGGTGAGTTGCTGGGATTAGAGAACGTAGCCTGCGGATTTTCCATGGAAAGGCCGAGCCAGACCTTGTTGTTGATGTTCTTAGTCACGCGAAGGCCGTACTGGCGCGCCCAGCTGAAACCAACGGCGTATTGCGCGTCGATACCTGAAGGCAGCGCTTCGGTTCGGTTGTCCAATGCCTTCTTGGTCTCAGTGACCAAGCTCCACATCTGTCCACCCGTGATGGTCCAACCACTGTTGAAAGCCACTTGCGCAAACAATTGCCGCTGACGATTCACATAACTATTGCTCTGGTTATTGTTTGAGCTCACGCCGACGCCGAGCCAATCCATCTCGTAATAGCCGCCGATCTTCACCTTTGCCAGTTTGCCTTCGGCGAGGAACGTAAGACGAGACTGGCGGCCGGTGCCGTAGAATTCAGTGAGTCGGCCGGCGTCTGCATTGGTGAATGGAATCGAGTTGAATGGAGTATCCACATCACTAGCCATGGCGCGCTGACGCCACGTGGTTGCCGCTTCGAGGAAGCCGCCTGGGGTGATCGTCATGCCCTTGTAATGCCACGAGAGCGGGCTCTCGATCGCTTCGTTATATTTCTTTTGGTCTTCTTGGATACTACTCATCAGGCTAGTCGAGTTCGCCTTGAGATCAGAGACCTGGGAATTGACCGAATCCACTGACTCTTTAGCCTGGACAGCCGCCGCGTTGGCTGCGTCAGCTGTGCTGGCGGCGCCCCTCGCCTGCTGCAATGAACGATTCGCGGCCTGCTGCGTCTCTTGCTGTGCACGGTCTCGTTCTGTCGCCTGCTGTTGCAGCTGATTGATCTGCTGCTGCTGTTGCTCGATCAGTTGC
>JAICLA010000002.1 GCA_025927695.1 Terriglobales bacterium | reverse complement strand
CAGAAGAAGATTTTCGTCGTTACACGCTCGACAAAATTGACGGCGTGCTTGCGAAGACGTATTACTTCGCCAATCTGAAGGAAAAGGATGGGTCTTTATTCCACTGGGGCCTTCAGAAGCACTACGGGCCGGATAAGGCGTCGGAAGTCCTCGATCGCAGTTTCACTCAGCAACTGCAAGATCTTTTGCAGGAAAGATTAATGGACCTCTGGCACGAGGCGCAGAGAGTTTCTCAGGGTCTGTCTGTGGATGCTGAAACGTTTTTGAAGAAACTGCTCCTCGATCTAGAAGAACTAGCGCCAGCCCGCCTAACGAGCCTGCAGACTCGTCATCTTAAGTCAACGATGGCGGCTCTTTCGGAGGTTGCTGCACATCAGCACTCCAAGTCAGATCCATTGCAATCCCAACGACCTGGCCAATAACCTCTGCCTCATGTGGATGTTTCATTACTCTCGCCGGCACCGGAGAAAGAGGATGGGGCTGAAGAGTCAGTTGATTGCCTTTCAGGCTGCACCAACTGCAAAGGAACTCGTCTCGACTCTCAATAAAATAGATCGGACGTTCGTACTCGGAACGCCACATTCCATGCGCGACTTTGGATTTTGATTCGTCGATTCGTAGAAAACTTCCCGGCAATATGAGCGGATACATAGTGAAATCCTCAGTGCCGACGTATCCATAAGTGAATCGAGAGTCAGACAGTTCCTTCAAGAAGGCGAACGGAACGATGCCCCAACGCTGAATGAGCCGCCCAATGTTGCTGGTGCGGGTCACATCGAAGCTTGGATCGATTTTTACAGGAATTTCTATCTCGCTAAGACCGGCCGCGAGGTCCACTCTATTCGTCCTCGGCGTAGGCTCCCAGCCGAGAATCCGCCGTTGATCTGCGAAGTCCAGCCCATACCAACTCACCAGTTCCGAGTAGTCCATTCCATAGATTACAGCCAAGGAGTAGAGGCGAAAAATGCTTGGCACTATACCCTTTGTTTCGAAGTCTGAAAGTCTGCTTATGTTTATTACTAATTCGTCATTCCCTCTCAAGGCTGCAAGTTTCTGACTCGCCGCTTCGACCTCTCGAATCGTCAAGCCCATTTGTTCTCTCTTGGCCCGCAACAACTGGCCAGCCGCATTGGTCATCCCTTCCCCCGAGCAGGCAATGTACCACGTCAATAGTAAGAATCGCGCACGCAATCAACTCGCGGATGAGAAATGAATATGAACCCTATTCAGGCTCGCTTAAGGAAGAGTCAAGGGCTTTAGCCTGCTTTTAAACGAGAAAAGAAAACATCCGCTTCGAAAGCAATCTTGTGCCAGTCGTAACCTTTACTCAACTGCTAAGCAAAAAATCCACGGACTTCGAATCGCCCCAGCGTTCGATAGAATTCCAATGTCTTCCCAGGTTCCGCCCTTAGCACCCATTCGCACGAGGAAACCTTCCGCCCGCATAGATCGGTTAGACGTTCCTCTAGCTCGGGAGCGTTTGGATCACCGTGTTCGTAGCCAATAAGATAGTGCGCACTGGCGCATTGGTTTGCGGTTTTACGGAACATAAAAACCCCTTTCGAGTGTGAGTCAGCGACTGCCCATGATGCGCCGGGACAGAGACTTCAACGACAGTGCATGAGTGTCGGGGGTATTAGCCTGCGGTTTACGCCGGGCAGTTGTCAGCGTTCTCGGTTTTGGAAGACAAGAAAGTAAAATTGCTTCGGTTCTATGCAGCGCAGTGCCCTTGTAAACAAAGGCCGACGCTCCTAAGGACATAATCTCTTGTTGGTCTGTGGACTTTTTGCTCGCAGTAAGAACGATGACCGGTATGGAACTGGTCTTCGCCGAACTCTTCAGCTTTTTCAAGACTTCAATTCCACTTCCGCCAGGCATGTTTATATCGAGAATGATTGCGGCGGGATTGCAGCGGCCTGCCTGCATAAATGCCTGCATCGCGTCGTGCGCTACGACGACGTCAAATTCGAGGCGTTGCAATTTCGTCGATAGCAAAAGCGTCAATGTTCGGTCGTCGTCAACTATGAGAATGGTCAACTGTCATCTCCTTGGAATCCGCCATTAATAGTTTGAGATAGTTCGTAAGCTTCGCTAATTCCGACTCAAGTGTTTCGTACCTTTGGTACGCATAGGCGAGATTGATCTCCTCAGCACCACGTTCTAATTCCTCGACAATCTCCGCAGCTGAGTCGGCTCCAAAAATGAATAGCGATCCGCGAAGACTATGGGCTGCTGCGGCCAAGCCACCCCTATTAGTTGAAAAAATGCAATCAAGCAGGCTTCTGCGTTGCTGCGGCTCCTGCTGTAGAAACACGGTCCCAAGTTCCAGCATTAGCTCGCGGTCTTTCTCTTTGAGCTCAACAATCAACGAGTCAGGATTGATTCCGGCTATCAAAGGTAAAGAACCATGTACCGGGGATTTGGTCAGCTCGAATTGCATGTGGTTTTGCATTCCTTATTCACTTAATTCACTTAGGTTGAAGTACAAGTTCATCAATCACAGAGAACAGCTTCGCCGAATCAATAGGCTTACTGATATAGCTATCCATGCCGACTTCCAGACAACGGGCTTCATCTTCTTTCCTGGCGTGAGCCGTGAGGGCGACGATCGGCAGTCGATTCTGCGATTCTGTCGAGCTGCTTTCCATTTTCCGGATTAGTGTTGTTGCTTCCAGACCGTCCATCCCGGGCATCTGCACATCCATGAGGACCAGATCAAAGTTGGCTTCTTGCACCGCCGATACAGCATCACTACCATTTTCTACAACGATGACTGTGTGCCCTCTCTTTTCTAAAAGCCTAACGGCGAGAGTTTGGTTCACAGCGTTATCTTCAGCCAATAAAACGCGCAGTTTCTTTCTTGCCTCGCGCAATGAGTGGCGCGTGATCAGAGACAGTTCTCTCGGTTTAGAAGGGCTCATTGCCGTGCAGATAACGTCGAATAGTGCCGACTGTCTAACCGGCTTCATTAAGTAGGCAACTATTCCCAGTTCTTTGCAGCGCTTCGCGTCACCGACATCGCCGCCTGATGTCAGCATTACGATGATCGCGTCTTTGTGATGCGTTTTAATATTTGCTGCCAGTTGGAACCCGTCCATTCCTGGCATATTTCCGTCTATGATGACCAAACTAAACGGATCTTTCGCATCAGCCTTTGCGTCCAGAATGAGTAACGCCTCTTCGCCGCTTTCTGCAGTGGTCGGTCGCATCTGCCACTGCGAAAGCATATCTCGCAAAATCCGTCGATTTGTCGAATTGTCATCCACAACCAGGACGGGCAGCCGATAAAGAGTGCTCTTAGAACTCGGCACGATCACATTCTGGATTTGTTTTTGGAGTCTGAATTGAGCAGTGAAGTGAAATTCGCTTCCTACTTCTTGTTCACTTCTCACCCAAAGTTTCCCGCCCATTAATGAAACGAGTTGGGAAGAAATTGATAAGCCGAGGCCCGTGCCGCCGAAACGCCGAGTTGTCGAAGTTTCTGCTTGTTGGAACGCTTCAAAGATCAAGTCCCGTTTTTCCTCGGGAATGCCGATGCCCGTGTCTTTCACACAAAAATGCAACCGGACTAAGTCATGTTGTTCAGAGTCTTTGGTGATAGATAGAACTACTTCGCCATGAGCTGTAAATTTGAGCGCGTTGCTCAATAGATTCAACACGACCTGCCGTAGCCGGCCGGGGTCTCCCACTAGGTGCTCAGGGACATCAGAGTCAATATGGCAGGCCAATTCCAAATTCTTCTGATGTGCCCTCCTCGCAAGAGTGGCGAGGGCATCGCTCAAACTGTCACGAAGTTTGAAATTAATAGGATCGAGTTCCATCTTCTTAGCCTCGATCTTAGAAAAATCAAGAATGTCGTTTATCACGGTCAAGAGCGCGTCCGCCGAAGACTTAACCAACGACAGATACTCGCGTTGTTCATGACTGAGATCGGTTTCCAACAACAACTCAGTCATGCCCAGAATCCCATTCATCGGAGTCCGGATCTCATGGCTCATGTTTGCAAGGAATTCGCTCTTTGCACGGCTCGCGTCTTCTGCCATTGCAGTAGCGCGGTCGGCGCGCGCAATCTCCGTCCGAAGTTCCCGCCATCTGCGGATCGAAAAAATCATTAACGCGAAAGAAACGGCAATGCCACCGAAGATGGCTTCGTCAAGCTTTGTGTCCGAATGTGCTGCCAAAAACCTGACGAGGCTGTCCGTTTCGTAATGCCATGTGAAGAGTAGAGTAACTACCACGAATGCACTTAACGCCAGAAGATCGATACGGGCCTTGCTGCGTTCAGCTGTCGCCGTCCCCAACCCATTAATCTTTACAGGTAGGCGTGTTGCGCCATTGCTGCCCACGCCATTTTCGGCGCTGATTTCGGCTTGCAGGGCACGCCAACGGTGGAAGTAAAAAATCACCAAGGCCATCAATATGGCCATGCTTCCAAAAATGGCTTCGTCGAGTTTTGACTCCGACTGTGCGGCCAAGAATTTAACAAAACCACCTGTTTCAAAGCGCCACGCACAAATTAGCGTAGTGAGTATGAAGGTTCCGAGAAGCCGGAGGTCGCTTTGCGCATTGCGTCGAAGGCTAGAGAGTACGCGATTGGGTTTCACGAGTTCACCATCGGACGGCATCCAGCAGGTTTTCTAGAATGCGTTTTATTAGACACTGCAATGAGAATTTTGAAGGCGACATTTGACGACACGCGACTGTTAGCAAGATGGACGCGGTCTCAACGCGCATTCGTCCCTGTTCTGTTTTTGGGACAAAAGCGGATAGCGTTGCACGGGGAGTGTGGCTGAATTTACTTCATTTTATTTTCTAACTTCTTATTAAATCAGGGCTTGTCCCCCACTCCCCGTAACCAAGATACGAATTCAGAACAAAGTTACTTAAGTAACGAGTGCGCGCGCTAGGCGCATGTTTATATAGCGTTCCCCGCTGCGCGTGATTGCGATGAAACGGTTTTGGGTTCCATCAGTCTGATGCTCATGCGGTTTCCATTCATGTGGCGGGCAATTGCTGAAATGAGAGTTACGCGAGTGGCGCTAATCGACAAAGCACAAAAGCCATCTCCAACTTGTACTTGTTTTGTTTGAAATGGAAGTAGTGGAAGTAGGCGTATTTACCCTGATCATCTAGAACAACGATGAAAGACCTTCTAACATCATGGAAAGAGATAGCAAACTACCTTGGACGTACCCCGAGGACGGTTCAGCGATGGGAAAAGGAATTTCACTTGCCCGTTCATCGACCAGCGCACAAGCAATCGAGGCTGGTGGTAGCAGACACCGATGAGCTAGACACCTGGGCCATTGAGCATAGCAACTTGGATGACGATTCAACTCAGGGTGAGGCCGTTGAAGCAAGAAGTCTTAGCAAAGAGATCTTGCAGGAAATTGCGCGCAAAGAGTCTTCATCTACTGTTTTTGCAGCCCTAGTAGATTTTATTCAAGATACCCTTTCGTGTGAATTTGCGCAGATCGCGTTGGTAGACAACCGCTTGAGAAAGCTTATTCTCGCAGCAGGGCCAAGAGTGCCCAAGGTTCTAGCGTCCACGAATGTTTTTTGGTCGTTAGGTGCTGGATACGGCTCCTGCGCCGCGGCGGTGATGCAGCGAAAGCCGGTAGTTGCCGCCTGTATACAATCCGATCCAAAGTGGATAAACCTTCGGCAACTTGCGATAAGCAATGGAATCTCTTCGTGCTGGGCTCAACCGATCATTGTGAACGGAAATGTAATTGGCGTAATCGGGGCTTATTTCAAGAAGCGCAGAAGAGCGACTTACGATCAACTCACATTCTTGGAACTGATGAGCTACATCGCCGGAATCGCATTGCAGCTGAGCGGCATTGCAGAACCTATCGATCAATTTGAAAAGTCTTCTGCGTTTATTGGCGTCGATGGAGACCTACGTATTCGTGCAATAAATCGTGAAGCCTCCAAACTATTGGACAAATCTATTGGAGAGTTGGCAGGCCAAAAGCTTTGGGAGATCTATCCGCAGATAAATCCCATCGTTTGTCGCGAGTACAAGCGAGCACTTTCAGAGAACATCGCTGTGGCTTTTGAAACTCCTTCCAGTCTTCTCGGAACCCGCTTGACGGTTTTGATTCGACCTTCCGGCGATGGACTTGTCGTATTTTTTCGGCAGTCTACCTCTAATGGATCCGTCGCGGTCGCTTAACTTAAGACTCGATTTCTAAACTTCGCTGTCGGCCTCGTCATTTGTCGCTTCGTTTTGCTTCCCTCTTCGTTCTTTTGTTACGGTCCCGAGTTGCAAACTTCACAAAGGCACTAGCAAATGTCGTTACATGTCGTTATCAACATACTTTTCTGCAATTGTCGCTACATGTCGTAATCGAAAAAGGAAGTCATCGTCTAATCTCCAGTCTCTTTAAGCGACGTAAGAGAATCTTGAGGTTACATATGCCGCGAGTATTGGTTGCAGATGACGATTCAACTAACCGCGAATTACTGGTCGAGCTATTGGCATGTGCGGGGATTGAAACGGCAGTTGCGGAAAATGGCAAGGAGTGCCTACAGATATTCCGTGCTTGGCAGCCCGACCTTTTGCTGCTAGACGTCGAGATGCCACACATTGATGGCTTCCAAGTTTGTGAAACTCTGAAAGCAGATCAAGCGTCTCGCCTCACGCCGATCGTTCTTGTTACGGCTAGGTCTGCCATGGAGGATCGCGTGCGCGGTATTGAAGCTGGCGCTGACGATTTCCTCACCAAACCGGTAGAGCGCAGCGAACTGATGGCTCGGACTCGCTCATTGCTAAGTCTTAAAGCATTTACTGATGAGCTTGAGAAAGCCGAAGCAGTCTTGTGTGCACTGGCCCAAAGCATTGAGGGCAAGGACCCGTACACCCAGGGGCATTGTGAGCGACTCTCGGATTACAGCGTAAGACTCGCTAAACATATCGGCTTGGATGAAACCGATATTGTTGCTTTGAGAAGAGCGGGCATCGTTCATGACATTGGCAAAGTCGCCGTTCCCGATGGTGTACTGCTCAAACCCGGGAGGCTAACTGATGCCGAAAGAGCCATCATCGCGGAACATCCCATCGTCGGCGAGCGCATCTGCAAGCCTCTGAAGTCGTTTTCAAAGGTTCTTCCGATCATTCGTCACCATCACGAAAAACTCAATGGCTCGGGTTACCCCGACGGCTTAAAGGGTTCCAGCATCCCTTTGACTGCTCGCGTTCTGCAGATTGTCGACGTATTCGACGCGCTCACAACCGAGCGGCCTTACAAGCCTGCCTATAGCCACAATCAGGCCATAGGGATCATGCGCGACGAAGTGGAAAAAGGTTGGTGGGACCCCGAGTTGTTGCGTGAATTTGAACATCTCCTAAGTGAAACAGGGCAACTGGCTAAAGGACAGTGCGCATGAATCAGAAGAGATCAACATCGCGACAATCGGTAAGCAAATGGATCGGGGAAAGCCGATTCCGTATATATGCAGCAGTTTTCACGTTAGCGGCGTTACCTCTTGCCTTATTCCTTTTTTCAGCGCACAAACTTCTGGTTCGCCAGGTAAATGAGAAGCTGATCACGCAAGGTGTACAGACCACGAACTTGGTCGGCACCTTAATCGGTCAGCACATCAACCAGAACAAAATCTTGCTCGAGTCATTTGCAGCACGCCCCGAGTTGGTCCGCAGTCTTCAACAAAATGACTTTGAGAGCATGCAACTCCAATTGGCGGAAGGCCAATCCATGCGTCCGGAATTCTTGTTCTTGAGCCTGTGCGACACGACCGGAACGACGAAGGCGATCTACCCATCCGAACCCTCCGTATTAAATAAGAACTTTTCCTTCCGTGACTGGTATGTCAATTCAGGGAACGGTACTCGCACTTATGTGTCTGACATTTATCAGAGTGAGGTAGGCGATAAAGTTCGGGTCACGGCTATTGCCACGCCCATCAAGGACCGGCAGGGTCATGTGATCGGGATTTTAGTAGCCGCTCAAACCGTGGATACCATCCTTCAAGACATCCGCACTTTAACAAGCCCCAAGAGTTCTTCAGTACTTTCCCTGGTTGATCAGCACGGCCACGTATTTGGAAACGACCGCGCAAGTGTCAAAGAGATCACACAGCAAGCAAAGGTGGACACGGGCCTCATTGAGCAAATACGTCAAGGCAAATCAGGCACGAGTTTACGAACCATCGCTGGTATTCCGCTGCTCGTGACCTACTCACCCATTCGTTCTTTAAATTGGGGAGTCATGATTGAAACTCCACCCGGGGCTATTCAGAAGGCGCTCTGGGAGTATGAGAAAGGACTATTGATACTCGGCCTCGTGATCACAGGTCTTGCCGTTGGTGCTGGCGGATTCGTTGTTTCGCTATACCAAAGACTGAGAAGCAGCGAGAAACAGGTCCGGACCATCATTGAAGAAGCGACGGATGCTTTCATTTCGATTAACGCCACCGGCAAGATAACGGAATGGAATCCGAGGGCGGCGAGCATCTTTGGTTGGACGAGAGAAGAAGCGCTTGGCCACGACGCAGAAGAGACTATTCTCGCACCACCATCACCTGCTTCACCTCGGCCTTCCAAGAAAAGAATTCTCCTGCGTTTGTTTGAATCTGCCGATCAGCTTGCAAAACGCGGGCTCATTGAATTGGTCGGTATCCGTAGGGACGGGCAGCGCTTCCCTCTGGAATTTTCTGTTTCGGTCACACACCAAGGGACTCACCGTACTTTAAGCCTGTTTCTTCGGGACATAACAGATAGAAAGCAGGCTGAACAGGCCGTTCAAGATTTGAACGCTCGGTTACAAACCTCGAATGCGGCTCTCGAAGTTCGGAACCGCGAGACGGAACGGGCGACCCAACTCAAAAGCCAGTTTTTGGCAAGTATGAGCCATGAATTGCGCACTCCATTAAATGCCATCGTCGGATTCTCTGATCTTCTTTCCGAACAATTGGCGGGACCACTGAACGAAAAGCAGGCCCGTTTTGTGGGACATATTAAGACGGGTTCGCGCCACCTCCTGCAACTGATCAATGACATTCTCGATCTTTCCAAGATCGAGGCCGGGCACCTGCACCTAGAGCAGGAGGACGTGGCAGTTGCTGACCTCATGCCTGAAGTCCTTTCCACAATTCGTCCCCTTGCGGTCCAGAAGAAGATTCGCGTGGTCGAGGATTTAGAGCCTCAACTTGCGATTCATGCGGACCGCGTTCGTTTCAAGCAGATCGTCTACAACCTGCTGAGCAATGCCATCAAGTTCACTCCTGAAGGGGGAAGTCTTTTCGTTAACGCGGAATCGGAAGCCGAACTTGTGCGAGTTTCCGTGCGCGATACTGGCATTGGAATCCGTCCTGATGACCTCGCGGTGGTCTTTGATGAATTTCGACAAGTGGGTGAATCGACCAAAGGGATCAAGGAAGGAACCGGTCTCGGACTTGCCATCACCAGAAGAATCGTGGAGCAGCACGGTGGAAGGATTTGGGTCGAGAGTGAATTTGGTCAAGGAAGTCAATTCTCCTTCACCATGCCCAAGGCAGTTGTTAGCCCGGAACCAGCGCTTGTGCCTGCACTCGCCTCAGTTCCCAGAGGCAGTAAACCTCGCCGGGTACTGATAGTTGACGATGAGCCGGCGGCTCAAGAGTTGCTGGCCAGTCATCTCTCCACCGCCGGATACGAGATTCTCACAGCCTGTAATGCAGCCGAGGCTATCGAGAAGGCGAAGACTCTAAGGCCAGACGCTATCACGCTGGACATTTTGATGCCCGACGGAAATGGGTTTGGCGCTTTGTATGAACTGAGACGATCACCGGAGAGTGCCCAAATACCAGTGATCATTGTTTCCATAGTTGACCAAAAAAACATTGGCGTTGCCCTTGGTGCTGCAGACTATCTGATCAAACCGGTCGACAAAGAACAATTGCTTAGAACGGTCTCTCACCATGTGGAGAAGAAGAAAGACATTCCTACGAGTGTGTTGATCATCGACGACGACGAACAGGTCCGCGAATTTTTATACCAAGCACTCACAATGGCCGGATTCTCCGCCTGCGTTGCGCCCAATGGTGCGGAAGCGCTGCGAGCACTCAAGAATGTGGTGGTGGATGCCATCGTCCTGGACTTGATGATGCCGGAGATGGATGGCTTCGAAGTCTTGGAACACATCAAGACTGACGCCCGCCTGCGAGATATTCCCGTCGTCATCATGACTGCCAAAGATCTCACAAAGACAGAGATTGCAACTCTCCAAAAAGAAGCAACGGCGCTCATTCAAAAACACGCCGATTGGAAGGATTCGCTTTTGAAACAGCTCGACCGAGCGGTCGAATCTCCGGCAGCTAGAAGCGCTGTAGGAGCAGCCTAGTCGCCGAACAAAGGGGCATTTTATGAACAATACGATGATTCTCGTCGCTGAAGACAACAGCACAAATCGAGAGCTGATTCGCGAGCTACTTCATGCTCGGGGTTACGGAATCCTCGAGGCCTCGGACGGCGAAGAAGCGTTGGCTCTAGCCAAGGACAACAAACCAGCTCTGGCGCTGATTGACATTCAAATGCCAAAGCTGGATGGACTACAACTCGTGCGTCTGATCCGTCAGGACCCAGAGATCCGAACCTTACCGACTGTGGCTCTCACGGCCTTCGCGATGAGAGGAGACAGGGAGATTGCGATCGAGCAAGGTTTCGATGGCTATGTAACCAAGCCAATCAGTTTTCCATTGCTGCTAACCGAGATTGAGCGATGTCTTGCCCTGGCAAATAACAAACAGGCAATAAGTCGATCAGCATAATCAAGAGGAACCCTTCATGCCCTTAAAGATCCTCGTAGTAGATGACGACCCGCCGGCCCGTGAATTGATGAAGGAGTCTCTCTCGTCTCTTGGGATTGATGTATGGACTTGTGGCGACAGCGAGGAAGCATACCGAAGAATCACCACAGGCCTGTTCGACGCAATCTTCCTTGATCTTCTTATGCCAAGAATGAGCGGGTTTGATCTTACCCACGCAATTCGCCATTCGAGGTGGAACCGTCACTGCCCGATAGTGATCATCAGCGGTAGCGACGATAGAGAGTCGATGGCTCGCGCTTTCGCCGCGGGTGGCAATTTCTTTCTAAGGAAACCTGTTGATCGGAAGCGCATACAAACCCTTTTGAATGCCAGCCAAGGCTCCATGCTTGGAAATCGGCGCGGCTTTAGTCGAGCAGCGCTGGATGTGGAGATCACTTGTCACAGCGGTTCTTCCGCAGCCGTTAAAGGCAAAGCGGCAAACATTAGTGAGCGAGGAATCTTGATTACCAACGTTGGAAACCTCGCCACCGGGCAGCAAGTGCGGCTCCGATTTGGACTGCCTTCTCAAAACACCGAGATTCAGACCAGCGGGGTCGTAACGCGCATCGATGATGTCGGAAGAGTCGGGGTCAGTTTCACCCAGATCCGTAGCACCGATCGCCAACGAATCCGACTTTTCGTTGCCGATACCGTCAACCAAAAACTAACAGGCGTTTATACGAAACCAGACCTGCAGCAAATCGCGCACTAGAGAGTAGTCATGAGAACCCTCGCTCAAGACATATCGTCACGAAACACGATTATTGGAATTCTCCTTTGCGCAGTTGTGATCCCCATCCCGGCGCGCTCGGAGCGTAAGTGGCGGCAGTCTTCGTCAGGCATACCCACGGCTATCTCCGACGTTAAAAAGTCTGACGAAATACGTCTCCTGGCGGTGCAAGCGCATGCCCTAAATCGGACTCAGGCTTTGACAATCTTGCAAAAGGTTACAACTACCCACTCAACGGAAAGAGAATCTGGTCGCAAGTCCGCCATAGCATTCATACAACATCGATCTCGGCCTGAACCAAAGACTTCTCCTGCAGTGCTTATGGCCAGTAACTGATCTAACTCTTGGCTTATGGAGGCTTAACCATGAAAAAGTGGCTCATTTCGATAGTCATAGTGATTTGTAGCGGATTTGTGTCCCCGGCTCACGCTGAGCCCATCACCTGGAATCTTGTAAACGTCCGGTTCTCTGATGGAGGCACCGCCCAAGGCTATATTTGCTTTGACGCAACGCGACGAACGGTCCTCGATTTTGACGTACGCGTGTCAGGTGGCGGCCTCGATTCATTCGAATACGATCCATTGACTGCGAGTGTGGCACTTAGCGGATCACATAGTGCCTTGGGCGCATTCTCTCTCGGAGCGTTAACCGAAACGCGACAGCTCTTTTTGGAGGTGTTAGGACAATTCGACTTGCCAACGACTCTGTCCATTGATTTGTCGAGCTACGAACGTTGCTATACCGGTCCATGCGCACCCGGTTTCAGGACAATCGACGGACAACTGACGGCCACACCAGAACCATGGAGCTTGGCGATGTTTGGGTCGGTACTAATCTTGGTCCCGAGGCTCCGCCCGTTTCTTGCGCGCTCATAATGCTCATTTGACTTTGATTGCTGACATCCCTAGTTAGCAATCAAAACCCCAGTCGTGCCGGGAGGGTGCGACTGGGGAATCTAGAAGCCCGCCGAAAGCGCCGTCGCCCACATTAAGCGCCTGGTACTCTTACCGACAGAAACGCCTGAAGGAAAGGCATTTAAAGTTGAAGGCGAATGGAATTTGCTGCCCGAAAAGGATTGTGTAATTTTTATGGTGGCCAGAGACGGAATCGAACCGCCGACGCCAGCCTTTTCAGGGCTGCGCTCTACCAGCTGAGCTATCTGGCCACTTCGGGTGGAACAGCGTCGCCAGAACGTGCGCGGCTGCCCTGCGGAAGGAAAGCATAAAAATTATAACAAATACGGAAGAAAGAGCTTGACTTACGCTCAGTGACTCAAAAAAACCTAACTCACGCTCGGCGATCTGTCAGGCGGATTCTTGACGTAGGTCAGCGGCTGCTGAAGCGGCAGCCTTTTCATCCTCTTCTCCAATGTGTGCCGCACCGGCGGAAGGAAAGAAGAGTGAGAAGCAAGTGCCGCTGGGCTCTAACGTTCGGCTGCGCACGGTCACACGTGCTCGGTGTTGGTTGAGGATACCGGCACTTAACCAAAGACCGAGGCCGGATCCCTTTTGCTCTTTCGTGGTGAAAAAGGCTTTAAAGATATTCGCAACGTCGCTCTTGGCGATGCCCTTGCCCGTATCAAAAAAATTCACTCGGACTCCCGGCGTGCGATGGTGGTCCCATGCGTGGGAGTCATAAGTGTGGATGATGAGTTTCCCGCCACGCGGCGTCGCATCGATCGCGTTAGCAATGAAGTTCGAAAATACCTGCCGCAGCTGGCCAGGAAATGCTTCAATCAGCGCATGCGCCTCAAAGCGCTCTTCAACGGAGATACCACAGTCACCGAGTTGCCTGCGATATAACGCCAGCGCGCTCCCTATGACGTCTGATGGAGCCAGAAGCACGGGCTTCGAACTGTCACGATGGAATGACAGCGTCTGCTTGGTGATGCGACTCACGCGTTGAAGTTCAGTCTCGGCAATATCGAGATAGCCGGTAGCTTTTTCTTCGTCTTTGAGCGAGCCCTTGAGCAGGTAAATGAGATTGGTGACCGCTTCCAGCGGATTGTTGATCTCGTGTGCGATGCTGTGCGCCAGGCGACCGGTTGCCGCGAGTTTCTCGGTTACCTTCAGCGCTTCTTCCGCTTGTTTCTGCGCAGTGATGTCAGCGATAACGATGATGCTGCCCACAGGTTTGGGTCCATCATTGAAAACGGGATCAACGGTGATCCTGAACCAGCGGATTCCTGCCTGCGATTCAAAGACCTGGCGCGAAAAGAAATCGCGCAGATTCTCGCCGGAAGCGCCGAACACGCTTGACAATATTGATTTGCAATCTTGCCCTTCGATCTTGCCGTAGGGCATGCCGAGCAACTCGCTCATCGCGCGATTACAGCGAAGGACCCTTTGGTCGAGGTCCAAAAGCCCAATACCTTCTGACAGCGCATCGAAGGTGGTCTGCCACTGCCGGGCGGATAAACGAGATATGGCTTCCGCTTTGCGCATTCGCAGCAACGCTTTTATGGAAGCCACCAAGACTGGCGGTTCTACCGGTTGAGTGAGGTATTGATCAGCACCGCTATCGAGCGCCTGCACTTTACTCTCATTCGTCACGAAGCTAGCGGAGAGCTGGATGATGGGGATGGAACTTGTCAGATGGTTCGACTTAAGCCGCGCGGAGACTTCGTACCCGATCATGTCTGGCAGACGAACATCAAGGATGATGAGGTCAGGCTGCTCCATGGCCTTCTCCATGGCATCGCGTCCAGTGCCGACTGAGATCACTTCGTAGCCCGCAGTGCGCAGGATTTTGGAGATGATGTACCGGTTCTCTTCCCGGTCATCGGCGTGCAGGATCTTATATGGAGTCGTCTCAGGCATGCCTGACCTTTGCATCTTTTTTGATTCCCGCTCGCCTTAAGAGGTCGTCTACGCGGTCTTCGGCATCAGGCTCTCCAAGTACGCTCTTGGGCAGGATATCGAAAGCTTCACTCAGTTGGCTACGGCGCACTTCACTTTTCGGTTGTGAGGTGTGAATAATCACGCGTATTGACCTGGTAGCCGCATCCTCTTTAAGAGCTGTCAGCACCGCGTAACCATCCATGTCTGACATGGCCAAGTCTAGAAAAATGACATCGGGATGCTCGCTCTTCGCAATAGCGAGACCTTCACGTCCAGAGCGCGCTTCCAGAATGCGATAGGTGTCTATCGGCAGGAATTGACGCAATACATAGCGGGCGACTTCCTGATCATCTATTAAAAGTATAGAGCCTTCTTGTGAATGGTGCGTAAGTGTTCCCAGCAAGTCACGAAGCACTTCCGCCGGGAATGGCTTCAACTGAAAAGCTGTCGCCCCGGCTGCCAGTGCTTTCTGCTCCTCAGGGAATATGCTCACTGCGAGAATGGGAACGTCGTTGAGATTCGGATCCCGCCGTAGCTCACTGATGAAACCGACCTCCATGCGCGCATCTATCATCAGGTCACAAACGATGGCGGCGGGCTTGTGGTCACGCAAAAACTCGCGCGCCTCGTCGGGATTCCGCACTCCGATCATCTGATATGGAGACTTTTCCAGATAGGAGCGGTAAAGGTATTGCGTCTCGTGATTGTCTTCCATCACGAGTATGGTGAGACGATTCGCATCCAACTCTTCGTTCTTGGGATACTTGTGCCGCTCATCCTCTGTCTTGTATTCGCGTTGGATGGTGACTCTGAAAGTGGAACCAATGCCCGGTTTGCTTTCCACCGTGATGGTGCCGCCCAATAGATTGGCCAGGTTTTGCGACAAAGGAAGGCCGAGCCCGGTTCCGCGATATTTGCTCTGAAGCTCGTTATCTATCTGGCTGAATTCCTGGAATATCTTCTCCAGATCGCCCTCTGAGATTCCAATCCCCGTGTCGGCCACCGTGAAAACGACCTGTTCTCCTTCGTCGATGGTTGCGCTCACCCGTACTTCGCCTTTTGGCGTGAACTTGATGGCATTGGAGATGAGATTGCGCAATATCTGAGAAAGCTTGCCTTCATCGGTGTAAAGGGACGGCAAGTCGACCGGATCTTCGAACACAAGAGTCATGGACCGCTCAGACAGCAGCGGCTTCAACATGCCACGCAGAGCGCCGAAAAGTTCGCTCACTTCGAAAGTGCGAGGACGCACTTGCAGCTTGCCGGCCTCGATCTTCGCCATATCAAGCAGATCATTGACCAACTCAAGCAAGTCCCGCGCAGAGTTTTGGATATAGCGGACCTCGCGCTGCTGGTCCCCATCGAGCGGGTTAGTATCCGATTCTCCCAACATGCGCGCAAGCGAAATGATAGAGTTCAGCGGCGTGCGGAACTCGTGCGACATGTTGGACAAGAAAGTCGATTTCAATTCGGCGGTGCGTCGCAGGTAATCAGCACGATCTTCGAGTTCGGCATAGAGTGCAACTACTCCGCGATTGGTGTCTTCAAGTTCAAGATTCAGGCGGTCAAGCTCGTCCTGGCGGGCGCGCAGTTCCGAAAGAGTCTTCATCAGTTCCAAGTTCTGTAGCTGGATCTCTTCGTACGGATTATCAGGTCCACGCTTCGCTGCCTCCTCCCGCATCTTGCGGATAGAAAGCGAGGTCAGGTAAGGTGCGCTCCTGGGAAGGTGCTTGGCGAAATACACTTCAGTGCCTTTATTCGAACTCTCAATCCTGAATTCATCCATCAGCTTGCGCGTGCCGATGATGCCCATTCCCATGCCGGTATCGGAACGGTAGTGGCCCTCAAGCACTTGCTCGAGGCGGGGAATGCCTTTCCCTTTGTCTGTGACTAGAACTTCAAAACGCTGTGGAGTATCAGTAGACGCGGAGAAGACCACGCAACCACCGGTCGCGTAACGAAAGGCGTTGCGCGCAATCTCTGAAGTCGCAGTAGCGATGCGGATCTGTTCCTGATGGTCAAAGCCGAGTACGGCAGCGATCTCACGCGCGCGTTGACGCGCCTGTACCACGTCGCGTTCAAAACGAAGTTCAATGTTAAGCAGCTTCTCAGCCATCACGCGGCCCTCGGTGCCGCCACCAGGATCGTGGCATCGTCACGCTGACGGACGTGATCGCGATACAAGACTGCTGCGACCAATGCAGGATCTTTTTGTAACAGCCCAGGATATGTCTTCAGGCTAAAGCGGGCGCTTAAACCGTCAGAGTGCATGATAAGCCGTGAATCTACACCCCATGGATAAGTAAAATCGGCAATCTTGGGAGCTTGGTGTCCGATGGTGCCATTGTGCGAGATCATGCTGCGGGCGCTCTCTTCAGCCGGTGAAACGCATGTCGCCGCGATGTTGCCTACGCCGCAATACACGACCCGAGCCCGGTCATATTGGATCTCCGCGATACCCACGGCAGCGCCACGAGTGGAGCGCATGGCGTTGTGCATTCGGTCCATGATCTCTACGGCGGGATCCGAGCAATAGCGTTGAAATATTTCCAAGGCGACCGATGCCGCTTCTGCTGCGATCGGCCCATGGCCAAGGCCATCAACCATCATGTAGATCGAACGCGCTGAAGAATGAGCATACGCGTAAGCATCGCCGCAAACGCGCTCTCCTGAGATGGGCAGCGACACTGCGCCGGTATCCAGCGGCGTGGGTTTGTAGGCCGCACTGCGAACGCGCGCCAGTATCGCCGTTCCGCCTTTAGGCCGGGTGAACACTTCAAAATGCTCAGCGATTCGCTGCACGGCGCCCAGCCCGTTGCCGGGCGTGCCCGCACTGGAATATCCGTCGCGCAGCGCTTCGCCCATATTTGCGATGCCCTGGCCTTTGTCCAACGCGAGAATATCCAGCCGGCCTTCATCTTTGCGAGCTGACAAGATCAATTGGCCGCCGCCGCCATGCTTGATGCAATTGTTGGCCAGTTCGGTCACCATGATCTCAACCTCGGCGCGCTTTTCATCCGTGAATGAAAGCTCACGAGCAAGCACCGAGCCGGCGCGGCGCGCTTCACCGGGCTGGCTGGGATCGTTCAACGTCACGCTACGAAATGTGGGATAGGGCGAAAATACTATTTCCATCGGGTCACTACTACACGGGTGCCTTCCCCCACTTTTGTCTCGATCTCGAAGTGGCTCATCAGGCGTTTGCTTCCGCTCAGCCCCAGCCCCATGCCACCCCCTGTGGTGTAGCCATCTTTCATCGCAGCCTGAATGTCAGGAATGCCGGGGCCTTTGTCCACGAAGGTTAGGCGCAACCCTACGTACGGACCATTCTCATCGGTCTCGATCTGCATGGTGCCGCCGCCGCCATGCTGAAGGGTATTACGCGCGAGTTCGCTGGCGGCGGTCACGATCTTGGTTTGATCGACCAGCGTGAACTTCATATCGATGGCCCACTGCCGAACCGTCTGACGCGCTGCCACGATGTCTGACGCCGACCAAATGGGGAGGGTCTCAGACTTCCGCGGCATCGCCGTCTTCAGCCCCCTGCCGGTCATCGAGCGAATGCAGCAGTTCCATGCCCGATTCCACATTCAACGCGGTGCGTACGCCCGGCAAAGACATTCCAAGTTCTACTAATGTGATGGCCACAGCCGGCTGCATACCGACCAGCACCGTATGCGCATCCAGCACGCGCGACATCGCGGCGATGTTCGCCAACATGCGTCCGATGAATGAGTCGACGATCTCGAGCGAAGATATATCTATCAGCACGCCGCGGGAATCGTATTTCGCGATGGCCGTAGTCAGATCGTCTTGCAACGTCATGGCCAATTGGTCGTGCATATCCACCTGGATGGTGACGAGCAACAGCGAACCCATGCGAAGGATCGGGATACGTTCCATCAGCTGGCCTTCCTTGGATCGTCATTCCCGCCGGCTTGTGAGGCTGCCCGCGTTTGGCTTCTCTCCGCCTTCACTACTTTTTTCCCTGTCTTTTGCAGCGCCAGAGCAAAGGCATCCGAAAGTTTGGATTTCGTCACGATGTCATTAAGATTGATGCCCAAGTGAACGATGGTCTGCGCGATCTGCGGGCGAATTCCGCTGATTATGCATTCCGCGCCCATCAACCTCGCGGCAGTGATGGTCTTCAACAAGTGCTGTGCGACGAGGGTGTCCACCGTCGGGACGCCGGTGATATCAATGATGGCAATCTTGGAATTTGTTTCGACCACGGTCTTCAGTAGCGATTCCATCACGACCTGCGTGCGGGCACTGTCCAATGTGCCGATGACCGGCAATGCGAGCACGCCTTCCCACAACTTTACAACCGGTGTTGAAAGCTCCAACATCTCTTCCTGCTGACGCAAGATGACTTGTTCGCGGGTCTTGATGAACATCTCGGTTGTGTAGAGTCCGAGATTGTCGATCAACTGATTAGATATAACGAGTTCTTTAAAGAGTTCGTCAGCGTCTTTCACCTCTTTCCGCAATCGGGTGGAGATGGGCGCCTTCAGTGAGAAGACAAAACTGGCCGTCTCCGATGGCGTGAAACCCTGCTTCGCCCGGGAGGTTGATATTGACGAAAGAAAATCGCGAACGGGGGCGTATTGCGAGGAGTGCATGTCAGTGACATTGCCAGACTTTGACGCTTCCACCAGCGACTCTAAGAGTTCAGCAGTCTGCTGCTTCACCTCTCCATCCGTTATTAAGTCTTTGCGACGGTTTACGGATGACATCTCCTTGATCCAGTCGGCTTGGATATCGGTCTGATGTCTCTTGAGGATCTCAGCAAGTTTGCTCATCTCTGTAGCTCCTAGAGGGAAAGAAAATTACAGTCAAAAAGTCATTCTTATGGCCGCTGACAGAGGTCGGCGGAGCTTACTAACAGCAACAATTACTGGGACGTCGATGGAAGGACGGATTCTGGACTCTACCGGATGGAGCGACTTCAGAAGCTGTGGGATGCGGGCGGCATCGTTTGGGTTGCCAGACCAGCCCGCTCTGGCAAATCGCTCGAAGCCGCCCTCTGAATGCGAGATTAAAGTCAGTTCGTCGCGATCGTACGAGTAGGAAGATCGAACCGATCCGAGTTCATCACTTTGGTCCAAGCGAAGACGAAGTCCTTTACAAACTTCTCCTTCGCATCTGCGCTGGCATAAACCTCAGCGATTCCCCGCAACTGCGAGTTGGAACCGAAGAGAAGGTCAACGCGCGAGGCAGTCCACTTCTCGCTGCCGGTCTTACGATCGAAGCCTACATAATGGCCGTTCACCGGTTGCCACTTCGTCTCCATACCAAGCAAGTTCACGAAGAAGTCATTGGTCAGTGTTTGCGGACGTGTCGTGAATACACCTTTGCGCGAACCGGCGAAATTAGTGTCCAAGACCCGCAAGCCGCCAATCAGCGCAGTCATCTCCGGGGCTGTGAGATTCAACAGTTGCGCGCGATCGAGCAATGCATCGTCTTCCGTCTGCTTCAGTGAGGCGCTGCGATAGTTACGGAACCCATCGGCCGCAGGCTCCATCACTCTGAAGGAGTGAGCGTCAGTCTGCTCTTGCGAAGCATCTGTGCGCCCCGGAAAGAACGGGATCTTTACCGGGTGACCACCTTTCTTCGCCGCCTCTTCCACTGCTGCGTCGCCGGCGAGCACGATCAAATCCGCCAATGAGATTTTCTTGCCTGCGCTGCCGTTGATCTGGGAAGCGTTGAACTCCTTCTGGATCACTTCCAGTTTCTGCAACACCTTCTGTAACTGCGCGGGCTGGTTCACTTCCCAGTCCTTCTGCGGAGCTAAGCGGATGCGGGCACCGTTCACTCCACCGCGCTTATCAGAACCGCGGAAGCTGGAAGCCGCCGCCCAAGCCGTGGAAACCAATTCTGAGATGGACAATCCGGATGCGAGTATCTTGGCTTTCAACGCTGTCGCATCTTTGTCGTCGATGAGCTTGTGATCGACGGCGGGAACGGGGTCCTGCCAGATCTGTGCTTCCTTGGGAACGAGGGGCCCCAAATAGCGCGAGAGTGGGCCCATATCGCGATGCGTAAGCTTGAACCAGGCTTTCGCAAAGGCCGATGCGAACGCTTGCGGATCATCATGGAATCGCTTCGAGATGGGTCCGTAGATCGGATCCATGCGGAGAGCGAGATCGGTTGTCAGCATGAAGGGCGCGTGTTTTTTCGATGGATCGTGCGCGTCCGGCACCGTGCCTGCGCCGGCATTGTTCTTAGGCTTCCATTGCTGTGCGCCTGCAGGACTCTTGTTGAGTTCCCAATCATACTTGAACAGATTCTCAAAAAAGTTGTTGCTCCATTTCGCGGGAGTGGTCGTCCACGCGCCTTCGAGTCCGCTGGTGATGGTGTGGGCACCATTGCCGGTGTTGAATTTGTTGTGCCAGCCGAGACCCTGATGTTCGACGTCAGCACCTTCCGGCTCCGGACCCACGTGTTCTGAAGGGACCGCGGCACCGTGGGTCTTGCCGAAGGTGTGTCCGCCCGCAATCAGCGCGACGGTCTCTTCGTCGTTCATCGCCATACGCGCGAAGGTCTCGCGAATATCGCGCGCGGCAGCCAGCGGATCGGCCTTACCGTTAGGACCTTCAGGATTCACATAAATCAATCCCATCTGAACTGCGCCAAGCGGATCCGCCAGATCGCGATCGCCACTGTAGCGCTCATCAGCCAGCCATTTCCCTTCGGGACCCCAATAAATATCTTGTGGCGGCTCCCATACGTCTTCGCGTCCACCGGCAAAGCCGAACGTCTTAAATCCCATGGACTCCAAAGCGACGTTGCCGGCGAGAATCATCAGATCCGCCCACGAGATCTTGCGTCCATATTTCTGCTTGATGGGCCAGAGCAGGCGGCGAGCTTTGTCAAGATTAGCGTTGTCAGGCCAGCTGTTAAGAGGCGCAAAGCGCTGCGTGCCGAAGCCGGCTCCGCCGCGGCCATCGCCGATGCGATAGGTTCCTGCGCTGTGCCAAGCCATTCGGACGAAGAACGGCCCATAGTGCCCGAAATCGGCCGGCCACCACTCTTGCGAATCCGTCATCAACGCATTGAGATCTTTGATCACTGCACTCAGGTCGAGCGTTTTGAATTCTTCGGCGTAATTGAACTTCTCGCCCATCGGGTCAGAAAGTTCGGAATGCTGATGCAGGACACTGAGGTTCATCTGCGTCGGCCACCAATCGGAATTGGTGTGAGTGCGCTTCGTTCCGTGCCCGAAGGGGCACTTTGCTTCGGAAGAAGTGGCTTGAGTGGTTTCGCCAGAGGCGGCTGCGGCTGCTAGTTCTTTATCCATGACACTATCTTCTCGCGCGGAGCATGTAGGCGTAAAATATATGTTTCCTATGACTTCCATAGGATTTGCGTCTTGCAGTGGTTTTTTTAGTTTTATGGAGATCCATCAACTTCGATACTTCTGCGCCGTGGCGCGACACGGAACATTCACTCGGGCGTCACAAGCCGAGCACGTGGCACAGCCCTCATTATCACAACAGATACTGAAGCTCGAGGCTGAACTAGGTGCGCGGCTGTTCGATCGTTTGCCGCGTTCTGCACGCCTTACGGTCTTCGGCAAAGCCTTTCTGCCAAAGGCGGAACGCATTCTTCGTGAAGTAAGCGAAGCAAAAAGCGAGTTGCGGGATATGTCCGGCAATGATAAGGGCGAAGTCGTGCTGGGCATCATTCCAACGATTGCCGCATATCTTCTGCCGAGATTGCTGCACGGATTCGCTACCAAACATCCCAAAGTTTCAGTGAAAGTAGTGGAGGAGATCACACCTCTCCTGCGACAAGGGCTGTCCGATGGGACGATTGATGTTGTAGTAGCGGCTCTGCCTATCGAGGGTAGCGAATTCGAAGCCCAACAACTTTTTGAAGAGAAGTTCTACGCCGTCCTGCCCGAGAAGCATCGTCTCGGCTCGCGGCGATCGATCAGCCTCGAAGAATTAAACGCCGAACCCTTCTTGCTTTTGAAAGAGGGCCATTGCTTTCGCGACGGACTCATCGCCGCCTGCAGCAAAGCGCGGATATCACCCAAGGTGATCTTCGAAAGCGGCCAGTTCGCTACGATATTGGCCATGGTCTGCGCAGGAATGGGCGTATCGGCTGTGCCCGCGATGGCCGTAAAGCCACAGGAAGGCTGCAAGTTCATCCCTATTACCGGCAAACATAGCAAGCGCAAAGTGGGAATGGTGACCGCGAAAAACCACTACCAAAGCAACACACAGCGCTTACTTATGGAGCAGATCTTCAAGACGAGCGGCCAACGAAAGAGAAAGGCTGCGTAAAGAATCTGGCGGAGAGGGTGGGATTCGAACCCACGTTAGAGTTTCCCCTAAACACGCTTTCCAAGCGTGCGCCTTCAGCCACTCGGCCACCTCTCCGTCCTTATTGAAGGAATTTTGCTTCGCGGAAGGCGAAGCAAGGCTGTAGTCCTATTCTAACCGAAACATAGTGCGGTGCTTAGTCCGCTAAAAGAGGACGATGCAAATCCTGCCCTTTCCGGGCAAAGCGGGCAGAACCCGATCTACTTGGTATTTCCCGCAATGGCTGCGGTAGTCAAAACGTTCTCGCGTACCGCGTCTGCTGAAGAAGCGTGGCCGAGGCGATTCTTGAGCAATTGATGATGGATGCAGTACAACGCAAGTTCAAGACGGTCTGATACGCCGAGCTTGTCATAGACCTTGCGAAGGTAATTCTTGATAACCTGTTCCGTAGTGCCAATCTCGACTGCAATCTCTTTGTTGCGCATTCCCTGAGTGACGAGCGAGATGATGTTGAGTTCTTTTTCAGACAGTCGCGGTTTTACCCGCGGCATGGTCAGCAAAGCGGCTTGCGAGCGGTAGGCTTCCAGCATCCAATTCACGCCTTTGTTGTCGAGCCAAGTCTCGCCAGCCGCCACCTTACGCACACAACGGACCAAAAGATCGGGTGAGATGGAGCGCGCTACAATGCCACGAACTCCGCGCTTTAGCAGGTCAACCGTATCTTCCTCCGCCGGCTCAACCAGCACGACAACGATCTTGGACTGCGGCGAATTCTTGATCAGTTCTGATACCGCTTCGTGGTGATTGGCGGTGATGGCCGCTTCAAACAAGATCACATCAGCAGGAAAACGTGTGGCCGCTGCAACAGTCTGTTCGAAATTCTCCGCTTGGCCAATCACGCGGATGTCATCTTCAAGTGCCAATATCTTGCGAATGCCAACGCGATAGATTGATTGCGTGTCAGCGATGATGACACGAATGGCTGAGGGCTTTTCTGGCAATTCCGGGTTGGAGGGTCTTTGGCCCATACTACTCACCGTTAACGGTCGCTCTACCCGCGCTCGAAGCGGTATTCGTCAATCACGGCCGCAACGGAACGTCGGCCGCCTTCATCGGTGCAGCGGATCACCCGGCCCACGCAATTCACCACCACATCCTGCGGCGTCCCCAGAACATCCGCCGGCATGGCAATGCTGAAAGTGATGGTGGATCCCACAGCCATGTCAGCGTCCACGTGGAACAAGACGCCGCCTGCCGAGATATCAAGGGTTTCAGCAGTGTCAATGGAGGTCTCGCGAGTATTCAGCGCGATCGGAAGACGAATCGGAAATCGGACTGCGCTGCGAAGTTCCTGCATGCGCCCACCTCAGTTCAAGGGATGATTTACTTTACATCCAAAGCTTTTGCCGCCGGAAGTTACCTAAGTCGATTGGTTCGGGGTTACTACTATCGCGCTTGGTAGGCGCTTGCGCAACTAAAATTTTGTTACCTCAGTGAAGTTAAACTCGCGCACCTTCATTGCCGGCACCACCATATCAAATGCCTCTTCCCCGCTGGCTCGGACCGGTGTTCCCATCTGCTCCACATTATTTAATAGATGAACCAGACCTTGATTGAAGCGGAAATTGCGAACACCGCCCTTGATCTTGCCATCCTCGACCAAGAATGTTCCGTCACGCGTCATACCGGTAAGGATTTTTTCGTAAGGCTCGACCTCGCGGATATACCAACAACGTGTGACTAAAACTCCCCGTTCGGTGGATGCGATCATCTCGTCGACTGTCTTGGTCTGTCCCGTGGGCGGCCCGCTGAAGACGATGTTCATGGGTGCGTCGCCCATGTCGTTCGGCAGTGCGAAGCCATGTCCGGTAACTCTGATCTCGCCCACTTTGTCAGCCAGTTCGGACGCGCGCATCTTTGCCGCCGTTCCGCGGGCATACACGAGGCTCTTAATCACGCCATCTTCAACTAACGTCACGCGCTGTCGTGGAACACCTTCACCATCAAACGGCGCGCCGGATTGCAGAGGATGGTATGCGTTGTCTTCGATGGTGATGTTTTCGCCGAATAAGTTCGTGCCAATCCGGTTCGACAGAAAAGAACGCTCATCAAGCACTGCCTGCCCGCCAAAGTCATAAAACATGAAGCCAACTAAATCGAGCGCCGCAGCCGGCTCAAGAATAACGGCGTACTTGCCGGGCGGGAGCTCAGTCGGCTTCGCCGATCCGAGTGCCTTGCGCGCTGCGACTTCTGCAAGATGAGCCGCATCGATGTTGCCCACATTGGGGGAGTTGGCTTTCTGCCATCCTGAAGAATCGCCGGCAAGCATGGTGATCGATACTTCAGCTTTCGTCTCAGCGTGAAATGTATTCACGCCACGAGAATTCACCAGCGCCTCAAAAGTATCGCTTGTCGAATAGATTCCCGCCGTCACCAGGCTATGCTTCTTTGCGATGTCCACGATCTTGCCCACGCCTGCGGCCCGGTCTTCCGGCGTGATGGCAGCAGTCGATGCAAAATGTCTCGATGGTCGATTGGCATGCGGTCTGGGCGGGTCGCCGGGCGAGGCCATCGGCAGCAGATCAGGATCGCGCTCCTGCACGCGAGTGAGTTCTTCTGCAGACTTGATCGCGCGTCGAAGGCTATCATCGTCAGATTTGTTGGTCGTGGCCCGCGCCGTTTTACCGTCGATAACCGTGCGTACGGAAATCACGAATCCCTCTTCAGCGACATTTTGATGAATGGTGTTATTCGCAAAACGCGTGAGGGCATTCCGTCCGCCACCGATGATGAGTTCGATGTCATCGGCTGAGGTGAGCTTCTTCGCTTTGTCTAGAAGTTCTTGCGCTCGTTCGGGAGTCATCATCGGAATGCGCTCCCCACTTTTACGTTACGGAAACGCGCCGGCGCTGCGCCGTGTCCTGTGCCCATCGTTTGCATTGGCTGGGCTTTGCCGCAGTTTGGCGTGCCCCAAAGAGTCCATTGGTCGCGTGAACAGATCGCATCCATAGAGTTCCAGAATTCTGTGGTTATGCCGGAATATGACGGATTCTTCAGCATGCGTCCAAGCTTGCCGCCTTTGATCTCCCATGCGATCTCACATCCGAATTGGAAGTTGTAACGTTTGTCGTCAATCGACCATGAACGATTAGTCTGCATGAAGATGCCGTCGTCCGTATTCGAAATAAGCTGATCGAAGGTCAGCGGCTTTTCGCCGGGAAGAATGGAGATGTTCGTCATGCGGATGATGGGAATGCGGTTCCAGCCTTCCGCACGCATGGTGCCGTTGGATCGCGTGTCGCCTACGGCGTGCGCTGTCTCACGCGATGTGAGATAGCCGATGAATTCACCCTTGGTGATGATGGGGGTACACTGCGCGGCAACGCCTTCATCGTCATACGCGAACGTTCCTAAACCCGGGCCATGCTGCTGGGTCGCATCGGCCACTACATTGACGATGTCACTGCCGTATTTGAGGTTCCGCAATTTTTCTGTCGTTAAGAATGAAGTTCCGGCAAAGTTGGCCTCCATTCCCAACACGCGATCAAGTTCTATCGGATGCCCGATCGATTCATGGATCTGTAATCCCAGTTGCGACGAATCCAAGATCAGCGTGAAGTTCCCTTGCGGACATTGGTCGGCCTTATGCAAGGCAACGGCTTGCTCCGCGATGCGCCCCGCATTGCCCACCAGGTCCAATTCCGCGATCAGCTCATAGCCATTGTTCTGATACTGCCCGCCAAAAGAATTCGGATACGAGCGCTTTTGAATCTCTGTTCCCGCGAATGAATAAACGTCAAAACCTGCGCCCGTGATGAAACGCTTCTGGTGAATGTCAGAACCTTCGGTCGAATAAAACCACTGTTCACATTTGCGAAAGTTTACGTTGGCCTCCGCAAGCGTCACTCCGTCCACTTTTCGTAGCTCGGCGTCTACCTGCATCAGCAGGTCGAGATTCTGTTCAAGAGAGGTTGTGAAGGGGTCGATCTGATGCGGCGAGGTCCAATCGGCAACGGCAGGCTTTTCGTCCGCCAGACGTAGTTCCTGCGCCTTCACCTTCGCCGATGCCCGCGCAATGCTTACAGCTTTCGCTGCCGTAGCCTCCACGGATGAGCGGGAAAGATCGTCAGTCGCTGCGAATCCCCATGCATTTTCCGCGATCACGCGAATCCCGATGCCGAGCGATTCTGAATCCGCAGCGTGCGCAACCTTGCCGTTCTTCGTCATCAACGCCCGCGAACGCTCATCAACGATGCGGGCATCGCCGTAGGTTGCACCGCGTGATTTCGCCGTATCGAGCGCCCAGGCGCCGATTTCCTTCATCGACATAGGTTTCAGATTGTAAATCTTTTGGGAGTAGCGCGTTTAAAGGAAGGAGCGCATCGTCGCGCGGAGCGACGATGCGCAGACCTTTAGAGCTTGATTCCGTTGCCCCACTTGTTGTCAAAGAAGTTGTACTCAAGGGGAAAGCGTCCGGCAAAAGGTTTGTCTTCACCTTTCTTATGTCCAATGGCCAGCATGGCCACAACACGGAACTTTTGGTTGTCCGTCGGGATGCCGAGCACCTTTTTCACTTGCGACTCCATCATGCCTTCCATCGGCGCGGTATCGTACCCCAGCGACTCGGCCTCCAGCATCATGTGCGTGAACGCGATCATTGTCTGCCGATTGCCCCATACCGCCCAATCAGGACCCCACCCGCAAATGTCGCCGGGCTCGCCGCCCAGCGCGCCGGTCACTGACTTCTTCATGCCTTCGACCTGCTGATCAGTAAAACCGTGTTCCTTTGAAAGAGCGGCCACTTTGTCCAGATCGCCTTCTTGCCACGCCTTCAACGCTGCAACCGCCACGATCACTGCTGACGCATTCTCTACTTTTGGCTGGTTGAACGCCGCACCACGCAATGCTTTGCGCTGCTCCGGATCTCGCACCACGATGAATCGCCATGGCTGCAAGTTATAGCCGCTGGGCGCGTGTCGTCCGGCTTCAAGAATCTGTTTTAGATCTGCATCGGGGATCGGCTTGGAATCAAACTCCTGCGTCGCACGACGCTCATGTACAACTTGGTCAAGTGGCTTCTGGCTAGCGGCCATTTCGTTCTCCTTCAGATTCACGAATAGATGTCTGCAAAGTGAGATGCGATTCTGCAAACTTGTGCCATTCAGCCTTTGTGATTGGCTAAGTCTTTGAATCACAGTAGAATTCTCGCACTCTACAGGTGACATATTGGGACTGAATCCGGGAACCAGGCTTGGGCCGTACGAGATCATTTCGCCGTTGGGCGCGGGCGGCATGGGCGAAGTCTATCGCGCGCAAGACACGCGGCTCGACCGCACCGTCGCCATCAAAGTCCTGCCCACTCATCTTTCACAAAATGCCGACTTGAAGCAGCGTTTTGATCGCGAAGCCAAAGCTATTTCTCAACTTCAACACGCTCACATCTGCACATTGTTCGACGTCGGCTCGCAGGATGGTGTCGATTTCCTGGTGATGGAGTATCTGGAAGGTGAGACGCTCGCTGACCGCCTGAAGCGCGGCCCAATGCCACTGCCGCAATTGCTGAAGATGTCTATCGAGCTTTCTGAAGCGCTTGAGAAAGCACATCACGCCGGGATCATCCATCGCGACATCAAGCCGGGCAACATCATGATGACGAAGTCCGGAGCGAAGCTGCTGGACTTTGGACTGGCCAAGCCTGCGGGCGTGCAATCAGCAGCAGTCGCATCGGGTTCGGGGTCCGCGCCGCTACTTTCGGGCGCGCTCACACAATCCAGCCCCGCTGCGGCACTGACGAGCGTCGGCACGGTGGTGGGGACCGTGCAGTACATGTCGCCCGAACAGATCGGCGGACAGGAAGCCGATGTTCGCTCTGACATCTTTTGTTTCGGAGCGGTGCTGTATGAGGCCGCTGCCGGCAAGCGCGCGTTCCAAGGTAAGACGCCTTCCGCGGTAGTCGGCGCGATTCTCGCTAACGATCCGCCACCGGCGAGTTCCCTTCAGCCCGCTGTGCCTGCCGCGTTTGATCGCGTTGTTGCCACTTGTCTGGCAAAAGATCCTGCAGACCGTTTTGAATCCGCGCATGATCTTAAGCTACAGCTCGAGTGGGTGCGCGATTTCGGGACAAAAGAAGCGCCATTTCACACCGCGTCCGCCGATTGGAAACAACTTACCTGGAAACTGGGCGCAGCGGTTGCGCTGGGGATGCTGGTCGCATGGGCGGCACTCGCCCTGTTCGCACCGCATCCCGCCGAAAAAGTGATTCTGGCAGAAATCTCCGCGCCTCCGAAGATGACCTTCAGCAGCATCGGCGATCTTGCGGGAGCCCCGGTCATCTCGCCTCAAGGCGACAAAGTCGCATTCGTTGCCGCCGGTACTGACAACCAGCAGACGTTGTGGGTACGCTCCATCGGCAGTATGGCAGCCGTTCAATTGGATGGAACACAAGGCGCCGCGCATCCCTTCTGGTCTCCCGATGGCAAGTCCATCGGCTTCTTCACTCTCACCAAATTGAAACGCATATCAGCCGATGGTGGTTCCGAGGTGGAACTTTGTGACACCACGAACGCCCGTGGTGGCACCTGGAACAAGGATGACATCATCCTGTTCGCGCCGGATTTTCGCAGTGGGATATTCCAGATCAACGCCTCTGGCGGCACGCCGACCCCAATCACCACTCTCGACACCAAGATCCACACCACGCATCGCTGGCCCTTTGCCTTGCCGGACGGAAAACATTTTCTCTACTTTGCTACGCAGCACAACGGCGGCACAGCGGCCGCGAACGGTGTCTTCTTTGCTTCTATCGACGGCAAAGAGAACAAAATGATCTTGCCCAGCGATTCAGGCGCTGAATATGCCGCCGGATACTTACTGTTCCACGACCATTCCGCGCTGATGGCGCAGCCCTTTGATCCATCGACCGGCAAGCTCTCAGCCACGCCGACTGCAGTGCTTCCCAGTGTCCGCTATGACAGCGGCACATGGCGAACAATTTTCTCGGTTTCAAATGCGGGCATGCTTATCTTTCAGCCTGCAAGTTCAACAGCGTCCGGCACGCAACTGGCCTGGTTTGACCGCACGGGCAAGTTCCTAAAGAACGTTGGCAAGAAGCTGAACCAAGTGGATGTTCGGCTTTCACCCGACGGCAAGAAAGCCGCGACTCTCGCCGGGGATCCGTTCTGGGAAGTTTGGGTGATTGACCTCGAGCGCGAGGCCCGCACCCGCATTACTTATAACGAAGGCACTCCGGCAAACCCTGCTTGGTCCCCAGACGGCAAGAACCTTGTTTATGCGGTCACGACTCCGAACGGCGGAGGCGAGTTTGACCTTCATATGAAATCGGCCACTGGCAGCGGCGCCGCGCAAAAGCTCAATGACAAGACCCTGCCCTTCGCGTTTCCTGAGTTTACGAGAGACGGAAAATACCTCATCTACACTGGAAAAGGTAGTGTGCAAAAAGGCTCTGGACTTTGGGCCATGCCGTTGTTTGGCGATCGCAAACCCTTCGTTGCGGTAGAGGCGCCGTCACGTGACTCGAATATATTGATGGGCCGTGTCTCACCCGACTGCAAATGGGTGGTCTACGCCTCTGACGAGACCGGCCGACCCGAGGTCTACATCTCGCCTTTCCCAAAGGGCGAAGGCAAATGGCAAGTCTCGACCGGTGGCGGTGCGTACCCTGTATGGCGCGGAGACAGTAAAGAGATCTTCTATTCTTCACTGGAGAACCAATTTTTCTCTGCCACGTTGAAGGTGAATGGCAATGATTTAGAAGTGGGCGTGCCGCAATCCATGTTCCACGTGAGCCTCATCGGTAACGGCTTCCCGTATGACGTTTCCTCTGATGGTCAGCGGTTCCTCATTGACCAGGCGGAAGAAGCTACGGCCGCCCCGCTCTACCTGATGGTGAACTGGACGGCCGCGATCAAGAAAAACTAGCAGCTAGAAATCCGAACGGTCACCATGGCGCTGCAAGACTTCGCCCGGCAAGCGCATCATCTTTGAACCGCGGCTGGCTTGCTGCATCTTGCCAGTGACTTTCACCGGACCCGGCTTCTCTTCCTTCGCCAAGTTGCCGTCAACGGTCATGCGCTTAATGTTCAGCTTCAGGGTACGTTCGATGATCTTGAAGTCAGGAACATCCACGCCACTCACGAACGTTGAGGCAATCCCGCTTCCGCCGGCGCGACCGGTACGTCCGATGCGGTGGATGAAATCTTCCGGGATGGCCGGCAGATCGTAATTCACTACGTGCGCCACGTCTTCTACATGTATCCCGCGCGAAGCAACATCAGTCGCGACCAATATCTGATAACGGCCTTGTTGGAATCCCGCAAGAGCCGCGTTGCGCTGCGATTGGCTGCGATCACCGTGGATCATTGCCGCATGGTACTTGTCGCGGACTAATTTCTTGGTGAGTCGTTCAGCTCCGCGCTTAGTGCGGGTGAAGATCATGAAGCGTCCGCCATCTTCAGTTAGCAATTTTTCGAGGAGCGAAAGCTTTTGCTCGTTGGAGACTTCATACGCTCGTAGTTGCACGCTATCGATCGGCTTCAATGTAGAACCGAATTCCAGCCGTACCGGCTTCTGCAGATACTGATCGATCAAATGCACGACCGATGCTTCGAGGGTGGCCGAGAAGCACATGGTCTGCTTGTCGTCTTTGCCCGGGAGCGCTTTCATGATGCGGCGAATGGCCGGGATGAAACCCATGTCAAGCATGCGGTCGGCTTCGTCCAGTACCAGGATGTTCAGGCCTTTGAATTTCACAAAGCCACGATCCATGAGGTCTTCTAATCGTCCTGGAGTTGCGACGATCAGACGGGCGCCATCCTTCAGGGCTTTGAGCTGCGGCTTCTCGGCGATGCCGCCGACAATCAACGCTGCGGGCGGAAGTTTTTTGCCGCGCAGTTTGTCGTATTCACCCACGACCTGCATGGCGAGTTCGCGTGTGGGAACAAGTACCAACGCTTCGATGATCTCGTGGGTCGGTTTCGCGCCCTTCGCATGATGATCCTCTTCGAGCATCATCTCGATGATGGGGATCATGAATGCCAAAGTCTTGCCGGTTCCCGTCTGTGCGGTGGCGAGAATGTCGTCACCTTCAAAGGCAACGGGGATGGCTGCTGCTTGGACTGGGGTTGGGGTTACGAAACCGTTGTGTTTCAAACGCTCCTGCACATAAGCAGAAAGCGGAAGTTCAGAAAATTTGGTGATCAAAAACTGTCTTTTCTATTGGCTGAAGCTGCTGCTCTCGCGACCTGGGAGGCACGCGGGGCAAATCGCATTTTGCGATCGCCAATCTATGTTTACGCCGAAAGACTAACGGGTGAGTACGACGGCGGGCACCAAAGTCCAGCTTCTGTAGACCCTAAAATGCGCGCCCTTTTCCCTATGGAAATCTAGCGTGGCTCCATTATATCAGCAAGGCTGCACCACTAAAAGTGCAGGTATCCGAGCAGATATAGGATCAGAAGGATGAGCAAAATGGTGCCGAGGCCGACACCGGCGCCACCACCGTATCCCCAACGACGGTGTCCGTAGTAGCCGCCCCCACCGCCGAAGAGCAGGAGCACGAGGATGATTATGACTATCAAAAGCATCGGATATGAGAGGTGCTGGAAGCGGGAAGTGTTGTATGGCGGCCTTGAAGATTTATGGCGTTCCGCGTAGGCTTTTCGCAGGACTATGTCGGAGAAAAAGAAATTCTTTCAATTTGGCGCGGCCATCGTCATCATTCTGCTAACGCTTTCATACCTGGCTTACACAGGCGTAGAAGAGAGCAAGAGCTATTACGTGACCATCTCGGAATTGCGGGGCATGGGCGATAGCGCGCACACCAAGCGCTTGCGGGTGGCAGGCGACGTTGTGCCAGGATCGATCAAGCGGCAAGGCACGCAAGTCGAGTTCACGCTCAAAGAAAACGATAAGACGCTGCCCGTCGTATATAGAGGTACAGAAGCGCCTCCGGACACCTTCAAGGACGATTCACAAGCTTTGGTCGAAGGCGAGTTCGGGCAGGACGGCGTCTTCCACGCAAAGCAGTTGCAGGCCAAGTGCGCTTCTAAGTATGCGCCTAAGAAAGATGGCGCACCTGCCGGCCCGGCGACGAAGAGCACGATGTAGTCATTGCTCCCGCTCGCTTATGCCTCAAGTACGTCTCTGTCCAGGGCTTGCGAGCTCGGTTCTCGCCTCCGGACGGTCAAAGCCCAACTTGCAGCGGCAATCAGCAGGCATGCGGCATCAACCAGTATCACAATGTGCGGCACGCCCACCGTTGTCTCTGCCATGAACTGCCGCTTGCCCAGCAAGTAGTTTTCAGAAAACGTGCCGATGAGCGCTTTGATTCCGAACGGCAGAATGTAAAAACCCCAAAACCACTGACCTCTATACTCATTGCCGGCGAGAGCCCGCCACGCCTGCAGGAGCGGTGGCAGACAGACCGCAAAAATCATTAAGACGACCATGGCATACGCGATGCGCGACTGTCCGAAGATTTGGCGCGCGGCCCATTGTTCGTCATTATGTCCGAGGAGCGCCACTAGCATGCGGTTGATGGGCACGTTGGCAAAGATCAGGGTGAAACCAAATAACTTCAAGTCGGCCGACACGCGCTGCAACTTCGACTTGCCTATCCAGAGCAGCAAAAAGGTGAATGCAGGCCCGGCAAGAGTGGCCAAAAGCCGCAAGCGGCTTCCTTCGCACGAGGCAGGAAACGAGAAACTGCCGAACGTCTGCGCTCCCCACTCGCCGCAGATAAGGCGCACGGCCAAGTGATGCGTGAACTCGTGAAGTCCGCCGCAAAGAACCAATAACGTTATGAACGTGCTGATGTATGCCGGTGTGAGGCGTATCTTCATGCCGAATGCAGATACGCGGATAGTGGAAGATATGTTCCCTAAGTGAGACTTGTGGTTACGCGAAGTTATGATTGCTTGCTATCATGACCAGCAGCCCCACTAAGCAATGTCCGCCCCATCAAAATCACATTCATTGCCTGCTGATGCGGCAACAGAAGAGCAGCGTATCGCTCTCGACCGCGTATCAAAAGTGTTCGGACGCGTGGCCGCGGTGCGCGAGACTTCACTCGAGTTCATTCACAGCCGCATCTACGTCCTGCTGGGCGATAACGGCGCGGGCAAATCAACCTTATTAAGGATGATGGCCGGCTTGGCGCAGCCAACTAGCGGTTCAATCACTCTTCATGGTTACACTCGCGAGCGGATGGGATATATGGCACATGCTTCTCTGCTCTACGATGAGTTGAGCGGCATGGAAAACTTGCGTTACTTTGCACAACTGTATGGAATGGCAGCAAACACTGACGCCGTATCGCGCTGCGCGGGAGTGATGTCTTCTGTCGCGCTTGATCCGGCGCTCGCGACGCCGGTACGCGATTATTCGCAGGGCATGCGGCAACGATTATCGCTTGCGCGGGCGATGGTCCATTCTCCGCAAGTGCTATTGCTGGACGAACCTTTTTCCAACGTGGACGCCGCCTCCGCCTCGCAGATGACCGCACTGCTTTCAAAACTACGGCACGCCGGATGCCTCATCGTACTGGTGACCCATCAGCTCAGCGTGGTGAAAGATGTGGGCGACGAGTTCATCACCTTTCGTGCAGGGCAATTGATCTCCAGCCGGAGGCGCGGACAGCTTCGTCCGACGGACATTATCCAGTGAGCGCGTCCACTAATTCTTCAGGCGCGATATTGCGTGCCAACCTGGCGAAAGATCTCCGCTTGGAGTGGCGGTCAAAAGACGCACTCAACGCAATGGGATTTTTCGCTTTGCTGGTCGTCGTGATCTTCGCACTGAGCTTCGACCCAACGGCGGAAGAATCGCGGCGCATCGCCGGCGGAATCTTCTGGGTGGCGTTCCTGTTTGCGGCGGTCGTCGCGCTGAACCAGACCTGGGCGCGCGAGATGCGCAATCAAGTGCTGGATGCATATCGCGTGTCGCCCGCGTCTGCTAGTGCTCTGTTCCTTGGCAAAGTGTTGGGAAATTTTCTATTTGTGGGCGCGATAGAAGCTGTCGTTGCTCCACTATTCATGGTGTTTTATAACTTGCGCCCGCTCGGACCTGCATGGCAACTTATTGTCGTTTTCCTCCTGGGCACCTGGGCGCTCGTAGCGAATGGGACATTCTTCGCCGCGTTGTCATTGCGCACGCGCAATCGCGAAGTGATGCTGCCACTGTTGCTGTTCCCTATTTCCGTGCCGGCACTGCTTTCGATGGTAGAGGCAACAACTACTATTCTTGCTGGTGACGGCTCTGCCGGCATGTGGATGAAGATGCTTGCAGGATATGACGTAATATTTACGGTTGCCGGTTTGTTGTTATTCGAGCTGGTAATGAACGCCGAATAATAAATGAGACGCGATCAAACTATTCTCGCCGTGATCACTCTGGGCCTGCTGGCCTATGGCTTCTATCAGGCCATTTACGTAGCGCCCACAGAACAGACGATGGGCGACATCCAACGCATCTTCTATTACCACGTGCCCTCGGCATGGACTGCAGGCGTGATGTTCTTTGTGAACTTTGCCGCCAGTCTGGTGTATTTGGTGCGGCTCTCGCCGGGCATCGCGAAGGTGAGCGGCATGATCGGCAACATAGTCGCGACGATCTGTGTGATCGCAACGCTGCTCTTGCGCGATCCGCTTTATACCTGGACCGTAAAATTCTGGCTAGTCTTCAGCATCGCGGTCCTCTACTTTCTCTTCTGGCGCCTGGCAAAACATACTAGTCAAGGACGCGCCGACGCCTGGGCCGTATCTGCGGCCGAGGTGGGCGTAGTGTTTTGCACTATCGTGTTGATTACCGGTCCCCTCTGGGCAAAGCCAGTCTGGGGCATCTGGTGGACGTGGGACGTGCGCCTCACGACGACGCTTGTCTGCTGGATGATTTACGTGAGCTACCTGATGATGCGCAAATTCTCTGACAGCTCACAAACAGCGACTCTCGCTGCCGCGCTCGCAGTGTTCGGATTTCTGGATGTGCCGATCGTTTATATGTCGATCCGCTGGTGGCGTACGCAGCATCCTGCGCCGGTGTTCGCATCACAAGGCGGAGGCATCGATCCCGCAATGGAACACGCCGTGATGATGAACTGGCTTGCATTCCTTTGCTTAGCGGGATTGCTCGCATGGATGCGCTATACGCTTGATCGTCGCCGGCAGCATCTGGATTATCTGCATACCATGGAAGCGTTAAGCGTGAGCGATCCGGCCCGCAGGCCGACTGAGCTGAAAGGAATCCGCTGATGCCGACGAACCTTTACATTGCATACGGAATCACATGGGTGATACTCGGCGGATACGCGATATCTCTGTGGCGTCGCTTCGCCAATATTAAGAAAGAAGCGCGCAAAGACGCACATCAAGTTTAAAAAGCGTTAAGGCGAATCATGGCGCAATTCACCATCGGCGTTGATCTGGGCGGCACCAACCTACGCATTGCTGCAGTGGATGAGAGCGGCCGCATCTTGCAGACGATTAATACTGCAACCGAAGTCGCTCGCGGACGCGATGCGGTAGTGAAAGAAATGTGTGAGGCCATCCGCTCTCTGGCGCTCAAACACCACGCAGCCGGAACGATGCAAGGGATCGGCATCGGTGTTCCGGGCATCATTGACATGAAGAGTGGCATGATCCGGCAGAGCCCGAACCTGCCCGATTGGCAGAATTATCCAGTAAAACAAGAGATCGAGCGTCTCCTTTCCACGGATGTCTTCCTCGAGAACGACGCGAACTCCGCGGCTCTGGGAGAAAAGTGGTTGGGTGCTGGCAAAGATGAAAATGATATTTGCGCGTTCACGCTGGGAACTGGCGTGGGCGGCGGCTTAGTGCTCAACGGCAAAGTGTGGCACGGCATGACCGGCATGGCCGGCGAACTCGGTCACATTACCGTGGATCCCAACGGACATCCATGTGGTTGTGGCAGCAAAGGGTGTCTTGAGCAGTATGCTTCTGCCACAGCAGTCAAGCGCATGGCGAAAGAACATATCGCGCGCGGCGGTGCCGAAGGCCTCGAAAAACTTTCGCGCGACGAAGCAAACTTTTCTGCGAAGTCGATCTACGAACTTGCCATGAAGGGTGATCCCGGCGCGAAGGCCGTATATCAACGCGCGGGCGGCGCGTTAGGAATCGTGATCGCAGGCATGATTAACGCTCTGAATCTGCCCATGTATGTCGTGGGCGGCGGCGTTTCCAATTCTTGGGATGCGTTCGCGCCGGCGATGATGGAGCAGATCAAACTGCGCTCGTTCGTGTATGTGGCCACACTGGGTGAAGATCCGACCGCTCCGATCGTGCAGCGAACCGTCGTGCGAAGGGCGCAGCTCGGGGGCGACGCCGGCCTTCTAGGCGCGGCGCGCCTGCCGGCTGTCAGCTGATCAAACGAATAGTCCTCCATCTTGCGGTTCGCGTCTGACCGCGAAGACGAAGATTTCCGCTATCGCAAAGTTGAGCGTCGAGCAAGCGGCGATTGCAATCAGATTTGCGACGACGGGCAGGTTTGCGTGATCGACCAACAACTTCATCAGTAACAGATTCCCAATAAGTGACACTACTCCATTCGTGAGATTGAAGTGCACGAAGCGGCGCAACGCAGCACGCGGAGCCTGCGCGGTACGGATGCGCCATGTGTACCGCTCGTGCCAAAGGAAGTTGTGGATGAGCGCAGCTTCAACGGCGAACGCTGTCGCGACCAGGTAGTCCAGTTGGGCGAAGCGAGTCAGTGCGTGTAGCAGCGCGAGCTGCACACCGACTCCAAGGATTCCAGCTGCATTGAACTTTAGCCACCTAGTGATCATGCGCGGGCTCCTTGAGTGCCAGCAAGTTTGGACGGGTCGTGCGTCGGCAGCGGTTCTTCGCGATAAAGCGTGCGGGTATGTATTGCCGCCGCGTAAATAGTGATCAGCGTCATGCCCGCCGCGGCTATCACCCCACCCACGTCAAAGAGTTTGTAGTCGTAGCCGAAGATGTGAGACGTCGGCCGGAAGAACGCGGCGATGTTTCCCGCCGCCAATATCAGCCGCAACTCAGTTGGTCCAATGCCGCCAAACGACAGATGGAACTCGCCGAGCGCATACGTAGCCAGATAAATCTCGATGCACAAAAGAAAGTAGGCAAGCAGGAAAGCGAGCGCAATCGTCCAGCTCATATAGCCAGACGCGGCGAGACCGAGGAACAGGGCGGCGGTGCCGAGAGCGTCGAGAATGTGATCGACGTAGAAACCGTACCGCGGACGCGGCTGCTGACGGACTCTGGCAACTGTACCGTCGAGCGAATCGCCGAACCAGTTGATGGCCAGCCAGCCAATAACTGCGAACAGCGCGAGCGGGTTCCAGTGTGCATACCAGTAACTGAGTGCGGCGGCCAGCATCGACACGAACCCAAGTGCGGTCACGTGGTCAGAGTTGATGGGTTGTGGAATTCTTTCCGCGATGTAGATGAGCAGCCGCTTCTCTGCCTCGGCGGTCAAACTGTGATGTTCGCGTTTTGCATCTTTGAATTGCATGATCCCTCCGGAAATCCAGTTTCTCGTTTTATGACTGCCGGACTTTGACGCCTCGGGCGCTATTTCAGCAATGCACGGCGGGTAAATCTGGCCTCAATCGTTAAACGCAACGAAAGATTATGGTTAGCAGCATCTATTTCGGCATTCCCAGCGGGTAAACAATGTAGGAATATGATGGTCGGCGACTTCCGAGATGAAAATCACCGTCATAGGTCCGCAATTTCCTGACTCTTTCGCGCGCAACATCACTTTCACGCTCGAAAAGATGGGGCACCAGGTTTTCGCCATCGAAGGGCGGAAGACGCGCCACAATCAGGGACGATACGTCAGTGCGTTTTACCGGCTGGCGCCGAAGGCGTTTCCATCGTTGGAAACGCGGTTGCATGCAGAGGTCTTGGAACAAGTCGCGGCGCAGCGTCCGGCGTGCGTGCTCATTACCTATGACTTTTTCTCACCGCAGATGGTGCAGAAGATCAAACTTGCGGCAAAGGCCCCGGTCCTCTGTTGGTACATTGATGCGCCCGCAAACTTACGCGCCGGCAATCTGTTCCTCTGCGATTACGACGCCTTCTTCCTGAAAGAGCCGCAGCTGGTCGAGACCATGACGCGGAAGCTTGGCCTGCCCGCGCATTATCTGCCAGAGGCATGCAATCCGCATTGGCATAAACCGGTCACACCGACGAAGGAACAACTCGCGGAATACGGGTGCGATGTGGCTTCGCAAGGGACTCTCCATCCTTACCGCGCGAAGTTTTTTGAGGGATTGCTCGAGTTTGACGTGCGGATATGGGGTTTTTCGGCGTCGAATAATGTTGAAATCGCGAGCAGGAAGTTTTTTCAAGGCAAGTATGTTGCAGAGCAGGAGAAGGCCATTGCCTTCGCATCGGCAAAGCTTTTTGTAAATGCGATGCATTTCGCTGAAGCTCGTGGCGTGAATAACACACTTTTTGAAGCGGCGGCATGTGGAGTGATGCAACTATGCGACGAGCGTCCCACGCTGGGTGAGTTCTTCAAGCCGAACGAAGAAGTCGTGACGTTCACGTCCCGTTCGGAACTGGTCGAGAAGATACGTTACTATCTCAATCACGAAACCGAGCGGAAGGCGATCGGCCGGGCGGCCTCGCGACGCGCGCACGCGGAGCACACCTACGAGAAGCGGCTTACAGAGATGCTGCGGATCGCGAAGCTTAGCTGACGGTTCTCCCGCATGAGCAATCCTTCACAGAACGAAAATCCAAATGGTATTGCGAGACGCGTGCGTGACCGGCTGGCCAGCTCGCCACGCATGGTGCCGGACCTCTTCTGGACTCTGACCGCAAACCTGATCTCCGCAGGAAGCGGCATTGTTGTTTTTAAGATCATCAGCCGCTGGGTTCCAGCGAACGAGTATGGCAAGGCAAGCTTGGTCTTGGGCATCGCCGGACTGCTCAATCAGCTGTTGATAGGGCCCGTCGTGATGGCGCACCTTCGGCTTTATTTCGAGCATGCCGCCGAAAATCGTGGCCGCCAATACGGGAGGGCATTTCTGCGATTGTTGCTGCGGAATGCCGCGATTCTTTCACTCATATACCTTGCCGCAAGCGCGGTGTACCATCGCCTGGGCAATCCCGTCTACTTGTCGCTGGCGGTGCCGGCCGTTTTTCTGATCTTCTCGCAAGCGGAACTTTCAGGTACACTCGCGCTGCTGGAGGCGGAAAAAAAGTATCGCCTCATTACCATCGCACAATCCTTAAGCAAGGCGCTGCAGATCCCTTTCCTTGTGCTCATGATATGGGTTTCGATCAGCGGGCCCTCGGCCGTAATCTCTTCGCAGATGGCTGCGGGCTTGTTCGTTGTGCTGATGTGGGGCTGGCGCTACGTTAAGGTCTCATCATCTGAGAGCCTTAAGCTGCGCGATATCGCGGCATCAGCAACAAGGGCTTTCGGCTGGACGCTGTATGCTTTCAACCTTTTAGGCTGGATATTGGCCACCTCGGACCGCTACATCATTGAGCACTTTTGGACCGCGCGCGAAGTAGGGATTTACGCGCTGAATTACGGACTCTGGTCAGTACCGTTCCTTTCCTTGAACGCTTGGCAGGAAGGCGCCGCCAGAGCCCGGCTCTTCGAGAGATTCGAAACGAAGGATTGGGTCGGTGTGCGTCGGCTGTTGAGATATCGCATCTCCCTGGCGTTCGTGAGCGGCCTGGCTCTCATCGCGATGCTTTATTGCTTCGGCGAGTGGGTGGCGCGGTTGGTGTTGGGCGACAAATATTGGCAGGGTCGGGAACTTATGATGTTGATCGCGGTAGCCCATTTTTTCTATGTAATGGCCTCAACATTGCACTCAATGTTTCATGGGTTCAAACGCACACAATACCTGGTGACCATCTCCGGCGTCGCTGCGGCGGTGAACTTGATACTGAACTTTATTTTTATTCCGCGCATGGGCATCAGCGCCGCAGCGTGGAGCACACTAGCAGCGTACGTGGCGATGTTCGCGATCACATTTCTCTTCGGATGGATGGTCTTTTCCCGCCTAACTGCCAATGGTGGCGCGGACGAAGTACGGTAGGGCTCGCTCTCTGGCGTAATTTGTCTCCACAAAGTTGCGTAAGTCATGCGGCAAGTGTTGCGGCAATTTTTTCTCGATAAACGCCCTCATCAATTCCGCGATCGCTTCAGCGGAATTATCGCGGGCCAGCCACTTGGGCTCAATGCGTTCGATGATCTCAGGCAGGGCGCCGACGGGTGTACTCAGCACGGGACACCCGGCGCTCATTGCTTCCACAGCGACGAGGCCAAAACACTCAAGCGCCCGCGTGGGCAATACGAACGCGTCCGCAGAGCCATACATCGCTGCCAGTTCTTTTTCTGAGACCGATCCCACCAAACGGACATGCCCTTCTAGGTTGAGCTTGCCGATCTGAGATTCCAGCTTGGCCCGCAGTGGCCCTTTGCCGGCGATATACAAGTGAAAAGCATGACCGCGATCCCGGACGATAGCCGCGGCATCGATCAAACGATCAAGCCCCATACGCTCAACCAGCCGCCGGATGCTGAAAAAAATGGTACGGTCTCGCGGCCAATCCATCGCATCGCGAGCTGCTGACTTTGATGGTTGAAGATGGAAACGCGTGAGGTCAGCCCATCCGGGCGAGACCTTCACCTTCGACGCAACCTCAGAGCCATGCAGCCTTTTGATCTCAGAACGGCTGAATTGCGAAAGCACAGTGATCACGGCTGCGGCTTCACAGCAGCGACGCTCGATCTGCAACAGCACTTGGCTTTTTATTTTCAGTCCGAGCGCAAAGGCGCGTCGTGATTCCGCTTCTACCGTCTCCACTGAGACCGGAGAATGCAGCGTATAAACTGCGCGCACTTGCGGGAACACATCGATCATCGCTGCCATCTGCAGCGGCATGTGTCCCCAGACAATATGTGGCAGCCACCCGGAAAGATGTCGTCCTAAAATCTTCTTTGCCGCTCGCTGATGTCGCGAAAGGAAATCAATGTCCATTCGCGGCAGCGCGTAACGTAATACCCGAATGCCATCGATCGCATCACTCTCGGGTTTTCCGGGAATTCCCTCACAAAGCAGCGCGACATCATGCCCTTGCGACACGAGATATTGCGCGCAATCGTAGGCCACGCGATTGCCGCCACCGGCGACATCAGGAAAATATCGATTGCAGCCCAGCAGGATGCGCATCCGCTTGAGACATTAACACGCCGCGTCGATGTTCATGAGAGGCGGGAATCTTGATTAGAAACTTTTCATCAACAGCACTCTGATATGTGCTCACTCGAGCTGACCGATATGGGAATGCACTCCGCCACGAATCTAGAGAGTGACGCTTTTTAGGGTGGCAATTCAAACGCAGATGCGCGAAGCTTTGTTTGCAAGCGCTTACAAGCTAAGGCGGATATCTGGGTGGGGAAACCAAAGTTACTTTAGTGTGACTCAAGAACCGTTGAAACCGAGTTCCATTCTGGTAAGCTTCTTGAAGTTTTCCCTTAATGAAAAGTTATCGATGAGCACTACTCCCGGAATTCATCCCCCCGATGAGACGGCTGGATATCATCGCAAGACTGATTAGGAGTAGGAATGGAAACACCCAAGAATCCTCGCCAGACGCAGCTCGCTCGCGTCGAGAATACAGCTTTGGACGCCGCACGTCCGCTCTCAACCTACCCTTACGCACCGAGTTTCCAGGAAGAATCCAGCTTCCGCGATTATCTGCGGATACTGAAGAAGCACCGCGGAGTGATCATCGCCTCCGTCGTCATCATGCTCGGATTGGTGACTATTGCCACCTTTCGCATGACGCCCCTCTACGAAGCCAGCGCGCGTATCGCCATCAGCAAAGAAGACAGCGCGGACAATCTACGCCTGAACCAGCAGTCTAACGACACCGACTGGAACTACGACTACAACGTCGAGCTAGATACGCAGGCAAAGATCCTTCAGAGTGACACGCTCGCGCTGAAGGTCATTGACGACCTGCAACTGGAAAAGAACAAGTCTTTCGGCGGGACGCCAGTCAGCACTACAGACAAAGCCCTGAAGAGCGTTAACGCAGATACTAAAAAAGATTCTGAAGCGCTCGATCGCTGGCATGGCGCATTGGCGGTGAACAAGATCCCGCGCACGCGCATGATCGAGATCAAGTTCACCAGTCCCGACCCCAAACTTGCGGCGCAAGTAGTGAACACGCTGGCCAGCGCTTACGTCGAAAATAATTTCAAAGCACGCTACGAATCGACTATGCAGGCGTCTGAATGGCTCTCACGCCAGCTCGCAGACCTGCAGCTCAAGGTGGAAACATCCCAAGCCGCTCTAGTGAAGTATGAGCGTGAGAATGGCATCGTCGGCATCGACGAGAAGTCAAACACCATCACTTCCAAGCTGGACCAACTGAATCGAGATTTGACCTCCGCGGAAGATGATCGCGTACAGAAAGAGGCCAACTATCAGCTGGTGAATTCAGGCGATCTGGATGCGATCCCCGAGCTTTCACAGAACGGCCTCATCCAACGCTTCCGCGAGGAAGAAGGCCAGTTGCAGAAACAGCTGGCGGACGTTTCGACTCAGTTCGGACCTTCCTATCCAAAGGTTTTGGAACTGCAAAACCAGATCAAGCAGATTGAACAGAGCATTAAGAATGAGACTGCGCGTATAGCCTCACGCAAGCACAGCGAATATGAAGCGTCTTTGAGTCGGGAAAAGATGCTGCGTGTGGCTTTTGAAGCGCAGAAGCAGCAGGCGAACCAGCTCAATGAGAAGGCGATCACCTACAACCAGCTGAAACATGATGCTGATTCGAACCGCCAGCTCTATGACGAGCTGCAACAAAAGCTGAAAGAAGCTGGCATCACTTCCGGCCTGAAATCGAGCAACGTCCGCGTAGTAGACGTCGCCCGTGCTCCATTGATTCCCAGCAAGCCGAACGTTCCGCATAACCTCGCCATGGGCTTCTTGCTTGGTCTAGTGGGCGGCGTTGCTTTGGCTTTCGTACTTGAGAGCTTGGACAATACGGTACGCACGCCGGAGCAAGTGGAGACACTATCGGGATTGCCATCACTCGGCATGATCCCGCTGAGCTTGGACATCAGCACTACGCGCAATAAAAAGAAGTTGCCCGCATCTTCTGCGCTTACCACTCAGGCCCAGACCGATCTGCGCAAGACCACGGTTGCGCTACTTTCCCATGCGCGCCCGAAGTCGGAGGTAGCAGAGTCTTATCGGGCGCTCAGAACGTCGATTCTATTGTCATCGATCGGAGCGGCGCCCAAGATCATTATGGTCACCAGCGCGCTTCCGCAGGAAGGCAAAACGACGACCAGTATCAACACCGCGATCGTTCTCGCGCAGAAGGGTGGCAAGGTTCTGCTCGTAGATGGCGATATGCGCCGGCCTACTATTCACCAGACCTTCAAGTTGCGCAATCGCACAGGACTTAGCACGGTCTTGACAGGAAGCAACTCGCCGGATGACCTGATCGTGACGTCGTCAATCTTGCCGAATTTGTTTGTGCTACCTGCCGGCCCGCCCCCGCCGCATCCGGCAGAGTTGCTTGATTCCAACGTGATGCGCGCGCTGCTGGATAAATGGCGTCAGGAATACGATCACGTCATCATTGATACGCCTCCGGTGCTGTCAGTCACCGACGGCGTGCTACTCTCAGCTCAAATGGATACCGTGCTATTGGTCGTTCGTTCAGCGCAAACGTCGAAAGATGCCATGCGCCGCAGCCGCGACGTGCTGGCACAAGTCAACGCCCGCGTAATGGGTGTGGTTGTGAACGCAATCGACCTGCAATCGCCGGACGCATATTACTACTACTATGGTTCCAACTACGCCGGTCGCTACTACGACGAATCGGCCCGATAGAACCCGTTGAATCTCAGAACAGGAAGCAGCAAATCTGCTTCCTGTTTTACTTTGCATGCTGAACAAAACGGGCTAAGCTTAATCCAGTCTTCCTACTGATGCGGATCGAGCTGAACAATCGGCGTAACACCGCAGCCTTCCTCGTGATATCGCTCGCGCTGGCGCTTCCCTACCTCTGGCTCGTCCAGCAACACTATCGCGCCGCGGCGTCTACGACTGATCTTTCGCTCGACGGCCTACAACAAGCGGTGCACTGGGAACCTGCAAACGCTGACTACCATGACATGCTGGGCCGTTATTACTTGTTCGTCGCGCAAGATGCAACTCAAGGTGCCGAACATTTTCAACGCGCGGCGCAGCTTGACAGTCACTCTTCCCGTTACTGGCTTGATCTTGCTACCGCAAAGGGGCTTTTAGGCGACACTTCCGCGCAACGTGCGGCATTGGAGAACGCGCTTCGCGTGGATCCCAAGACGCCGAAGACCGCGTGGGAGGTGGGCAATTTTTTCCTCGTAGATGGGAATGTGGAACGCGCGCTTGATAGCTTCAAGGCAGTAATCCAATACGACCCGGTGTCTGTGCGTCCAGCGCTCGACTTGTGCTGGCGTGCGACGCATGACGTGAACATGATCCTGGCACACGCAATGCCGAATGAACTTGGACCGCACCTCGAATTGTTGCGCTTGTTGTATGAGCAGAATCAGCCCGAAGCCGCCATGATCGCGTGGCGCGCGCTGGTCGGTTTGAATCAGCCCTATAAAGTTACTGATGCAATGCCATTCGTTGAGTACCTGATTTACCAGCGGCACATCGCGGATGCGCAAGAGGTTTGGAGCAGCATGGCAAAACTCTCACCTTCGCTGCGACCGGCCACCTCTGACGGCAACTTGATCGTGAATGGCAATTTCGATGAAGACATTATTCCCGGCGGATTCAGCTGGCGATTGCAGCCGCCGGCGCTGCAATCTGCGCGCGTCGATGATCAGGAGTTCCATGCGGGTACCGCAAGTCTCGCGCTCGAATTCACCGGCCCTGCGTTCGCAGACTACGGTCTCTCTCAGCTCGTTCCCGTAAAACCAAATCAACTGTACGAACTTAAAGTCACTGCGAAATCACAGGAGATAACCGCGGCAGAAGGTCCGCGCCTGATGGTGGAAGATCCGAAGCACACCGTTATTGCCAAAGGGAATGAGTGGCAAGGCACACACGGCTGGGACGAGCAAAGCATCATGTTCACCACTCCGCCGGGTACGCAACTTGTGCGCGTGTACATTGGGCGCGAGACGGGCGCGGGGTTGATCCGAGGCAAGCTGTGGGTTGACGAATTTCGTATGTATGAACGCTGAAATCAGAATAACGTGCAAGAGGATCACGTCGATTGTCCACTAATCCGCCCATCATCGAGATGGAAGCGAGCTTCGCGGCTGACGAGCGCTTGCTCGAGTCTCGCTGGACGCGCGCGCTTGATCGCGCTTCATTCTGGCTGTTGTGCGCGCTGCTGGTATTCGGCCCGTTGGCATTCGGTGCGACTGAGCCGTGGTCGGAATCGCTCCTGCAGACTGGCGCAATGCTGTTGCTCGTCATGTGGTGCGCAAAGCAGGTAGCGTGGAAGGCCGCGGTGTTCCATCCCAACCCGCTGTTCTGGCCCATGGCATTGTTCGCGGCGGTTGTAGGCCTCCAGTTGGCGTCAGGCAAGACTGCCTATCGGCAAGCCGCAGTCAATGAGGCTATGGACTATGCGGCTTACGCCATCTTGTTGTTCGTGAGCGCACAACTCTTCTTCTACGGGCAACGTTTGCGCATGTTCGCCAACGTGATCACTTGGTTCGGGATGGCTATCTCCCTGTTCGCGATTGTGCAGAGTTTAACTTCCAACGGGATGTTGTACTGGATCCGTACGCCGAGGTTCTCAAGCTCCATTTATGGACCTTATGCCAATCGCAACCACTACGCTGGTCTGATCGAGATGCTGGTGCCCTTCGCTCTGGCTCTTTGTTTTTCGCGGCGCGCGAGTGCGGGCAGTCGTCTAGCGTCCGGATTTGCGGCGCTACTTATGGCGGCGTCAATCTTTTTATCGGGATCACGCGGCGGCGCTGCTGCGTTCGTAGCGGAGATGATCTTTCTAGGCATCGCTAGTGCGGCCCTGCGCAAAAGCAAAACGCTGGATTGGAAGGCAGGCGTCTTGTTCGCAGCGCTGGCCGTATTCCTTGTGTGGATCGATGTAAGCCCGGCTCTCACCCGCTGGACCGCGTTTGAAGGAGATCTGCAGACGGGGCGGGCCGAGATCATGCGCGACTCTGGGCACATGTTCTTACAGAAACCGGTGCTGGGTTGGGGTCTGGGAGCGTTCCCATATGTATATCCCGAGTTCAGAAGCTTCTATACCGACTACCTGATCAACGAGGCGCACAATGACTATCTGCAAGTGCTGGTGGAAACTGGAGCTGTAGGCGCGCTAGCCATGCTGTGGTTCATCGTGGCGCTCTACAGAAGGTCTTTAGTGCGATTGGGACGCGTGCCGTCGCGAAGATCAAGCGATTTCGGGAGTACCGCTCGGTTGGCGGCCTTGACGGGATGTACAGGATTATTGGTTCACAGCCTGGTGGACTTCAATCTACACATTCCCGCGAACGCGGCGATGTTCTATGTGCTGTGTGCTATTGCTTGTTGGGGCGCGAACGAAAAGAAAGAGCCGCAGCCCGACGTTTAAGGCCCAAATCGCTAGCGGACTGCGAAGGTCCAGATGACAAACATGGCGGAGTAAATGGTGACAGCCGCTACTCCTTGACGCCAATACCGTACGCCGTACCACCATATATTCTGCACACCCGTCTTTATCGTCTCGAAGATGCTTTTTCTTGAATCCGTAACATCTTGATCGAGAAGCTGGTCTTCCACTTCCAGCGTGTCAGTTATTTGCAGGTCGCCGAGTGTTGCGGCCATGACAAAGACTTACATGCACGAGAAGTACCGTTTTTGTTCGACCGGTCTCCGACCCACTAAAATAGAACTTGGGCTCTCGGCTTTCGAGCGTGCGTTTGGGAAAACCTTGACCAAAAAGGAACCGCGCTTTTCCTTTTTGGGAAAAGAAAAAGGAGCCGAAAATTCGCTCCTTCAAACACTCCTATTTGTAGTTATGGTTTGCTAGGACTGACCGGCGTCTGGTTCACCAGAATGATTCCTGCGACAGCCACTCCGAGCACAGCTGCAGGAGCCGCAGTCATTCCCTTGGTGTAAACGCCAGTCGTATTTCCAGCGGAGCCCTGTTGCGGGGCTGCGCTTTGCGGATTGGAATCTGCCGCCATGTTGGTATTGTTCCCGATCTCTTGGGGAGTAGTGTTCTTGGCCATTTGTCCGCAGCCAAGATTCGGCACGCTGGTCGAATTGCCGGGAGCGAGATTCACGCTCTTCATGCCATCAGAGACGGTGAGGTTTCCATCGATCGCCGAGACCTTCAACATTTCACCCGACTGCTGCACTTGAAACCGTGCGTTATCTTTCGCGGGTTTTACGGCTACGCGTCCGAAACGAGCGCTCAGGCCTTGATTTGCCTGCACGGTGCCCCCGCCGCAATAAAAATTCATCTCGTTGCCGGTGAAGGTCAGACTGGAATTAGGATCTAGCAGAAGCGACGAGCCGTTCATGGTCAGGCTGGCTCCCGCTTGCGGCGCGGTTTCAATGCGGTCGCCGGCGAAGACCGTGGTGATTGGATTCACCGGCGCTCCATTCACGCTCACGCCACCATTGCTGCGCAGCATTCCCGCCGCCGCGGAAGCGAAAGCCTCAGCAGAAGACAGCGAAAACACCAGCAAAACCGTTACAAAACTATAAAGGCTCTTTTTCATAGACGAATGGACTTCCGACCTGGACGGTGGTTACAAAGTAAGACACACGCACAGTCTCGGAGCTTTCATTCTTACCTGTCTGGAGAATGAAAGCAAGCTTTTGTTGTCAATAAGTTACCAGAGTAACCAGCTGACGATTTAGATACTGCTCATGTTGGAAAGGAACTCAGAATTGCTCTTGGTTTTTCCTAGCTTGTCGATGAGCAATTCCATGGCTTCTACCGGGGAAAGCGGATTTAACACCTTCCGGAGTACCCAGATACGGGCCAAATCGTCCTTGGGGATGAGCAGCTCCTCCTTGCGGGTTCCGGAGCGTTGAATATCGATGGCCGGGAACACGCGCTTATCCACCAGCTTACGGTCAAGGATGATCTCCATGTTGCCCGTACCCTTGAACTCTTCGAAGATCACGTCGTCCATGCGGGATCCAGTTTCCACCAGGGCCGTAGCGATGATGGTCAATGAACCGCCTTCCTCGATATTGCGAGCCGCACCGAAGAAACGCTTAGGACGTTGCAACGCGTTGGAGTCCACACCGCCGGATAGCACCTTGCCCGATGGCGGCACAATGGTGTTATAAGCGCGCGCCAAACGGGTGATGGAATCCAGCAGGATGACTACGTCGCGCTTGTGCTCGACCAGACGTTTGGCTTTCTCGATCACCATCTCAGCAACCTGTACGTGACGCGCTGCCGGTTCGTCGAAGGTAGAAGAGATGACTTCACCCTTCACGGAACGCTGCATGTCCGTGACTTCTTCCGGACGCTCGTCAATGAGTAGTACGATCAACACGACTTCAGGATGGTTCGTAGTGATGGAGTTAGCAATGTTCTGCAACAGCATCGTCTTGCCGGTGCGCGGGGGAGCCACGATCAATCCGCGCTGTCCTTTGCCCACAGGAGTAAGAAGGTCCATCACGCGCGCGCTCAGGTTCTCACGCGAGGTCTCTTCCTTGATGCGCTCCTGCGGATACAGCGGCGTCAGGTT
>JAICLA010000243.1 GCA_025927695.1 Terriglobales bacterium | reverse complement strand
GGCAGCGGCTCTATGCGGTCTTCTATTACCGCAATGTGGATTCGCGGGAGCGCCGGGTGCAGAAGATGATCGATGAACTGCTGGCGAAGGCCGACGACCGTGACGTCAACGAAGAATAGGCCGCTAAGGCAGCGGCTGGAGTTTCGCATTCACTAGATATGGCCCATCGAAATCGCTCATATCGCCAGCCTCGCGCCCTTTGACCGGCTGCAGCCGCGCGGTCAGCGGCTTCTTCCATTTGAATGCCAACGTCGCCACGTCGCCGATAATGCGCGCGAGCTGATCCTCCGTCACGTCGCCGGGCAGCGGGATAGTGTCGAGCCCGGTGCCGCAGACCGACGAATACGAAAGCAGGGAATCGAGGCTGATGCGGCCTTCGCTCCAACGTTGCGAGATGCGCGCGTCTTCCATCACCGGGATCATCAGACCGTTGTAACCGATCAACTTCACCGGGATCGATCTCACCGCATCGGTGATGATGAATGCAGCGGACATGGTTCCGCTCGAACCCAGTGGATGCCCCGTGTACGACTCTATCGCTGCTCCAATGGATACGTCTTTGAGAGGCGCGGGGGTGGCATCCAAGCCGAGATATTCCCACCCGGAAGATTTCGCGATGCGTTGCGCTACCGCATCGACGCCTTTCGCCTCTCTCGCGAAAGCGGCCTTGAGCTGTTTACTGGTGTCGGCGGGGTCGTGTCCGGTTTGCGCGAAGACAGTCTGGACGATGTTCGCGCCTTCCCAGCCGATGGCGAACTTCTGCCCTTCGCCGTCAAACCATGAGCCAGGATAGAACGGAGCGTACGCGGGCAGGAATGCCGTCGCGGCGAAGCTGAAATTGCCCTGGCTGTGCGGGCTGTTGTCTTCCAGGTACTTCACCAGCTTGGCAGACGCGCGAATCGCGCTCCAGTGAATGCCATCCTCGCCGGCAACAATGGCGCTGGCATTGGTATGCTGCGCGTGCGCGAGGAAGCGGCCGAGCAGGTCAAAATGCGAGACATCATCTGACATTGTGACCGGGCCGATGTCGAATGCGTAGTCGTCCTTTCCGGCGAGATTGTCGAGCGCATCGAGCAATGCCAGAGCATCTGCATCAGACAATCCTTTGACATATTGCGGAAACGGCTGCGTAGTAATGCGCACGGTCTGCACTTCGTATCCGGCCTTTACGAATTCGGCTTTTGCCGATTGCAGCATCTTGTTCGCGTCGGCAAGCTCGGCCTGGTAGTTCGCGCGATCGATCTGCACGAACGCAGTGATGGCGCGGATGCGCGGTTTCGTGGGGACGGCTTGGCTTTGAGGGATGCCCCAGACGGTGATGAGCACAAGAATGACGGCGAGCCTTCTTTTCATGATTGCGAATGCTAGGGTTTTGCAAAACAAAGGTCAAATTTTCAGAATTGCGGTTGTGTTAAACTTGTTTAACAGGAGCGTCCTTATGTTGGGAATTCGACTCGAACCTGAACTTGAGAAGAAATTGGATGACCTCGCGCACAAGACCGGACGCAGCAAGAGCTACTATGCGCGTGAGGCAATACGGTCGTTCCTCGAAGAGCGTGAAGACTATCTCAAGGCTCTGGCAGTTCTTGAGAAGAATGAAACTCCCATCAGCCTGAAGGAACTGGGAAAGCGTCTTGGCCTGGAAGGTTGAGGTCGCCCCTAGTGCCGCGCGCCAGATCGCGAAACTGGGGCGGCCAGCTCAGACTCAGATATACCGCTTTCTTACGGAGAAGATCCACTCGTCCTCTGATCCCCGGACTCTCGGCAAGGCCTTGCATGGGGATAAACGCGGTCTTTGGCGTTATCGCGTGGGTGACTACCGGCTCATTTGCGACCTGCAAGACAACAAGCTCATGGTGCTGGTTCTCATCGTAGGTCACCGAAAAGACGTGTATCGATAGCCCCTCCCCGACGGCGCACGTGTGAAGTCCGCATATTCATTGGCTGAAACCTGCATTACTCCGTTACATGACATCCGCGCAGATCCCGCCTACACTCTGCGGCGATGGCTATCACAGCCAATATCGCAGCCAAAGAGACAGTCTTTGATCCGCTGAACCACACGCGGATAGTAAAGGACCTTTCCGGAGCGGCGCGCGCGTCTTTGACGAACCAGCTGCAGTTCACCTCAGTGCGTTTCTTCGCGACGGCGGCCGTTTCGATGTTCGAATTCTGGCTTTACAAGCTCAATTTTCCCGCGATGGGGTACACCGCGCTGATCACAGCGACCGGTATGGGGCTCGCTGGCATCTTTGCGCTGAAATTGAATCGCACCGCATTCCTTGCGGCCACGGTGGCTTATGGCCTGGGCTCAGCGCTTTTGGTGGGTTAAGCGTTCTGCAAGCATTGTCCGATGTTCCTTTCGCAGCCCATGCTCATTCACGCCGTGGTGATGCGTGGCATGATGCAGGCATACGGCAAGATGGACGACCTGCACAATCTCGGAACTTTGTAATCTCCCAACGTTTTATAATTGCGCATTCCTCAACTTCACCGGAGTGTGCGCATGTCTTCTTCCAAGACCAAGAAGCAATCCAAGCCCAAAGAGATCCATCTTTATGTTGGCACGAAGAAAGGCGGATTCCTCTTCCGCAGCGACTTGAAGCGCAAAAACTGGAAGATCACCGGACCGTTCTTTGCCGGGTCTGAGGTCACGAACCTTTCGCGCGATGCGCGTACGGGGAAAGTTTGGGCCGCGGTCGTCAACGGATGGTTCGGCGCCGACCTGCAAGTGAGCACGGACGGCGGAAAGAAGTGGGAAAAATCGAACGCTGGAATCGGCTTCGCCCCGGAACGCAAACTAAATGTTGCGCGTGTTTGGAAAGTCACGCCAGACCGTGATTCGCGTCCGGATGTGTTGTGGTGCGGCGTCGATCCCGGCGGCTTGTTCCGCAGCGACAACGGCGGCAAGGACTGGTATGAGGTTGAAGGACTGACACAGCATCCCACCAGCGATAAATGGAATGCAGGTGGCGGCGGCAAGATGGTACATGCCATCCTTCCGGATCCGTGGACTGCAGGGCGTATTTATGTCGGCATCTCTGCGGCTGGCTGCTTCCGCTCGGACGACGACGGCAAGACTTGGGCGCCGTACAACAAAGGCGTGCTGGCGGATTTCCAGCCCAATAAATTCCCTGAGTTCGGCCAGTGTGTGCACTCCATGGGAATGAGTCCCACGCAAAAAGATATGCTTTTTCAGCAGAACCACTGCGGCGTTTACAGCACGGAAGACGGCGGCGCGAACTGGATTGACCGGTGCAAAGGCCTGCCATCGCGCTTCGGATTTCCCATGGCCGTGGACAAACACGAGAAGCAGACTATCTATGTGATCCCAGAGAACGGCGCGGAGCGGCGATATGTGTGTGACGCCAAGCTGGTCGTCTATCGCTCGACCAACGGCGGGGCGAAGTGGAAGAAGCTGACTAAAGGACTGCCGCAAGAGAACGCTTACACGCAGGTCTTGCGTCATGGTATGACGACCGACCCCATGGATGACACGGGCGTTTATTTCGGCACGACTGTCGGCGAACTCTACTATTCGCGCAATGGCGGAGACTCCTGGCAAGCGATGGCGACTCATCTGCCGCCGATTCTGGCGGTGAATGCGTACGCGGTGTAACCAGCATCGAGCAGTTAGCACCGAGCATCGAGTGACTGCTGGTTACGTTTGGTACGGATGGCGTCGTGAAACGGGGGCGGTTGGTGAGCCGCCAAATTTGCGCAGAGCGGTCACCGTTTTACTGATGTCGCCGGATTGAAAGAGGCGAATGCCCGCGATACCCGCAGCTCCCGCTTCAAGGCACGCGGCAGCGTTTTCCAGCGTCACTCCGCCCAGCGTCAGAACCGGCATGCGCGAGCTGGCAGCGATCTCGCGCTGCTCGATGCGGCGCAAAACTTCAACTCCCACTCCGCCGCGACCGTTCTTTTCAAATACTGGTGCGAAGACGGCAAAGTCTGCCCCGTGCGATTCGGCGAGCGCGACTTCGTTGAGCGAGTGGCAGGAGGCGGCGATCGTTGCGCGATTCATCCCGCATTTGGCGAAGATGACACGCGCATC
>JAICLA010000109.1 GCA_025927695.1 Terriglobales bacterium | reverse complement strand
CTTTGGTGGCACGAAGGCAATCCTCTACGGTCATGCCGGCGACGAAGCGGCGGGACATGCGTTGTCCCATGGACGATTGCTCGGAAAAGTGGCGAAGGGACTTATTTTCGGATAGCGCGATGAAGAAGGCTCGAAGCATCAATAGTCAGTAGTTAGTTGCCAGTAGTCGGGGACTGGGTAGGATAACAGCGTAAAAGCGAACGGACTAGGGAGGTCTTTCAAGAAAAGAAAAAAAATCCCCGGCTTAGGGTCCGGGGATGGTCTTAGCAACCTGTTGTAATGGGTGCCTAGCTCAGACGGGCGACGTTGGAAGCTTGGAATCCTTTGGGCCCTTCGGAGAGATCGAACTCAACGGTCTCGCCTTCGTTCAAAGACCTGTAGCCGTTTTCCTGGATCGAGGAGTAGTGCACAAAGACATCTTCGCCGGTCGAACGCTGGATGAATCCGTACCCTTTTGCTCCGTTAAACCACTTCACTGTTCCTTTTTCTCTGCTCACCTTTACTACTCCTCCGAATGTGGATAAGTCTAGCTGTTGCAACGCGGTCTTGAGTCCGCGAAGGCGAGAGGATGATACGGAGGAAGGGCGGAATAGGCAATATGTTTATTGAGTGGTTAACGGAGAAACCGTTTCCCGTTTCCGGTTTCCCGAAAGAGGCGCTGCCAACTGTTAGGATGATGCCGGCATGGCAGCGGGCGTAACGGAGACGGGAAGCAAGAGTGCGAGGGATGCCGCGAGTGGAGGTTTTCGCGAGTCGGCGGATGGATTTTTTGACGCAATCTCGAAGCGCGGAGGTAGCACGCTCCGTTACCTGATGCAGACGGAGGTGCACACGTTCGCATTCAGCGTAGCCGCGAATGCCATCCTTTCTTTCTTTCCCATGATGGTAATGCTGGTGAGCATCGTGCGTTACGTCTTCCACTCTACGGCGATGAACAATGTGATCCTCGACCTGCTACGCGATTACCTGCCGACCGGCCAGGATTTCATCGTAAGAAACCTGAATGCGCTAGTGAATGCACGGAAGGGGGCACAGGTCGCGTCACTGGTGATCTTGTTGTTTACTTCCACAGGGATTTTTCTGCCACTGGAAGTGGCGCTGAACCAGGTTTGGGGCATCAAGAAAAATCGTTCTTATTTGAAGAACCAAATAGTCTCATTCGCACTGGCGTTTGCAGTGGCTATTCTGGCTCTGACCTCGGTTGCGCTGGCGGCGGGGAACCAGGCATTGTTCAGCGCCGCTTTTCGCGGGGAGATAGGCAAAATCATCGGGTTCACGGCGATGAAGACTTTCGCAGTCATGGCGAGCATTGGGATCTTCTTTCTTATCTATTGGGCATTGCCGAATGGAAGAGTGGCGGCGCGCAGCGTACTGCCGGCGGCGATCGTGATGGGATTATTGGGAGAGCTGGCGAAGTATCTTTATATCCTCGCGCTGCCGTGGCTGGACTTCAAAGAAGTCTATGGGCCATTTGCGATATCCGTCACCCTGATCATCTGGGCATTCCTTTCCACTTTGTTGTTGCTGGCAGGAGCACATCTGACGGCCGCCGGAGAAAAAGCGAAACCGTACGAGCCTTGAACTAAATCGGCTTGTAAATCGTATGTTCGTCTGTGGCGTCTAATCATAAGACGCACGGTTAAAGGCGCTGATGGGCCGCGACTATAATCGTCGTTAAGGCTCAAAGCGGGTCCGCACAAGCACGCATGACTTCACTACCTTACAGATTCCTCCGCCGTAAGCTGCCTTCCTGGCGCCCGACTACGATGCTGGGGAAGCTCACGGCCTACGTGGGCGGACTATGGCTGGTGTTGCATGTGCTGCGCCTTGTGGTCATTTTGTTGTCGCCGACGAGCGAGGGTTTAAGCGGCTGGGCGTCAGCGTTTGACTACATCTTCGGCATCTTCGCTACGTTGCTGTTGCTGCGATGGATTCGCAAAGCCTTGTTGTGGCGATTACGCAACCGGTTGATCGTGACGTATGTGTTCATTGGCGTGATACCGGTGCTGCTGATACTGGTGATGGTGGGCGTGGCGGGCTACATGATCTCCAACCAGTACGCGACTTCACTTGCGCAAGTCCAGGTAGATACGGAAGTGCATGCGCTACGACTGGCGGCCGAGACACAAGCGCGCAAGTTGGCCGAAGCACCGGATTCGCCGGATAACGCCGAGCTGAGGTATCTCAAAGAGCGATTCCCGGGGCTGGAAGAATCGACGTGGCGGAACGGGAAAGCGCTAAACGTATCGCAGGATCTTCCTATGCCCACCTGGCTGAAGGAAGATACCTTCCGCGGCGTGGTGATGCAGCAGGACAAGTTGTACATCCGGACGTTGGCGACGCAACAGTCGGGGCCGAATCGCGCGACAGTGATCATGAGCGTGCCGGTCACGAAAGAATTGCTGGACCGCGCGGTGAAGAACCTGGGCGAGGTGAAGTTCCATACTTCGCGGCGGGTGAAAAAGCAAACGCAGAAAAATGCCATCACCCTCAGCGACAGCTCACAACCGGACACGCAATTCGTACTGCAAGCCGAGCCTGCCGCGGTGGGTGGCACGGTGCCGGCGAAGTCGGCGAGCTACTGGGACCCGGAACTGCCATTCTGGTCTTTCAATCAATATAAAGACTGGCTGACCGGGCAGGACGAAGGCAGCAGTATGGTCATCACCACCCGTATCTCTTCGTTAGCCAGCCGGCTATTTGAAAATACGGGGCAGTACTCAAGCGCGGCCTTGATCGCCTTGATGATCACCGCAGTATTCCTGGGGATCATCGAGTTAGTGGCACTGTTCTTTGGAGTGGGACTTACGCGGACGATCACTTTATCCGTTTCAAACCTGTATAAGGCAACGCAGGAGATCAATCGCGGCAACCTGAAACACCGCATCGCAGTGAAGAACACGGACCAGCTTGCCAGCCTGCAGACGGCGTTCAACTCCATGTCAGAGAACCTGGAGAAACTGATCGAGGAGCAAAAGGAAAAAGAGCGGCTGGAGAACGAGCTGGCCATCGCGCAGGAAGTGCAGGAGACGTTGTTCCCGCGACAGTCAGTGGAGATCACAGCGCTGGAAGTGCATGGAGTCTGCCGTCCGGCGCGAACGGTGAGTGGGGACTATTACGACTTTCTTCCAAGCGGCGACGACCAAATCGCCATAGCGGTGGGCGACATCAGTGGTAAAGGGATCTCAGCGGCGCTGTTGATGGCGACTGTGCATTCGGCGGTGCGCGCGTATGAATATGGCCGCATGCCACAGCGGGCTGGATTGGTGCACGCGGGAGCCTCCGCCGACTCTGCGGATGAGATCGTGGGTGGACGGGATATGGCTGCGACAGGAGTAATGCAATCCCCGGCTTTGGTGCTTGAACTTCTGAATCGGCACCTCTACCAGAGCACGCAACCGGAAAAATACGCAACCATGTTCCTGGGAGTCTATGACTCGCACACACAGGCGTTGACCTATTGCAATGCCGGACATCTGCCGCCTGTTATCGTGCGCAACGACGGCAGCACCTATCGCTTGACGGAAGGTGGCACGGTGATCGGCCTGTTCGACGGGATGGCGTACGAAGAGGATACGGTGCAGCTCAGCCGTGGGGACATCTTCATCGCGTTCAGTGACGGTGTGACCGAGCCAGAGAACGAATTCGGCGAGTTCGGGGAAGACCGGTTGATCGACCTGGTGCGGGAGAATCGGCGGCTGCCGCTCGCACGCATCTCTGAGGCCGTCATCCAGGCGGTGCAAGATTGGATCGGCTCGGCAGAGCAGCCGGACGATGTCACGCTAGTGCTGGCGCGCGTGCAATAAAGGCACCCGAAAAAACCCACCATAAAGCTCAAAGACACAAAGAAAATCTTTGGACGGCGAGAGCAAAGCGAAAACCAACCAAAGCCAAAGCGAAAAGCCCAACGCGCAGAAGCTAAGAAAATCTGTGGGGTGAAAAGCAATACCAAAACCTCGTCAACTTTTCTGCTCGCGTAAAATCAAACGTAAGAATGCCTTTGAACACAAAGACGCTACGCATTGCGTTCGTCGCCGTTGCCGCCGTATTGGTCATTGCGGTGATCGGCTTCTATAGCTATGCGCGGCATAAGGTGAATTCAGAGATACAGAAGATCCCGGAGAAGTTGGGGGTGGATGTCCAGCAGTCTGCCAACGGTTTCAAGATAACGAAATCGGAGGGCGGGCACATGCTGTTCAGCCTCTCGGCGGCGAGCGCTGTGCAGTTCAAGGGCGGTTCGAAGGCGCAGTTGAAGGATGCGCGCATCATTGTCTACAACCACGGGAAAGGAACAGCCGATCCCGCGACTGACATCTACGACCAGATCTACGGCAAGCAGTTTGATTACGACCACGAGACCGGTGAGGTAAAGGCCGATGGGGAGGTGCTGATCGATCTGCAAGCGAAGGGCGCGCCGCCGGATGATCCGGCGACAACAACTGCTTCCCCGGGTGCGCTGCATTTGAAGACGAGTGGATTGTCATTCAATGAGAAGACAGGATTAGCGGACACGGACCAGACGATCGAGTTCGCGTTGCCGCAGGGGAACGGGTCGGCGGTAGGCGCGACTTACGACTCGAAGTTGATGACCATTCACTTGAAGTCAGATGTGAGACTGCACACGGTGCCGACGTCGTCCGCGGAGAAGAAGTCTGGTGCCGTGACAATCACGGCGAAGAACGCCGACATCTTTGATTCGCCGCGCGAGGCGATCTTGAGCGACGTGCATCTTGAAGATGCGCAGCAACCGCGCAAGATGACGGCGGGCCGGTTGACTATTCGGCTGCGTGATGACAACACGATTGAAAAGGCTATGGCGGTTGATTCGGTCAGCGGCCACGTGAAAGATGCAAATGGTGGAACGACCTCTGTGCAGGCTTCGCAAGCGGATCTTGCGTTTGGTGCAACGAACAATCTCAAGAGCGCTGTGCTATCTGGCGCGCTAAAGATGGATTCGCAAGGCGCGAAGGGAGACATGCGAGCGTCGGCTGGGCGGGCTGAATTGGAGTTCGGGCCGAAGACGCAGTTGACGAAGGTTCATGCGACGCAGGCAGTCACGATGTCAAACTCAGGAGGGCAAGGTCAACAAGATGGATTCGAACTGCACTCCGCGGGAGTCGATTTCTTCCTCAAGCCGGGGAACCTGTTAGACCGCGCGGTGACGAGTGGCGCGGCGGAAGTCGTGCTCGATTCCAAAACTACCACCGCGCAGAAAACAGCCGCACATACGGTGGCAACAGCAGACAAGTTTGAGGCGAAATTCGCATCGTCAGCTTCCGCCAAGAACAAGCTGGAATCGGTGCATGGCATAGGGAATACGAAGGTGACTTCGTCTTCGGAGGGAAACGCTGACCGCATTACGATCGGTAATGACTTGCTGGTGAAATTCGATACGAAGAGCGGCGGCGTGGCGAGTGTGGCGCAGAGTGGCGATTTTAAGTATGTCGAAGCGGAGAGGAACGCTTCGGCCGAACGAGCGATGTTTGATATGGCGGCCGACCAATTGTCACTGAGTGGTTCGCCGCGCATGGAAGACAAGGCGCAAGGATTCGCGATGTCGGCGGATTCGATGCGGATGAATCGTAAGAGCGGCAATGTGGATGCCGATGGTGAAGTGAAGGCTACTTACACACAGGCCAAGACCACAAAAAATCCCAATGTCGCCGGAGCGATGTTTTCTGGAAGCGAGCCGGTACATGCCACGTCTCAGAAGATGACGGCGAGTAAGACGTCGGGAATTGCGGTTTTTTCGGGGAAGGCGCGGTTGTGGCAGGGCGCGAATGTGGTGGAGGCGCCGCAGATTTCGTTCAACAAGGACCAACGCAGCTTGAGGGCTGAGAGTCCGAATGCTTCGGCGAACCAAGTGCAGACAGCATTCGTGCAAACCGACAAGAAGGGCAAAGTCACGCCTGTCAGCGTAGTGGCGGGGAAGCTCGTCTATTCGGACAATGACCGCAAGGCACGCTTTGAGGGTGGCATCCGGATGAAGACGGCTGAGATGACGATGGTCGCCGACCATGCCGACATCTTTTTGAAGTCGCGGGCGGGGCAATCGGGGAACTCGGGGCAGCCAAAGGACTCTGCCGGCCAGATAGACCGTATTGAGGCCGTTGGACAGATCGTTATCGAGGAGCAAGACCCTGTGCGGAAGGTCACCGGGAGCAGGTTGGTGTATACGGCGGATGAGGGAAAGTTCGTGATGACGGGTGAACCTGGAAAATCGCCTAGCATTTTTGATGCCGAACGGGGCAATTTGACGGGCGATTCGTTGACTTTCTATACCCACGATGATAGGGTGCAGGTTGGAAGCGGGGAAAATACCCGCATTGTGACGCGAACCAGGATCAAGGACGAGCGAAAACCCTGATGCAGACCCTGTCAACCGACGAGATTGGGAAATCTTATCGTGGCAGACGGGTGGTCAACGGCGTCAGCCTCCACATAAATAAGGGTGAAGTGGTGGGTTTGCTGGGCCCCAACGGTGCCGGCAAGACCACTAGTTTTTACATGATCGTGGGCCTGGTGCCGCCCGATGTGGGGAGCATTTTGGCCGATGAGCGGGATATCACCGGCGTCCCTATGTACCTGAGGGCACGGAATTACGGCATCAGCTATCTGCCGCAAGAACCCTCGGTCTTCCGCAAGCTGAGTGTGGACGAGAACATCATGGCGGTGCTGGAGGCGCAATCGACCTCCATCCATGAGCGAAAGAGGAAGCTTGAATCGCTGGTGGACCAGTTGGGACTGGGACATATCCGTAAGACGCAAGGGTATGCGCTGTCAGGAGGTGAGCGGCGGCGAGTTGAGATCGCGCGGGCGCTGTGCATTTCCCCGACATTTATTTTGCTGGATGAGCCGTTCTCGGGCATTGACCCCATAGCGGTCTTAGACCTACAGAAGATAATCTTTGATCTGAAGGCAAGCGGCATTGGGATACTCATCACCGACCATAATGTGCGTGAGACTCTGGGAGTGACCGATCGCGCTTACATCATGAATGAAGGCAGGATCTTCCGTTCAGGAACGCCGAGCGAGTTGGGCAATGACCCTGAGGTCAAGCGGGTCTATCTGGGTGAGAGTTTTTCGCTTGTCTAGTGACTGTAGTAATTTGCTGCAATTTTGTAACCGAAGTTTAATGCTGGCCGCATAAATCGGTTGTAGATTTTTAGGAGCTAATGGCGCTACTTCAGAACAAATTAAATCTGCGCGTGTCGCAGAAACAGATCTTGACGCCCGGATTGGTCCAGATGGTGAGCGTGCTTGCGCTCAACAAACTGGAACTGAAGGACATGATCACGGCGGAGATCGTGGAGAACCCCGTTCTGGAGGAGATCGAAGAGTCTTCGGTATCGCTCGAGGAGATTGCGCGCAAAGAAGACAAGGATGAGCGCGTGGAAGCGGCCGACGATCAGGTCACGGCCGGCGAAAAGAATGATCCGTTCGAAGAGATCGATTTCGGTTCCTTCTTCCGCGATTATCTTGACCCGGGTTACCGTACCCATTCTGATATTGAGTCGCTGGAGCGACCTTCATTTGAAAATTTCCTTTCGCGTCCCACGACACTTACTGACCACCTGATGTGGCAGCTTGGTTCGCTCAGCGTGAGCAAAGAAGTGCACGAAGCTGCGGAGCGGATCATTGGCAATTTGAATGAAGATGGTTATCTCACCGCGAGTGAAGATGAGCTGCGCGGGTTGGCGGTGCGCAAGGTAGAAGATGATGCGCCGGCTCCTTCCGGGTTGATGGTGGACTTGGAGATTGCGGCCCTGAATGCGAATGCTGAAGCGACGATCGGGGCTGAGCAAGCGGCTGCGGCAGAACATTTTGCGGCCTTGGCAGTAGCGGAGTCAGACGAGCAGGAGGAGGCGGAACAAGAGCACGAGTCATTACATGTGGTCTCGCGCAATGAGCAGCCATCTGCATCGCACACTGCGCAAACGCCGGTACATCACCTGCAGATCGAGCCGGTAAGAAAGTCGACCGAAGCGCAGCCTAAGATCATTTCAGTAGAAGCGATGAAAGAGGCGATTGCGCTGGTGCAGGGCATGGATCCCATCGGCGTGGCGGCACACGACCTCCGCGAATGCCTGATGCTGCAACTGCAATATCACGTGCAATTGCAGACCAAGCCCAAAAATGATGCGGCACCAACCGGGACCGGCGAAGTATTGGCGGATGCCATCGCGATCGTGGGCACTCATCTTCGTGCATTGCAGAACAAGCAGTACAAAGAGATTTCCAAAGCCATCGGTAAACCAATCGAGTCGGTGATGGCAGCGTTTGATTTCATCCGCACACTGGATCCGAAGCCCGGCGCGCGTTACAACCAAACGGACGCCAAGTTGATCGAGCCCGATGCAGCTTTCGTGAAGCATGGCGACGAATGGCTCGTGATGATGAATGAGGACGACGTTCCTCAGTTGCGGTTGAATCCCACGTACAAGCGCCTTCTGCACAAAGAAGCTGCTGAAAAAGACGTTCGCAATTACGTAAAAGAGCGCTACAAATCGGCGATCCAACTCATAAAGAATATTGAGCAGCGTAAGCAGACCATTTTGAAGGTCTGCTATAGCATCATTGACCGACAGCGCGATTTCCTGGAGCGCGGCATCGATCAATTGAAGCCAATGATGATCAAGGAAGTGGCAGAAGAGATCGGTGTCCATCCTTCCACTGTGAGCCGCGCGGTTGCAAGCAAATATGTGCATACGCCGCAGGGTGTTTTTGAACTGCGCTACTTCTTCAGCGAGAGCGTGAATGGGCCGGAAGG
>JAICLA010000234.1 GCA_025927695.1 Terriglobales bacterium | reverse complement strand
TTATCCGCTTGCACGCCGATGAGGAAGAACGTGGCTTTGACGTCGGCTTTCTTCAGCTCGTCGAGGATGAGGGGCGTCCACGTGGGATCGGGGCCATCGTCAAAGGTGATGGCGACTTGCTTGGCTTTGAATCCGTATTCGGCAAGTTGATACGGATTTGGCAATGACTTGAAGGTCTCATTCGTGACCATACCGGTGGCGGGGTCCACTGCGCCGACCTCGCGCTCGCCGTTGCTGGGCGTGTGCTCAATGCGCATGACTTCGCCTTTGCCTTCGAAGTCAACATCATAGCCAGGGAGCATCTCGCGCAGCTTTCCTGGCGCTTCTTCGAGGCTGGGCGAATCCCAGATGGCCCACAGAGAGCGATCTTCAGAGCCCAGCCGCCAGAGCGCGAAACTATCAATGCCGAGCTGATTAGCCGCACGCATCTCGTTCAACGCGGAGACTGCGTCTAGAAACCAGACATCATGCCGGAGATTATCTTCCTCCATGAAGGAGTAGTGCGGGTTCAAAGACGCGGGATCGAACTGGACGCTCACATCTGATTCTTTTGCGTGCAGCCACGCTTCCTGCGCGGAGAGCGTGTCAACATTTACGATCTTATTCTTCTTGCCGAGCGAGGTGCTCCAATCGTATCCGTAGTTGCCGACCGCTAGCATGACCTTATCTTTAGGAATGTCTTTGAGGGCTACGCGCAGATTGCGCGCGAACCAGTCTTGCCCAGCGACGGGCCCAGCGTCGCTGGTGATCTGGTGTTGGTCGTAGTCCATCAAAATGAGTGCATCACTGTGCGCGGCGAGGTATTTGTAGTCGAAGTCTTTGTCGTCTACGGGGACGTTGAGATAAAGCTTCAGCCCGCGGGGATGAAAGTCCGAATACATCTCGTTCACGAATGCCTTGAATCCCGGCTGTGCGGCTAGAGGGATCTCTTCGAAGTCGATGGAGAGGCCGTGATAATCCTGTGACGACATCAGCAGATCAGCTTGTTCACGGAAGTGCGCGCGAGCATTGGCGTCATTGAGGAAAGTGCCGATGTTTTCCAACCACTGATTGGTAATCGGATGAACGTTGTTGACCAGGGGAATGACTTCGGTCTGCGCGTTGGCCGCTTTGAGGAACTGCATGATGTTGCGGTTGTCTGGCGAGCGGACTTTGCCGCTCTGTACCACGTCAAAGAGCTTGTTCTCGCTAGTCACGCCCTGGATGTTGCCGTCTGGCGTGAGCACGTGGAGCCATTCGGGAAAGAGCAAGTCGATCTGCGGATAATACTGTTTCAGGGATGAATAGCTGCCGGCGTCCCATTCGACGTAAAAAGCGGCGCGCGGACCGTCGCCATTGATGCCCACGGTGGCATTGGCCACAGCCTTTTTAGTCTTCGACTTCGCGGGAGCTTTTTTTGCTACGACTCGCGGCGGACCTTTTTCTTTATCCTTCATGGCGTGATAGCCACGGTTCGGCTCAGGAAGAAGGATGTTGGGCAGGTTCTCACCACGAACGGTGGAGATGACAAAGACCACGATCACTATGCCGATGAAGACGCCTAGAGCGTCTAGCAATGCGCGTAAGCGCCGCCAGCGCTTACGTTCGGGGTCATAGAACACGGGCTTTTGCGAGGTCATTGGATGATGAACAGGTAGCCGCAACAATCGTAAGCTGGGGTGTTAAGCAGGTCAATCGCGCTCAATCCTTGCATTGTCAGCGTCTATACTCGTTGGCGTGCGTGAGCTGATCCGCAGACATCGAGTTTTTTTTCTTGCGTTCGCGCTGGCGGGGCTGGCGCTTCGGCTGGTGTTTGTATATGTGTATCCGCACAATGCGGGCGATTCCCTTCTTTATGCGGACATCGCGCAGAACTGGCTGCATCATGGCACCTATGCTCTGACGGAGAACGGTGTGCCGGTGCCGACATTGATTCGCTTGCCGGGATATCCGGCGTTTCTTGCAGTGATCTTCGCGCTAGGCGGCAGCGCTGAGGGATTGCGTCCGGTGTTGCTGCTGCAGGCGTTCATCGACTTGTGTGGATGCTTGGTGATCTCGGCGCTGGCGCTGGAACTGTTCGCTGACTTTGGCGAGAAGCGCGAGCGCGCCGCGCGGTGGGCGTTTGCGGTGGCGGCACTCTGCCCTTTTACCGCGAACTACGTGGCGTTGCCGCTGACGGAGACGTTGGCGATCTTGTTCGCCGGATCGGCGTTGTTGCTGTGTGCGAAGGCTGAGCGAGGCGCGGATGCGGCGGATCCCGCGCTCGGACTTTGGTGCGGATGCGGATTGGCGTTGGCCGCGGGCATAGTACTGCGTCCGGACGGCGGGATCCTACTGGCGGTGATTTTGTTTTATTTGCTGGCGCGGTTGGTCATTGCAGAAAACAAAAGGCGGTTTTTTGTTGCTGGCTTGATCGTGACCGTCATCGCATTGGCGCCGCTGGTTCCGTGGTCGCTGCGCAATTGGCGTGAGTTCCATGTCTTTCAGCCGCTGGCTCCGCGCTATGCCAATGCGCCGGATGAGTATGTCCCAGTTGGATTCAATCGCTGGATCAAGACGTGGCTTGTGGAGTACGTTTCTGTCGAGGATGTGTTCTGGAATATCTCAACGGAAACTCCTGGCGACACGGTGGATGTGACTCTTCTGCCTCGGCGCGCGTTCGATAGTCCGGACGAAAAACAGCGCACCGAAAAGCTGATCGCGGAATTTAATCAGACGCTGATGCTCACGCCCGCGACGGATGCGGGATTCGCGGAACTGGCGCGCGAACGCATTGCACGGGCGCCGTTGCGCTACTACTTTGTTTTGCCGCTCGGGCGCGTTGTAGACATGTGGCTACGGCCGCGCACAGAAATGCTGCCTGTGGATCAGCGCTGGTGGACGTTTGATGATCCGCCGGAGTCGTGGTTCTCTGTCGGCTACGGCATACTGAATCTGTTGTTGGTGAGTGCGGGAGTTGTGGGATTGGTGATGTTCCGCGACTTACGCATCTATTGGGTGCTACTTGGATTTATTTTGATGCGGTCGGTGTTCTTGTCGACGATGGAGAACCCTGAACCACGATACGTGCTGGAATGTTTTCCTGTGGTGCTGGCGATGGGCGCTGGCGTGTTTGCGCGAGTTTCTACGGGTGGTCGCTCATCCTGAACTGCGTGCGGAAATGTTCTGACAGGAGGCTGACTGCGTCCTTATTTGCCTTCGGATCGGACTGCGCGAGATAACGAATGGCTTCCACGATCAGTTTTTGGCCATCAAGGTAACGCGCGTCAGAGATCAGCGGCTTCTTGCGCTTGGCATTTCGTTTGCCGGGATCCGGCATGACGGGAATGGTGAGTAACTTTGACATGGATTACCAGCTAATGAGAAGGGATATTACCCGCAATCGTTGCCTATGAGCAGATTACTTTTGCCTAGGCGTAAGTGATTACTGCGGATGTACTACTTTGGTCTTGCTGGTGGTCTTCAATTTGAACGTGTCGGGTGGGAGTGGCGCATTCAGCTTGATATTGGAATATTTCGCCAAGCGGTAATCTTCGCCCGGCTCGAATGCTTGCTGCTGGATGGAGACGTCACGATCAGTATCGATCCAGAGAACTATCTTGCTGAACATGCTTTTTACTTTTGCCGCGAGGGGAGTGAGTTCAAGCTTCGCTGTCTTCACTCCGTCCACAGTCTCGCGTCCCAGATATTTCACGGTGAATTGTTTTGCAAGGTCGTGTCCGCGGCTGCCGAAACCGAGCACGAGGAAACTCTCTACCTCAGCACGGTTCTTGCCGGCGTCATATTCAGTGACTTGTTCGATCTTGGGCTGATAGAAGCTGAGCTTACCGTTCACAAAGACTAGATACTTGTGATCGGGCTCGGTAATCTCCGCGGCCATCTGAGTTTCTTTTTCATGCTGAAAGGCGACGTGGCCTTTTTGCACGTCAGTGTCATTCACGATCTTCTGGTACTGGTCCCACTCGAAATCTGCTTGTGCGGATTTGAAGTTGGCAGCGGCTTTGTCCATCTGCGTGAGGACGGAATCGAGAGTTTCGCCTGCCGGCGCGGATTGCGCGATGGCGCACATGGCAAACGTGACTGACATTGCAATACTCACAACGAACTTTCTCAAAGTGGTTCCCTTTCTCACTTACGGACGGCTCACGCGGACTTTGTAGGCGATCACTTGGCCTTTGTCCACAACCGGCGTGCGCTCCACCATTCTGACTTCGCCGGAGATGGGTTCGATG
>JAICLA010000289.1 GCA_025927695.1 Terriglobales bacterium | reverse complement strand
TCTTCCAGCTTGGATAGCAGCACCACGCGTCCGCATGGCGGATTGACCGCCGCCACGAGCAGCCCGTGATAGCGGCGCGTGTTCATGCCGGTAATGGTTGAAGACGCGAATCCGCCCAGGCCGTTGATCTCTAGCCACTCGAGTTGCGCGGCCTGCGCCAGGTCAGCGCAGACTTCCTGTTCAAAGCGGATCATAGTTGTTGGCACACATTCTAGGCCTGCGCGGCCATCAACGGCGCGACAATTCCACTACGCGTTCGTACATGTCTTTTGCAGCTTGTTTGCGGTCGGTGAATCCCGTCGCGGGCTCGCCGAAGCTGACAGTCGCGTGCAGATGCGGCAGTCCGAGCGCACGGAGCAGATGCGGGAAGAAGGTCATCTCTCCCCAATAACAAACGTCTTGTTTCACGTCGCCCCCTTCAGCTTCATAGTGAAGATATGCCGGCGTAATCTGCTGCTGCTCACTCACCGCCGCGGCGAACAGTGAGGAGCGGAAGGGCAAGACCTGGCTGCCGTCGGTGCTGGTGCTCTCCGGGAACATGACTACCAACTGACCACCACGCAAAGCGGCAGCGAGTTGGTCATTCACTTCAGCAGTGGCCATCGGCCGCTCGCGGTCAACGTAAACGGTGCCCGCCATAGTCGCCATCCAGCCGAAGACGGGCCAATGGCGCACTTCCGTCTTGGCCACGTATGAACATTCGCAGATGGCGCTGAGCACCATGATGTCAAGGTAACTGAGGTGATTTGCGGTGATGAGACCATGTGTGGGCGCGGTGCCAACAACGCTTATCTCGATCGACAACCGCCGCAGAGCCGCTTTGCAGCAACGATGCAGCCAAGCCGCGCGTTGCGCGCGAGTGTGGCAAAATCCGTGGCTTACGCTCAGCAGGAAGTAGCGCACGCAGTATTCGAAGGCGGTCCACAGCGTGATGAGCAATCGGAATAGGCTGCGGACGATTCGCATGGCCTATCGAGTGTAAATGCGCACTCCTTCGCAGTGAATCCTCGGCACCGCATTACAATAGTCCGGCATGTCCAGCCCGCCCAAAGGGATTGCGCGTCTCGGCCTCATCGCCGGCAACGGAAACTTCCCGCTGCTCCTGCTAGACGCCGCCCGCGCTCAAGGCACTGAAGTCATCGTAGCGGCGATCAAGGAAGAGACATTCCCTGAGATCGAGCAGCGGGGCGCGAAGTCAGTGCATTGGCTGTCGCTTGGCGAGCTCTCAAAGCTTATCGACACTTTCAAGCGCGAAGGCGTGACCCAAGCCGTAATGGCCGGTCAGGTGAAGCACAAGCAGATTTTCTCCAGCATCCGCCCGGACTGGAAGCTGGCCAAACTGCTCATGCAACTGGGCACGCGCAATACGGATTCGCTGATCGGCGCAGTGGCCAAAGTTCTCGAAGACGAGGGCATCACGCTCATCCATTCCACAGCGTTTCTTGAGCCGATGCTCGCGAAACCCGGCGTGCTCACGCGCCGTGCACCTTCAGAACAAGAGAAGACCAACATCGCTTACGGGCGCGAGGTCGCGCGCAATCTCGCCGCGCATGACATTGGCCAGACCGTCGTCATTGCGGGAGCAGCCTGCGTCGCCGTAGAAGCCATGGAAGGCACTGACGCGACCATCCTGCGCGCGGGCGAGATCCTCAAGGAAACCCTCGCGGAGGACTCCGCCACCGAGCGCGGCGTCACTGTAGTGAAAGTCGCCAAGCCCAAGCAGGACATGCGCTTTGATGTGCCCATAGTCGGCATTAAGACGATTGAAACTATGCGCGCCGCACGGGCCACCTGCCTCGCCCTCGACGCGGGAAAATGCCTGCTGCTCGGTGGCGATGAAGTCATCGCGGCGGCGGACGCCGCTGGAATAGCCATTGTTGCAGGCTGATTCGGCCTAGCGCGTTTGTTGCGGTTTTGGCAGCAGACGAGTAGCCTTTTACATATATTGAATCGCCTTCAATATCTTGCAATCCAAAACTCTGGCAACCGGGCCCAAAATCAATCACTCGAGAGGATCTCCCCAGCCATGAAACGTTTTCTCACCTTACTACTCGCAATGTTCGTAGCCGCATCCACCGCGGTCTTCGCGGCAGACATGCCTAAAGTGGGCGACAAAGCTCCTGAATTCACCCTTACCTCCGGCGAAGGTAACCAGATCAGCCTTAAGGATTACAAAGGCAAATGGGTTGTGCTGTATTTCTATCCCCGCAACTTCACCGGCGGATGCACCATTGAAGCCCACAACTTCCAGCGCGACCTCGACAAATACACCGCCGCCAACGCCGTCATTCTCGGCGTAAGTGTGGACCCGGCCACCACCGGCGACCGTTCGCAAAAACTGTTCTGCGAAAAGGAAGGCCTGCACTTTAAGACACTGTCCGATGAGTCTACGCAGGTCTCTCAGACGTATGGTTCTTTGAGCACGTATCCGGCGACTGACAAGCATCCGGAATTGAAGATGGCCACGCGCAACACGTTCATCATCGATCCGGATGGCAAGATCGTGAAAGTGTTTGAGAAGGTTGATCCGAACCCGCACAGTGAAGATGTTTTGAAAGCTCTGGCCGAACTGCAGAAAAAATAACAAGGACCGCTAATGGACCCTGAAGTACCGGTAACACCTCCTGTTCCTCCGGCGCCGCAGTCACCTACCATGACTGCGGCGACTGCTTATCCGACCCCTCCTCCGCCCTATCAACAGAAAAAAAGTAATGCCGGTCTTTGGATCGTCATTGGCGGCGGCGCTTTCTTCATCTTCGTGATGGCTGTTTTTCTGCTGGTGTATTTCGCGGTGAAGTCTGACCGCAACAGCAGCGGCGACTTCGCCGGCGGCTTCGGCGACAAGATCGCCGTCATGGACCTCGACGGCGTCATCCTCGATTCCAAAGACTTCAACAAGCAGCTCAAGAAATACGACGAAGATTCCTCGATCAAGGCCATCATTCTGCGCATCAATTCGCCCGGCGGCGGCGCAGCAGCCTCACAGGAAATGTACGCCGCGGTGAAACGTATCAGCGACCGGCATCGCAAAGACAAGAACAAAAAGCCCATCGTCTCCTCAATCAGCACAGTCGGCGCCAGCGGCGCATATTACGTGAGCTGCGCCGCCGACAAGATCGTCGCCCAG
>JAICLA010000268.1 GCA_025927695.1 Terriglobales bacterium | reverse complement strand
GCGGCGATATCTACCTCGTCTCGCTTGACCCGACTTCGGGTCACGAACAACGCGGGACGCGGCCCGTGCTGGTGATCTCGCCAGGAGCGTTCAACAAACTGACGAAAACGCCGGTCGTACTGCCCATCACCAGCGGTGGGAGCTTTGCGCGCACGGCCGGATTCGCGGTATCCCTCACCGGCGCAGATACACAAACGAGGGGGGTAGTCCGCTGCGACCAGCCGCGGGCCATCGACCTCGGCGCCAAGCACGCTCGCAAGCTGGAAAGCGTACCTTCCGTGGTCGTCGAAGAAGTCCTGGCGAGACTTTCGACGATCTTGGAGTAAACGGAAGACTGTGGCGCGGCAGTCGACCCATTGCGGTCACTCGGCAATGCCTTAATTACCTCCGTCCCCTTAGTTCGGCACGTATTGAGACGACTGCTGGCGTTGCGCTCCGCGCATCCGCAACTGTTTGCCGAAGGCGATTACCGCCCCTCGAACTTGGCGACGTTCCTGCCGACAGCGCAATCGCGTTCGAGCGCGTGCATGGCAACCAGCGCATCGTGGTCGCCGCGATCCTGCGCGCCGGCGAAACGGCGAGCGTAGCGGCCAGCCTGGGAAGCGCCCTACTGACGATGACGCATGGCTCCGCCGACGTGCTCGGTGGCTAACCGTCGCCACCAGCACCCCTGTTCGAGCATCTGCCCGTCGCGGTGCTGCTGCAGGAATAGGCCCGCAACCGGGCCGCGCGCCACGCGGCAACACCACCGCGGTTGCAGCCGAGCGCGTCCGGTGGGAGGATGGCCGGAACGCCAGCCCGCATGGGGAAAAGCACCGGATAAGGTAGCGGGCATAGACGCCGCGAGCGGCGCGAGGATTGATCCAGGGAAGTTGGCGCAGGCGCGACTCGGCGCCATGGCTTGTTATATGGTGGAGTTATGCACCACTTTGAAGCGGACTTGTAGTTGGGCGGCAGAGTGAGAGTTGCAGAATACTGGGGGAAGATATGTCTCAGCGTAGCTGGTCAAAGGCATGGATCATCTTGGGTGTCTTCATCTCCATCGCGTGGGCCGTGGGCGCTTGGCATTACTCTCGCCAGTCTGCGCTTGAGTCTGCGCAGTCGTTCGGTGCATTAACCTACAAGGTGTGCACAGACCACCAACTTCTCACCCACGATTCGAACCCTGCGCAGTGCGAGAAAAAACGGGACAAGAGCGTAAAAACGTGGCTGAAAGACGGCAACTACACGGCTAACGGATTGTTTTTAGCTCTCGTGCCGATCCCGTTCATATGGTTGGCAGGCGTTATCCTTTTGTACTTCGCGCGAGCTCAGGCTGCTGGCTTTCGCGAGGTGCTACCTTGGGGCAAGCTCAACATATCTAAGCGAATATTCTTGGTGCTCTGCGCGTGCTTTGCGTTCGCAGTCGTCGCTTTCGGAGTCATCGCTCTGCTCAACTTGTATGTTGATAGCAAGGTTCCTGTTTCACCGCCATCGCAGGTGGATGTCATATCCGGAGGCACCGACCTCGTAACCGTGGCCGGAACTTGGGTGCGTACCGACCTAACGAATGACTCCATCGCCAACCCGATACAAACGTCCAAAATCGAGTGCTACAGACTCCAAAGCAAGTGCATTGAGTCCACCGCATACGTCAGCAATACACTGCTTGGCACAGATTGACAAACGTTCGACATCGAGAAGTGGACTACGGACGTTATCGTTTTTGCAGATGAGAGCTTGTGCGCTACGACCGTCTACACGATCGACTTAAACACGCAGGTCGTGAGCGGCGCGGGGCATCTTACAAACCACGATTCAACCGTCTGCAAGATGAATTTCAAGAGCAAGGAACGGTGGTCGCTCCTTCTGTCAAATGGCTTCAATGTGTATTGGAAGCTACGACAGCAAGAACGCCCATGGCTTCTTCGTACAATCCAAAGCCTGTTCGGCAATTGACGCGATGGCGCCCAACGATTCGGTCAACCGGCCGCTCACCCGCTGCGCGTGCTCGCGCCGGTTGCCTCAAGCGTTAGCCACATAAACAGGGGGCCTCGTGGTAGAGACGGAACATCTCCAGTACGTTTTGGACAAGCAACTGGGTTGGATTGCCTCCGCAGACGCTCGACTCTCACTCGTGCTACCGCTTTCCACGGCAATGCTTGGCTCACTTGCCGTTTTCGCTCCAAAGCCGAATGCGTGGAACCTCGCCGCAGGCCTGCCGGCCGCACTGGCCACGCTGTTCTTGTGCCTCAGCATCATTTTCTGTGCGCTAGCATGCTTTCCGAGAACATCGGGCACAGATGGTTCCATGATCTTCTTTGAAGGGATACGTTCGAGAAGCGTTGAGGAATTCGCATCCGCGGCTCACTCCACCGAAGCTACCGCATTTGCAAACGATCTGCTCGAGCAATGCCATATCAACGCCGAGATCGCATCGTCCAAGTTTAGGTGGGTAAAGCGAAGTATTACGTCACTGTTGATCAGTATGCTTCCGTGGGCGATAACAATATACGAGCTGTATGGTGTGGCACATGGCGCTACGTAGCGACCTCGCCCGAGATGTTCAAATCTTCATTTCCACTCTGTGGGATAAGCGCGACGGCCGCGGGGTTCCCGAAACCGAGGATGTCGCGCTGTTGGGCGGTGCCGTTGAACTCAGCGCAACATTTCTCTACGCGGATCTCGCGTCGTCGTCGAAGATGGCTAAGGAGCTGGATCGGAGAATCGTAGCAAAGATACTCAAATCATTCTTGTATTGTGCTTCAAAACTAATTGTTGCTTGCGATGGAAAGATCGTAAGCTTCGATGGAGATCGTGTATTAGGCGTATTCTATGGTGACCATAAGAATACATCTGCAGCTAAGTGTGCACTGCAAATTCACTGGGCTGTAAAGCTTATTCGTGAAAAGTTTGAAACCGGCTACGACTCCGTCAAAAGCGCTTCATTCAGGATTGCGCACGGTGTGGGTATAGATACGGGGAAAGTCCTTGCAGTTCGAGGCGGCGTTCGCGGGTCGAATGATCTGATATGGATCGGTAGAGCGCCAAACTTGGCTGCAAAGTTGAGTGATTTGCGGGAGTCGCCCTATTGCTCTTTCATAACGGCTTCCGTGTTCAACACGATGTTTGAAACGTCAAAATATGGTGGTACAAATCATGAATTGATGTGGGAGAGTCGCGCATGGGCGTTTCTTGGTGAAAACTTGCGGGTATATCGATCAAATTGGTCTTGGAAGCCATAGTGCGTAGCATCAGGTTTGAAGCACACAGTGAGTCGCATCTGACCATCGTTGCGCTTGCTGGCGCTGTAGGTGTGGCCTCGTTGCCGAAGTCGCGATTGTTGACGATGGTGCCGCTGACACCTCCGGCTTCCGGTTCCTCTCGGTACCGCGGCGGCTCAGCGCGGCGCGATGCCGCGGAGTTGCTGCGCGGTCAGTTCACCGCTGATGGCGATGCGTGATCCGTCGGCGCGAATCACCAGGGTGCGCGGGGTTTCGCCGCCCCAGTCGGGATCGATCATCCGGGAATCAATTACCTCCCTCGCCTTCCACGATGGCCTTGGCCGCCATCTGAATCGCTTCGGCCTGGGTGTCGTAGGTATGCATCACCTTCGCGAGCGTTCGCAGGCCGATGTTGGCGACCATCGCGAGGCTGATTTCGTTGATCAT
>JAICLA010000238.1 GCA_025927695.1 Terriglobales bacterium | reverse complement strand
CTCAACGCCCGCGTAGCCGGAGACACCATCGAATCCGTCTGGCTGGGCAAAAAGCCCGAGCCGCTAAAATCGCCCGCGAAAGAGATTGTCCGCATCCTCGACGGCGCAAAGATAAAGAAAGTCCGCCGCGTGGGCAAGCACATCGTCTTCGATCTTGCGCGCGGCAAAGAAACCGCTCAATGGATCGTCCATCTCGGCATGTCAGGACGCATGCTCATAGCCGAGCCCGACTCGGAGATCGCCAAGCACACCCACGCCATCGCAAAGCTCGCGTCGGGAAGAGAGCTGCGCTTCGTAGATCCGCGCCGCTTCGGTCGCCTTTCCGTCGTCTCGGCAAACACAAAGAACCCATCCGGCTTCACCGGGCCAGGTTCCGAGCCACTCACCATCTCGCTCGAAGATTTCTCCAAGCTCTTCCACAAACGCAACACACCTATAAAAGCCGCGCTTCTGAATCAAAAGCTGCTTCACGGCGTAGGCAACATTTACGCCGACGAATCCCTATTCCGCGCCAGCATGCGCCCCCGACGCAAAGCCGGCTCCCTCACAAAGGTAGAACTGGCCAAGCTGCATTCCGCAGTACAGACCGTGCTCAAAGAAGCCATCGCCTTCGGCGGCTCATCCGTTTCCGACTATGTTGATGCCAGCGGCGAAGAAGGCTTCTTCCAACTCCAACATCGCGTCTACGGACGCACCAACGCCTACTGCTACGTCTGCCGTACGCCCATCAAACGCATCATTGTAGGCGGGCGCGGCACACACTATTGCCCGAAGTGTCAGAGGTAAAACCTTCGTCTTGCAGCGGGTTAGCGAAGCTAGTTTCCCGGCGCCATACGCGCGAACGGCAACTTACTCCGGCGACGTGCTTCTATACTACTTTCAAAATACGAGTAGACCGCTGCCACAAGGCCCAGGTAGATCAACAATACAAATACTTCACTCGCCGCCGCCTGTTCCACGATTCGCGCAATAACATTCATGAATATGATCATGGGGATGACTCGCTGTTGAGGCCCATCTCCCACTACTGACGCGATATAGGAGAAGATCACACCCATGAGGAACATCCCGGCGATCACGCCAGGGATTCCAAAATTCCAATACAGTTCACCAGCGGAATAGATCCCGGTCGAAGTCTTGGACTCCTCTTCGCTGCCGGAACCGCCAAGATATGCAGTGAACCAGCTCCCTCGTGTCACGATCGGTTTATCGGGCCAAATCAGTCGCGGAATAAAAGCATAGGTCAGGTTGGCCATCGTCTCGCCATACTTGAACCCATGTTCACGAACATCGCTCACAATGAAGCCAGTGGCTGTAGACTCGAACTGTCGATAAAGGAATTTGTTGGTCTCCTCTTGGAAAGCAAAAAACGTATCCTCTCGAAAAGACAATATCGTCTCTTCTGCGCCGATCTTCAGCTTTTGCAGTTGCGAATCTACTCCGGTTATCCCTCGTGACCGCATCAGCACAGGCGCTACAACGAACAAGTAAAGAAGGACGCCGATCGCAAAAACAAACGGCAATGCCTTACGCCATCGCTGGCGCACAAGCAGCGCTGAAAGTGAAGGCAGGAACGCCAGCATGGAAAAATACTTTGACCCATCGTAGAACGCCGCAACTATCAACACTCCGTTGCCTAGCAGGAACCAGAATAAGTACATCCCTTCATTCAAGCGAAAATATTGTCTCGGCAGCGAACAGTAGGAGAGCATCACTCCGAACGGTGCCAGTTGCATGATCGCGCGGGCGACACCGATCGAATCAAAGTATTGGGGGCGCATCAGGCTCACAATGCCAAGTACCATCACGACTCCCCATAATAAAAATGGGGAACGCTCTTCTCCCTTGGATGGTGTGGTCTGATCTTTCTTCGAGCGCCGGGTTCTTATCCAGAGATATCCTCCGTGCAATGCAAGTGCGCCACATATGGAAATCAGATAACCGGCTGCCAGATCGGGGCCGCTCACGATCTGTGTGACTAATGTGAGGTGTCCCGTGTCGTACGCTTCGCTGGCGGCGTAGACCGCGGAGAACCCGTAGCCCACTGAATACCAAAAGAAAAAGTATGACAGCGGTGACAGCCAGAACTGCTGAAATTTACTCTCCGCATGACCGATGGAAAGATATGTCAAAGCCATCACGCAACCGCCGATCCCAAGGGTCCACCAGGGTGGCAAGTCAGCCAGAAACAATATGCCGGGAACAGATGCGGCGATGAGATGGCGCAGCCAGAGCTTAGTCGCGCGCCTCGCGTCATATCCAGAGCTCTCCGCTGTTGGCGCCGTGAATAGGCGACGCGTCTTCAGTCTCATTGCTTTTGCACCATTTGCGCCATCATATATCGAATTTGCCTCTTCCTAACCCGTCTCAAATGGGAAACTAGGAAGCAATCATCCCCTGGTGTACCCTCCTATCACGATGAGTACCCTTCCAGAACGGAACGAGAGATCATCTGACTATCGGTCAAGGCTTTACCAGCGTTATGTCACACAACAGATGGGCGCTGACACCGGTTCTCTACGTCGGGCGTTGGCAAGCGGCATGCCCTACTACAGAAAACTTGTACAAGATCACTTTCCTAAAGATCACGAGGCAAAGATTCTCGATGTGGGATGCGGCTACGGCCCGCTGCTGTTCGCATTGGCTGAAAACGGATATTCGAACCTGACGGGCATCGATGCCTCCCCGGAACAGGTTCGCGTGGCGAAGGAACTCGGACTGAGTTGTGTAGTGCAAGGTGATCTTCTCGAAACACTCGCCGGTTCAAAGTCGGCTACCTATGACGCGATCGCGGCGATTGATGTGCTTGAACACTTCACCAAGGATGAGGCTTTTACTTTTCTCGACCAAGCTCATCGTGCGCTACGTCCAGGGGGAACGCTCCTCCTGCATGTTCCCAACGGGGAGGCCATCTTCTCCGGAAAGATCTTCTTCGGCGACTTCACACATCAGGTGGCGTTCACTCACAAAAGCATTCGTCAGATCGCATTGGCATGTGGCTTTAGTTCCATCCGTTGTTATGAAGACAGACCCATTTCACATGGACTGACCAGTTCCATTCGCGCAGCTCTATGGGCGTTGATCAGGACCAAGTATCGATTTATCAATGCCGTCGAAACAGGTGATTCGGGCCGCGACCTTATCCTTTCTCAAAATCTGTTAGCAGTCTGCGTCAAATAAGAACTACCCACCAAGACTCACCCACTCTCGCACCCTGATAAAATAGCCCTTTCGGGAGCATCATCCACTCATGTTTGAGAACCTTTCAGATAAGCTGCAGCGCGCGTTCAAGAACCTGCGCGGCCAAGGCATCATCACCGAAGAGAACATCGGCGAAGCGCTCAAAGAGATCCGCATGGCGCTGCTCGAAGCCGACGTCAACTTCAAAGTCGTCAAAGAACTGATTGAGCACATCCGCGAGAAGGCCCTCGGCAAGGAAGTCATGACCGCGCTCTCGCCCACCGAGCAAGTCGTAAAGATCATGCGCGACGAAATGGTCGCCATCCTCGGCAAAGATACCGCCAAGCTCAAGTTCGCGTCGCAGCCGCCCACCGTCGTCCTCATGGCCGGGCTGCAAGGTTCCGGAAAGACCACCACCTCCGGCAAGCTCGCCGCGTGGCTGAAAAAGGGCGGACACCGCCCCATGCTTGTCTCCGTTGACGTCTATCGTCCTGCCGCGCGCCAGCAACTGAAGGTCGTCGCCGACGCTATCAAGGCCAATATCTACGAAGGTAAGGTTGAGGAAGAAGCCAGCACCGCGCTAGTCGAACGCCTCGCAAAAGAAGCCCGCCGTGACGCCGTCAACTCCGGCTGCGACGTCCTCATCGTTGACACCGCCGGACGCCTGCACATCGACGATCAGCTCATGGACGAGATGCAGTCGCTCAAGAAGCTGCTCAACCCGCAAGAGATCCTGTTCGTCGCCGACGCAATGACCGGCCAGGACGCCGTCAACTCCGCAGACGAGTTCCACAAAAAGCTCCAACTCACCGGCGTAGTTCTCACAAAGATGGATGGCGACGCCCGCGGCGGCGCGGCGCTCTCCATCCGCAACGTCACCGGACAGCCCATCAAATTCATGGGCGTCGGCGAAAAGTATGACGCGCTCGAGCCCTTCCACCCTGACCGCATCGTCTCGCGCATCATG
>JAICLA010000239.1 GCA_025927695.1 Terriglobales bacterium | reverse complement strand
TCAACTGGAAGGCCATTCAAGACCGCAAGAACAAGATCGTGACCAAGCACACCAAGGGACTTGAGTTCCTGATGCGCAAGAACAAGGTCAACACTATTGAAGGCTACGGGCGTTTGACCGGCGCAGCGAAAGATGGCGTGCACACCATTGAAGTTTTGACCGAGGGCGGCGGCGGCGCGGCGGGCGAATTCAATTACGTGAAGGCCAAGGCGGTGATCCTGGCCACGGGATCTGAGGCGCGCATGCTGCCCGGGCTGGAACCGGACACGCGCATCCTTACCAACATTGAGATCCTCAGCCTGAACGCGATACCTAAGTCGCTGGTGATCATCGGATCAGGCGCGGTGGGCTCGGAGTTTGCGTCGCTGTACAAGTCATTCGGTTCGGAAGTGACGCTGATCGAGATGCTCGACCGCATCGTGCCGGTGGAAGATGAAGATGTCTCGAAAGAGTTGCTGCGGCAGTTCAAGAAGCGCGGCATCAACGTTGTGACGTCGGCGAAGACCGAAAAGGTCGAGAAGACGAAAGACGGCGTTGCCGTGACCTACACCGCAGACGGCAAATCGACAAAAGTCGAAGCCGAGAAGGTGCTGATCGCCATTGGCCGCCTGCCGCGCACGGACAACGTTGGCGTAGAGAAAACGAAAGTGAAGCTCGACCGCGGGTTCGTCCAAGTGAACGAGTGGATGGAGACCGCCGAGCCCGGCGTCTACGCCATTGGTGACATCGTCGCTGGCCTGCCGCAACTGGCGCACGCCGGTTCCATGGAGGGCATGGTCGTGGCGGCGAAGCTGGCGGGCAAGTATGCACGCCCGGTGAAGAAGGGCCGCGTTCCGGGATGCACCTACACTGAGCCGGAGATCGGCAGCGTAGGCATGACGGAAGCCGCCGCCAAAGCTGCGGGCCTGCAAGTGAAGGTCGGCAAGTTCCCCTTCGTCGGTAATTCTAAAGCCACGATCGTTGACAGCCATGACGGCTTCGTAAAAGTCGTGGCCGACGCAAAGTATGGCGAGATTCTCGGCGTACACATCATCGGTCCAAAAGCGACTGAACTGATCTCAGAAGCTGTGACCGCCATGGACATGGAAGCCACCGTGGAAGAGATGATGTTCACTATCCACGCGCATCCGACGTTGTACGAGGCGTTGCTGGACGGCTTCGCCAGCGTGAACGGCATGCCCATCAACGTGTAAGGGGGGTAAGATAACGCTATGAACAACGAATTTACCGCCATTATCGAGAAAGACGGCGACTGGTACGTTTCCTACTGTCCTGAAATTCCGGGCGCCAATGGTCAGGGACAGACTCTCGAAGAATGTCGCGAAAGTCTTGCTCAAGCGATCAAGCTTATTCTTGAAGACTGCAGAGAAGATGCGAGACGCGGCGCCCCGCAAAACGCGATCCACGATTTGGTGATTGTGCATTGAAACGAGAGGAACTCTTGCGACACCTTCGGGTTCACGGCTGTTATCTGAAACGCGAAGGTGGCTCGCACTCCTTGTGGACGAACCCACAGAGTGGTCAGGTTACGGCAGTGCCGCGTCACACTGAGATTGCTGACCTCTTAGCGAAGAAAATCTGCAAACAACTTTCTGTGCCGGAAATCGGGCGAGGTAGGTAATGCAACTACTCCAGGTCCTCCAACTCGGCACTGTCGATTACGGCATGGCGCTGCGCCTTCAACAAACTCTCGTCGAACTACGCAAACAAAACCGCATCGCGGACACCCTGCTGCTACTCGAACATCCACCGGTCATCACCCTGGGACGCAACGCGCAAGGGCGCAACATCATCGCCTCCCCGGAACTTCTCGCGAAACGCGGTGTCGAGATCTTCGAGACCAACCGCGGTGGCGACGTCACTTTCCACGGCCCCGGACAGATCGTGGGCTATCCCATCTGCGACCTGCGCGGATTCTCGCCGCGCATCGGCGCGGTGGAATTTGTACGCCGTATCGAAGAGGTGCTGATCCGGGTATGCGGGGAATTTGGCATTTGCACGAAGCGCATCTGCAAGCTGACGGGTGTTTGGGCTGAAAGTCAAAAGCCTTTCAACACAGAGGGCACAGAGAACACCCAGGACACGAACTTCAAGGGTGGTTCGGCTGACTGCGATTCGAGCACGTCCACTGGCGACGAAAGAAAGATCGCCGCCATCGGCGTTCACATCTCCCGTGGCATCACCTCACACGGCTTCGCGCTCAACGTCACCACTGACCTTGAGCAATTCAAATTCATCGTGCCTTGCGGCATCTCAGACAAGCCCGTCACCAGCATGGAACAGGAACTCGGAGCTGACAAGACTCCCGCGCAAGACGCCGTATGCAACGCCATCACGCGGCACTTTGGTAACGTCTTCGGCGTACAGATCTTGTGGCTCGAATCGCTCGAGAGCCTGCTGCAAACCGGCGCGAACACTGGCGATTCCGCCACCAATCCGCCAAATCAAGACACTCCCCTGCGCGAGCCCGAGAACCTTAAGCGCCTACGCGAAGAACTCGGCCACGCACCCAATGACGATATCCATTTCGCATAGTAGAATTATTATTCGCCCTTAGAGCTCCTCATAATCCAGTACATCCAGCGCTCTCAGGGGACAGGTTTCCCATGAAACAGAAGACAGAGCAAAAGCCCGCGCAATCATCTCAACCGGCCCAGTCCGGATCAAAGAACGGCAACGCCTCCAACGGCCCCGCGCCGGCAGCCGGCAAAAAAAGTTTTACGCCCGTCGCGCCGCAGCGCAAGAATCCGCACGGCATTCCTGACTATCGCCTTGAAGTCCCCAACTACCACACTATTGAAGAGTGGACCGACGGCAAGCTGCACTACACCGTGAAGGGTGACTTCTCCGCGCCCGCGCCATCGCTCTGCGAATCGAAATATCTCACCAAAGAAACGTCGATCAAGCTCTACCGCTACATGCTGCTCAATCGCAAGATGGAGCAGGCGCTTGAGAACCTGTTCAAACAGCAGAAGGTCATCGGCGGCGTGTATCTCGGTCTGGGGCAGGAAGGTTGTTCCTGCGCTTCCGCCTTCGCGTTGAAAAAAGAAGATTGGGTCGGGCCCATGATCCGCAATCAGGGCGCGATGCTCGTCCGCGGATTCACCCCGGCTGACACCATGATGCAGTACATGGCCAAGGCCGGCGCGCCTACAAAAGGCCGCGACTCCGGATCGCACTATGGCGACGTGAAAGATAAGAACGTGGTCGCGCCCATCTCGCACTTGGGTGACAGTATTCCAGTCATGGCGGGCCTCGCGCTCGGTGCACGCCTGCAAGGCAAGAACATCGCGTGCCTCACCTTCGTCGGCGACGGCGGCCAATCCACCGGACCATCGTATGAAGGCTTCAACTTTGCCGCGGTGCAGAAGCTCGGCGTCATCCTTATTATGGAGCACAACCTCTGGGCGTATTCCACTCCGGTCGAGTTGCAGTTCGCCTGCAAAGACCTGGCAGACCGCAGCATCGGATACGGCGTACCCGGCGTCATCGTGGACGGCACCGATCCCAACCAGGTCTATGACGTGACTTACGAAGCCGCGCAGCGCGCATATAAAGGTGAAGGCGCCACGCTGATCGAGGCCAAGATGATGCGCATGCGCGGACACGCCATGCATGACGCCGCCGCGTACGTCCCGAAAGAATATTTCGACTACTGGAAGAAGCGCGATTGCAACACGCGCATGGAGCGTTATCTGCTCGATCGCGGCTGGCTCACGGAAGCAGAGAATAAGGACCTGATCGCTGATGTGCAGGCGCAGATCGACCGCGACCGCGACATCGCCGACGCATCGCCCTTCCCCACTCCAGAGACCGTGACCGAAGGCTTGTATCTGGACAACAGCGTGAAAATACCATTCAAATACGGCAAGCCGAAGGTGAAAGAAGTGCAAAAGGGCGTGAAGATCGGCGAAGCCAGCAACGTAAGCCACTACAAATAACGTGGGGGAGCGGCGGCTTCAGCCCCGCGTTGCGATTTCACCAACTGTTTTCCCGGGCTTTAGCCCCGGAAGGTTTTTCTAGAAACTAGAAACGAGAAACTAGAAACTTTCTTGCTAAAACCTATTCCGCTGTAAGCACAACCGGCCCGTCTTTCGTGATCGCGATGCAGTGCTCAAAGTGTGCGCTGAAGCTTCCATCTTCCG
>JAICLA010000292.1 GCA_025927695.1 Terriglobales bacterium | reverse complement strand
GCAACGCTGACGAACATCAGTGGCCGCCTTATTACCTCTGTCATGGGAATGCAAGGCTCAGAGCTACCGCCGACTCAAACTCAGCTCGCAGCATGCAGGAAGCAACTGGCGGATTACTCGGCGGTTATGGCGCGCTGGACTGCCCTGAGGCTACGAAGGTAGCTTGCCGCATGGTAGTGCAAGCGCAGCCTTCATCCTTCGGGAACGAACGCGAAGCCCTACGGCGCTCATTCCTTCCGGAGCGCGTCAGCATGTTGTTTATTGGCGAGTCTCCCCCAGCATCCGGCAGGTTCTTCTATTCCGGCAACTCCGGTCTGTACCACGCGATTCGTGATGTCTTCCAAGCGGCGGACCGGTCGGTGAGCGACGACATGTTTCTCGTCAGATTTCGGGAGTATGGCTGCTATCTGATCGACCTCTGCCCCGAACCAGTAGATCAGCTGGAGCCAAGGGCAAGACGCGCCGCTTGCATCGGAGGTGAAGAGTCGCTGAGCCGAAACATCAGGCGGCTACAGCCCGAGATGATCATCTCTCTCGTGCGGTCCATCCGGGACAGTGTCGAACGGGCGGTGCAAAAATCTGACTGGCACGGGCCAGTGTTAGATCTGCCCTATCCGGGGCGCTGGATTCGCCACCGCGAGATCTTCACTGCTGAGCTCCTGCTACACGTTAAAGCCCTTCGCGTCCGCCACTCGCACGAATTTTGACGTAAACGCTATATTAGCTGCAGGCCGTTGCACCTAAGGTCAAGGAGTCGTTTACATTGTCATTGTTCCAATCATCTTTGCGTCGCCGCGATGCATTCGCGGCTGCTTCGTCCGCTGTCGGACTGAGTGCGCTGTCAGCGGAGGCCGTTGCTGCGCAGGAGCAGCGGGACCGGAATGCGCCGGTTCCTGCCAAAGACAATCTCAAAATCACCAAGCTTGAAACGATCCTGGTGAAGCCGCGTTGGCTCTTCCTGAAAATCCATACCAATGCGGGGATCGTCGGTCTGGGCGAACCAATCACCGAAGGGCGCGCGTTGACGTGCGCAGAGGCCGTCAAAGAAATCGAGCCATATCTCGTTGGCAAAGATCCACGGCCGGTTGAAAAACATTGGCAAGCCATTTACCGCCACGCTTTTTATCGCGGCGGCCCGATTCTCACGAGCGCTTTGAGCGGTATCGACCAGGCGTTGTGGGACATCAAGGGCAAAGCGCTTGGGGTGCCCGTTTACGAGTTGCTGGGCGGCCCAACGCGCGATCGCGTTCGCGTCTACGCTCACGCGAGCCAGACCGACCAGATGAAAAAGCTGCAAGGCCAGGGGTTCACCGCCTTTAAGACCGGCGTGGCAAAGCGCAAACCGCGCGGCAATCGCTACATCTTCACCGAAGGCGACGTGGAGCATGCGGCCGAAGTGTTCGCGGATCTGCGGCGGGCCATGGGTAAAGAGGTAGACATCGCGATCGACTTTCATGGCGCGATCAGTCCAGCTACGGCCAAGCTACTGATCAAAGCCTATGAGCCTTACTATCCGATGTTCATCGAAGAGCCTTGTCAGGCGCAAAACCACGACGTCATGGCAGAGATTGCGCGTGGGACTCACTTGCCCATCGCCACGGGTGAACGCGTGTTTACCAAGTGGGGCTTTCGTGAAGTGCTCGAGAAGAAAGCGGCGACGGTGTTACAGCCGGATATGTGCCACGCCGGCGGCATCACTGAAGTCCGTCTGATCGCCGGCATGGCCGAGGCTTATTACGCGGACATAGCGCCACACAATCCGCTGGGGCCCATTTCACTCGCTGCGGGCGTGCAACTGGCCTGCAGCATTCCAAACTTCCTTTGTCAGGAACAAGTGTCGCTCGGCGAGGGTTACATCAAACAGCCTTTCAAAGTGCGTGAAGGGTTCCTGGAAGTCCCGAAAGGCCCAGGCCTCGGCATCGAGTTGGATGAGCAGGCCATGGCAGACAAGATCGGACACGATTGGCGTAACCAGGAATCCTACGACCCCGAAGACGACTCAGTGGTGGACTGGTAGACGAGTTCGAGATCAGGAGTTCTAATGAGAAAATTTCTTTCCATCTGCCTTTGGGGACTTCTGTCCTTGGCGCCCGCAGGTGCGCAGGTTGCGACGGCCGAGTTGAGCGGTTCCGTTCTTGATCCCACAGGCGCAGCAATCCCCAACGCGAAGGTGACCGCGATTGCGACCGCCACAAACCAGCCTCACGAAACGGTTACTTCGGCGAGCGGCACGTACGTACTGACGCTGCTCCCGCCGGGCGATTACCGGATTGAAGTAGAGGCACCCGGCTTCAAAAAGCTGCAACAGACTGGCATCTCGCTGCAGATCAACCAGCAGGCACAGGTGAACCTCACAGTTCAAGTCGGCGACGTCTCGCAGGTCGAACAGGTGACGGGGCAGGCGCCGCTACTCGAAACGGAATCATCGTCCATGGGATCCGTGGTCAGTCAACGGCTGACCAACGAGCTGCCTTTAAACGGGCGCAACTTCATCCAGCTCGCGACATTGAGTCCGGGCGTAAACGGTGTAGGCTATTCGGCAAGCGGCACGATCATGAGCGGCACGCGTCCCGATGACCGGCGCCCGGGAACGGAGATTTTCGCCAATGGCAATCGCGAGGGCTCCAACAATTTCCTTTACGACGGGGTAGATGATAACGAACGCCTGACGCTTTCCATTGTCTTGCGCCCCGCTGTCGAAGCAGTACGCGAGTTCAAGATCCAGACCAACCTCTATAGCGCAGATATCGGACGCAATTCCGGCGCAGTGGTGGATGTCATCACTAAATCGGGAACCAATCAGCTTCACGGCAGTCTGTTCGAATACCTGCGCAATTCCGCGATGGACGCACGGAACTTCTTCAATCCGGTGGGCACTGCGTTTCCGACGTTCCGCCTGAACCAGTTTGGCGGCTCCCTGGGTGGGCCCGTTGTGGTTCCAAAGCTCTATCACGGCAAGGACCGCACATTTTTCTTTGTCGACTACGAAGGGTATCGCCGCGACGCACAACAGTTGCTGCTCGGAAACATTCCGACTTTACGCATGCGCAATGG
>JAICLA010000005.1 GCA_025927695.1 Terriglobales bacterium | reverse complement strand
TTCTTTGTATTGAAAGTGAGGTACTCAGTATGAGACTTCATTTGGCCTCGCGAAGTGAGATGCGTGCATCGAAACCAGTATGGCGAAACCGGCTCGCACCGCGGAAGAGTTTATACCAGCGCGATCGTCATTGACTGTTTTGCGCGAAGCGGCGAAAGGCTGCACCGCTTGCGACCTATATAAATGTGGGACGCAAACCGTGTTCGGCGAAGGTTCGTCGCACGCGCGAGTGATCTTGGTCGGAGAGCAGCCAGGCGACAAAGAAGACTTGCAAGGCAAACCGTTCGTCGGACCTTCGGGAAAAATTCTGGATACTGCGCTCGAGGCTGCGGGAATCGATCGAACTGAAACTTACGTTACCAATATCGTGAAGCACTTCAAGTGGGAACCGCGTGGCAAGCGTCGACTCCATAAAAAGCCGAATGCGATGGAGATTGCGGCGTGCCGTCCGTGGTTCGATGCGGAAGTGAAAACGCTCAAGCCGCAAGTCATTGTGCTTCTAGGTGCGACTGCGGCACAGTCGGTGCTGGGCCGAACATTTCGCGTGACCAAACAGCGGGGAGAAATCATTCCTTCTTCTGATGGTCCGGTAATGGTGGCGACTGTCCATCCTTCCGCGATCCTGCGCGCGCCGGACGATGATGCCCGGCATGAAGAGATGCGAAAGTTCATTGCCGACTTGAAAATTGCCGCAGCTTACATTCACAAGCACGTTCGCCGCGCAGCTTAATTCCTGCGAGAGTTGATTCATCCGAACAATTTGATCTGTTCGCCGGGAAGCTCTCGTACCGGCATGGCGCGTTTCTTTCTGCGCTCGGCTCCGTCGGGCATGCCGTGTTTGTGGCATAGCTTGTCCATCACTAAGGTGAGGCGTTTGCGATAGGCCGGCGAAACAAATGCGCCATCTTTGTAGCGCACCTGATAGCTGTCATAGAGGTAAGGGAAGTGTTCTTTCACGAAAGGTAGAAACACTTTCGCAGAACACGGCTTCAAGAACAGCGGATTAGTGAAGATGTAAGCCGCGCCTGCCTTTTTCGCAGCACGTACTACTTTGTCGAGGTCGGCGGGCGCGTCTGTTATTCCGGGTAGTACAGGCGCGCAGATGACCGCAGCGCGGATCCCGCTCTCGTTCAACTTCTTCACTGCATCCATGCGAAGGTCAGGGCGCGGCGCGCGGGGTTCCAGCTTTCGCGCGAGTTCTATGTTCATTGTTGTGACCGTCAGATGAATGATGAGGCGGTTGCGCTCGGCGATCTTTTTCAGCACGTCGACGTCGCGCAAGACAAGTTGTGACTTCGTGACCAAGCCGATCGACAGCCCGCTGTGTACACTGAGCTCTTCCATCACCGAACGCGTGATCTCATACCGGCGCTCCGCTGGTTGGTAGGGATCAGTCGCCGTGCCAATGGCTATCTCTTGTCCCGGCTTCACCTTGCGCAAGTCCTGGCGCAACAGCCATGCACTCTGCTGCTTGGCGTAGATCTTGCGTTCGAAGTCCAGGCCGTCATGCATCTCCATGAACTCATGCGTGTAGCGAGCGTAGCAATACTTGCAGGCGAATTCGCATCCGCGATATGGGTTGATGGTCCAATCGAAGGGCATGCGGTCGCCGGCCGAGCATTTGTTGAGCAGGGACTTCACCGGAATGGTGAAGTACTCGACATTGTGACCTTCTTCAATGGATTCGCCGAGCGCGGCGAGGCGAGCGATCCCGACTAGACGCTGCGGCTCCGAAGAGCCAAAAAGTGAGAGAGGGTTCTTTGGGGAAGGCATGGCTAGTATCGCCTTTTATTCGCCTAGAATAGCACACAGATTTACGCGAGTCTAGCGTCCGAGTTGTGGGATGTTTACCGCTGCGCGCGAGCCCAGGCCATATCGACAATCTCGCCGATCAGCTGTGTGTAGGTACGGCCGGACTTCTTTGCCGCCATGGCGAATTCCTGTGAGCTTGCGAGCCATGGGTTGGGATTCGCCTCTATGACGTACACCTCATTCTTGTTGTTGAGGCGCATATCGACACGGGCATAGTCACGGAACTTGAGTGCGAGAAACGCCTGGCGCGCAGTTTCGCTCAGTTTCTCTACGGTCTCTTCGTCGAGATCTTCGACGGGAGTGGACTTCGTGAGCTTGTATGCTTCGGTCTCGCGGTCGAACTTCACGTCTTGGCAGGCGACGCGAGGCGTGCCGGCGGGGAGCTTCGAAAGATCGAGTTCGATAAGCGGTAGAACTTCCGGGGTTGTATTGCCAAGAACGCCGGCATATATCTCGCGTCCATCAATGTATTCTTCGATGAGCGCGGGCGAATCGAATTCCTCATGGATGTAATGGATGCGCTCCATTAATTCCTTCACGCTCTCCACCACGGAGTTGCCGTCGATGCCGATGGACCCGTCTTCCGCGATGGGCTTCACGATGAGAGGGAAGCCAATGTCATGCGAGTGATCAAGCATTCCTTTATAAGAGGTGGCAAAGATAGGAGTACGCACGCCGTGAAACTGGAAGAGTTTTTTTGCGACAGATTTTTCCTGTCCGAGAAATAATCCTCGCGGACCGGTGCCGGTGTAGGGAATACCGATAAGATCCATGTACGCGGCGATGTTCATGTCCTTGGTATCGTCGCCGCCGTAGGATTCAGTGAGATTGAAGACGAGGTCCGCGCCGCAGCGGCCGAGTGAAGTGAGCGAGCCCTTGGTGCCGTCGAGGACTTGGTAGAAAGGCTCGTGACCGAGCTTCTCCAGCGCCTCAAAGATCTCGTCGCGATCTTCTTTGGGCTTTTTCTTCGCTTTCTTTTTCGGCGCCTTGCCGTTCTTCCCGTTCTTGGCCGCTTTTTCTTCTACTTCTTCATGCGGCACTGCAACGGGTTCCTCTTCCCAAAGGTCGTACAGCACGGCGACTTTGAGTTTCGCAGGACTCATCTACACCTCTATATCTATTGTCCTGCTGATTGGAATGAAAATCTAGGGCAGAAAGGGAGGGGGAATCAACTTTGTATGAACTTGCCGCGCGACAAATAATTCATGGCGAGCGCGGTGCAGAAGACAGTGAGCTCAGTGAGGTTCTGTTTTTCGTTCTCTGACTCGACGCGAAGCTTTAATTCGTCAGAACGTTTTTCGATCGCGTCGACTAATTTTTTGATCAGCGGACGACGCACGCCGGTCCAGTACGTAAGTTTGTCGGTGATCACTTTGCGGTTGTCGCGTAGAAAGTCGGCAGCCGGACGTACGCCTTTGCGCTTGCGCGGTGACACGTTGAAGATGTCCTGCAAGTCGGTGTCGAGAAGAAGTTCGTCAGCCGCACGCGTGTCTTCGTTGTGGCTGGCGTAGAACTGCTCGACCGTATCGTCCATATCTTCCACGGTAATGTCCGCGTCGCCTTGCGGACGCAGAGGATCCGCATCGCCAAACTTCCTGCCGATGCGTTCCATATATTTCAGTTTCGCCATTGCGCCCCAACCTTTGTAGCGCTTGCGCCAGTTCGAGCGCGGCGTCATCCACACGGCGAAGGTCTCTGCAAAATCTTCATCGGGATGTTTCTGCGCGTACCAGCCTTCCATATGTCGGACGAATCGGCGAGAGAAGGGCACGGGCTTGTAGTGATCGCGATATGGCTTGCGGAACGAACCGAACTTGTCGTGCCACTCCTGAGTCTTGTAAAGCTCGTACGCGTAGTTGAATGCGTGTCCGGCTTCATGGCGCAGGTACATCATGATCTGGCGCGAATCTTCAAGGTCGTTCATCTCGCGTTCAAGCTTTTGCAGTTTGGGATCGGCGAGATAGAAGGGAATCCCAATGACGGGTTCTTCAGAAGGGCATCCCCATTCATCGCTTAAATAAACTTTGGGGCGAAACTTCTTCAGTCCCTTACGATCAAGTTCGCGATAGAGCTGTTGCACGAATCTCTCGACGGATGAACCCTCGATCTTGAGGTTCAGATCGCGGATGGGCTTGGTGAGTACGTCTCTCACATCCGCCGGGGTCTTTTCGAAGAGATACATGGAGCAAAGAGCCTAGCATAAGGCGGGGGCGGCTGGCAGAGGTGCACCCAAACTGTTGCACGGCCCGTGTAAGTTGCACAAAAAGAAAGAGTTAATAAGTAGGAATCGGCATTGCCTTCGGGCTCTGAACTTTCACCAGATAAACTCGTACTTCAAACATCGTTGTTAATACTTCACCTTTTCCAGCCGTTATCTGGGCAAGAACGCGGAAAAGGTGGGGAAAAGAGTGAGTGCAGCATTGGCCATATCACCGGTAGATACGCAAAGCGGGTTGGAAGAGGCTTTCCGGAAGCATCGGATGCAAGTCTTTCGCGCTGCTTATCGTGTGACCGGCAACACGGCGGACGCAGAAGACGTTTTGCAAACGGTTTTTCTGAGACTGGCACGGCGCGAAGAGACAGAGATCGCTAATCCTGGCAGCTATCTGTATCGCGCGGCGCTTAATGCTGCACTCGACATTTTGCGCAGCCGGCAATCTGCCAATGCGCAAGCGCTGGAAGACTCGCCGGAGCCCACAGGCAATTCTCATGACCAGGAGTTGCGCGCGCAATTGCGTGCGGCACTGGCCAAGCTGAATCCGAAACATGCGGAGATGTTCGTGCTCCGTTATGTGGAAGAGCACAGCAACAAAGAGATCGCCCAGATGCTAGGCACTTCGCAAGCAGCGGTGGCCGTAACTCTCTTTCGTGTTCGCAGGCAGTTGCAAAAAGATTTCAAGCGATAGCGAGCGACCATTATGAACAACGATAAAAAGAACAAGAATCCTCTCGACGAAGCCATCCACGCCATGCGGCGTGATGAAGCGCCTGAAGTTTTAGCGCAAGCCGCCAGCGAGCGCGTGTGGAATAAGATCAGCGGCGTTCAAGCTGGTGCAAATGCGGTACGCATCTCCGGTTGCGAAGATGTGCGAGCATTGTTCCCGGCATTCCGCGCGCAGAGCCTTTCTCGCGAGCGCGTTTTGCTGGTGGAAGACCACATGCATGAGTGCGTGAACTGCCGTTGCATGTATCAGCAGGATTCAGTCGTGTCCGTGGGGCAGTGGAAGCAGACTGCAGAGACGCGTGCGCCGTTCTGGAATTCGCAGCGGTTCGCTATCGCGGCGATGCTGCTGATGGTTGTCGGCATCTCCGGTTTCGCGTTGAATTTCTATCTCGCACCTCTTCCCGGTGACCGCGCGCAACTGCAATCGGCGCAAGGGCCGGTCTATTTGATCGCCGCGAATACGGAGCGTCCTTTGCTTCCGGGCATGCAGGTGAACGAAGGCGACATTGTCCGCACAGGTGGCGGAGCGCACGCCATTGTGAAGTTGTTCGATGGCTCGCTGGTTGAGATGAATGAGCGCGCGGAGTTTTCAGTCGCGGCGCGGCGTCGCGCGACGACGATCAGACTCGGCCGCGGACGCATCATCGTGCAAGCCGCCAAGCAGCATGGACATTTATATGTGTCTACGGATTCGGCCAAGGTCGCCGTGACCGGCACAGTATTTTCAGTGGACAGCGGCATGAAAGGCACGCGCGTCTCGGTGATCGAAGGCGAAGTACACGTGGATGACGGTGGCGGCGAAAGCGTGCTGCACTCCGGCGACCAGGTGGCCACCAGCATCGCGATGGGCGAAGTCCCGATCGAGGAGGAGATCTCATGGAGCCAGAATCGCGAACAGCATCTTGCTCTGTTGGCCGAGTTCTCAAAGCTGCAGAAGAAGTTTGAGGGCATTCCTTCACCGGCGTTGCGATATGACAGCCAGATCTTGCCCATTGCTCCTGAAGGCGCGGTGGTCTACGCCAGCATCCCCAACTACGGCGAGCAGATTGCGGAAGCCAACAAGATGTTCCAGGATGAGATGGCGACCAGTGCGGTCCTGAAGCAGTGGTGGGGCCAGAACAATGTCGGCAAAGATAATGCCAAGTTCCAGGAGATGATCGACCGGATACAAACCGTGGGGCAGTATCTGGGTAATGAAGCAGTCGTGATGCTGGTGCCGAGTCCGTACCGCAAGAATGTGGCCTTCGTGGTGATGGCTCCGGTAACACGCCCTGGACTGCGCGACTACTTGCAGAGCGAACTTGAAAAGGAACAGCCGGATTCGACGAAGCGCGAAGACATTGCGATCTTGAGTGATGATAACGTCGCCAGCGCAGTCCTTCCGCAGAACGGTCTGGCTATCATGGCGGGCAAAGACCTCTTGATAGCATCAAGTGACGGACAGCTTCTGCAAACACTTGCTGCTAAACATGCGCAGGGAACCGGCAATACGGGATTCGCTGCAAGTGCGTTCGGTCAGGCGGTGAGGGCTGGATATCAAGAGGGCGCCGGAATGTTGTTTGCCGCGAACCTTGAACAGATGATCAGTCAGCAGAAGGCGCGAGCTGCCGCACGCGGAGTGACTCCGACACACGATGCTGGACTTGAACAATCAGGCTTCGGCGCTGCGCGGTTCCTTGTTGCAAAACGCCGCGAAGTCAATGGCGCTATGGACACCCGGGCGACGTTGACCTTCGGTAGTGAGCGCACCGGCGTCGCGTCATGGCTGGCTGGACCGTCAGGCATTGGTTCATTGGATTACGTGTCGCCCGACGCAGCGGTAGTATTCGCTGGAGCGGTGAAGTCACCCGCGCTGATGATGGATGACGTATTCGCAATCATCACTGCCACCGGTGGCGATCCAGCAGCCAAGCGCGCCGAGTTCCAATCGAAGATGAACTTTGACATGCGTGATGATCTCGCCGCGGCGCTGGGCGGAGACTTCACGCTGGCCATCGACGGACCTGTTGTGCCGACTCCATCATGGAAGTTCATTGCTGAGGTGAACGACCAGAGCAAGCTGCAATCGACCATCGGTTTGATCATTCAGAAACTGAACGACGAAGCCACAAAAAATGGGCGACCGGGCGTGACTCTCGATCAAGCCGAGGAAGATGGCCGCGTCTACTATGCGATCAAGTCAGCGAACAAGGTGGGCATGCCGATAGAGGTGGATTACACCTACGACTCCGGTTATCTGGTGGCTGGGCCGTCGCGCGCTCTGATCCTCCAGGCGATCAAGGTGCGCGAGAGCGGGGTGACGCTTGCGAAGTCCCAGACATTCACCTCACTTCTGCCGAAGGATGACCACACCAATGCATCTGGCATCCTGTATCAGAATCTAGTGAGCGTTGCGCAACCGCTGGCTGCGCAGCTGAATCCGAATGAGTCGCAATCGTTCCAGACCATCGTGAACAATGCGAAACCCAGCTTACTGGTAGCGTATGGTGATAACACGAGCGTTGAAGTCGCGACCACCGGACGTTACTTTGGATTAGATATAAACAACCTTGCGCTCACGCAATTGCTGCACTTTTCGGGAACTCACACGAGGCAAACAACGTATTAAAAGCATGACCGCAGTCATTGAACTCGAGGACCTGAGCGTTCGGCTGGGAACGAAACAGGTCCTCGATTCACTTCGAGCATCACTCAAGGGGCGTGCTATCGGCTTGCTTGGTCCTAACGGGGCCGGCAAGTCGACGCTCATTAATACGCTGCTCGGTTTTTATCCGCCGACCTCGGGCTCCGCGAAGATCTTCGGCAAAGACATTTCCACCCACACAAAAGAATTGCGACACGTGATCGGCTTCATGCCGGAGAGCGATTCGTTCATCGCAGACATGTCCGGCGTGGGATTCGTGCGTTACATGGCGGAACTTTCCGGGCTGCCGGCGAACGAAGCTCTTGAGCGCGCGCATGAAGCGTTTTACTACGTGGGACTCGGCGAAGCGCGCTATCGCAAAGTGGGAACGTTTTCGCTCGGTATGAAGCAAATGGTGAAGCTGGCGCAGGCCATCGTGCATGGTCCGCAGCTGCTTTTTCTTGACGAGCCTACGAACGGCCTTGATCCGCCGGCGCGCTTGCGCATGATCGCGCTCATCAAAGAGATCAGGGACACGCAGGGCATCCACATCATTCTTTCATCGCACTTGTTGCGCGACGTGGAAGAGTGTTGCGAAGAGGCGCTCATCTTGAAAGATGGACGCATCGCCGCGTATTGCAATTTGGAAGAAGAGCGGCGCTCGAACAAGAAATTTGTTGAGCTGGAGACAGTGGGCAGCAAAGAAAACTTCACGCAGGCTGTAGAGCAACTCGGCTGCGAGTGCGCATGGTTCCCGACTGGGCGCGCGAAGATGGTTCTGCCGGAAAATATTTCCATGCGTGAGCTCTATACCGTCGCAGCGAAACATCAGGTGCAGATACGCAAGATGAATTACCGCCGCGATTCGCTGGAAGACATCTTCCTGCGCGCGATGGAAGGGCAGTATCAACCTCAGAATAAGGCGGCGCAGAATGGCCATCTATAAACGGCTCTACCGCCCGTACGCCGGACGTTACACCGGCCACAGATTCCGTTTCTGGGTGATCACGAAGTCGGCGTTGCGAACGCTGTTCGATTCGCGTTTTCTCTTGGCGTTCTTTGTGGCATGTAACATCCCGTTCGTCATCTTCTTGCTGATCATCTACATCACTAACAATGCGGCGGCGCAGGCGTTGTTGCAGATGAAAGGCTCGCCCATCCTGATTGACAATTTCTTTTTCCTGCGCTACTTGATCTTTCAGAGCACGCTCAGCTTTTTGATAACGGCATGGGTGGGGCCGGGGTTGGTCTCGGTCGATTTATCCAACGACGCATTGCCGCTTTACCTGGCGCGCCCTTTGACTCGCACGGAATATCTGCTGGGCAAATTTGGCGTTATCTTCATGCTGACCTCCGCGATCACTTGGGTACCCGGGTTGATGCTGCTCGGCCTTGAATCTTCATTAGGCCCGATCGGCTGGTTCCAGCGTTATTACTGGCTCTTCGGTTCAATGTTCATCGGCTCGCTCCTGTGGATCGCCGTGATAGGTTTGCTTTCCCTTACGCTGTCGGCATGGGTGAAGTGGCGCATCGTGGCCACCGGGGCTATGTTAGGCATTTTCTTCGCCTTAGCGGGCTTCGGTGAAGCATTGAATCAAGTGCTGCGGACGAACTGGGGACATGTCTTGAACCTCGGCTATGACATCAATCTCGCGTGGTTCAACCTGTTCCGAATGGATTCCGTCACCGGACCATATAACAAGCCAGCTATCGGAAGGCTGATGGAACTGCCGTCGTGGGCTGGGTGGGTATCACTTTCATTGTTGTGCGCGTTCTGCCTGCTGATGCTGAATAAGAAACTCAAAGCGCGCGAGGTGGTGCGCTGATGGCGGACACCAATCGCGAGATCGTCTTCAACAACGTTTCAAAGTTTTACGGCGAAGTGCTGGGCGTGAACCGCGTGAGCCTTACCATTCCGCCGGGCATCACGAGTCTTGTGGGACCGAACGGTTCGGGCAAGACCACGTTAATGAACCTGATGACGGGGCTCATTCGTCCGACCGAAGGAACACTGAGCGTGTGCGGACTTGGGCCCGACCAGCCGGAAGAGTTCTTTGCCATGGTGGGCTACTGCTCGCAATTTGATTCCTTTCCCCGGGGCATCACCGGGTTCGACCTGGTTTACAACGGATTGATGCTGCACGGTTATGAGTATGAGAAAGCCTACAGACTTGCGATGGAGGCCATCGACCGCGCCGGACTAGTGCAGGCGGCGCATCGCAAAGTTGCGGGATACAGCAAAGGCATGCGACAGCGTATTCGACTGGCGTCGGCCATCGCGCATCATCCTACTATTCTCGTGCTGGACGAGCCGCTGAATGGGCTTGATCCGATGGCGCGGGCTGAGACCATTGCGCTGTTTCAATCAATCGCGCAGGAAGGTTTGCATGTGATCGTGTCGAGCCATATCTTGCATGAAGTCGACCAGATCTCTGACCAGGTCATTCTCTTGAGCAGCGGATACGTGGTAGCGGAAGGACCGATTCATGACGTGCGCACGGATGTGACCGACCATCCTATGCAGATCATGGTGCGGTGTTCTGACCCGGCGCTGCTAGCATCAAAGATATTTGCAATGAACCATGCGGTAGAAGCCAAGCTGCATACTGACGGCAAAGGCCTGCTGGTGCGCACACGAGATGTAAACAATTTTTATCTTCTGCTGAACCAGATCGTGGAATCAGGTGCGCTTGAATTGGAAGCTGTAGCGCCGGCGGACGATGACGTGAATTCGGTCTATCAATATCTCATCGGCTCGGAAGGGAACTCGATATGAGCACGCTACAACCCGACTGGCGCAAGCGTTTCTCACAACTGCGCGCCGTCGTGACTATTGAGATGAGACGCTACTTCTTCACGCGTCAGGCGCTCGCCATTTATCTGCTGGCATTGGCACCGGTTGTGATCATTGGCTTGCACGCGATCACGAGCCCGCTCGGGCGGCACTGCAATATCGCAGAAGACACTGAGATCCTCGCCGGCATCATTCAACTTTTTTATGTGCACCTGGGGATCTTTTTCGGATGCCTGATCCTGTTCACATGGTTGTTTCGCGGTGAGATCGTACAGCGCAGCCTGCATTACTATCTGCTTGCGCCCCTGAGGCGCGAGATCATCGTGCTAGGCAAATTCATCGCCGGCGCGGTCACCACTTCGATCATCTTCTGCGTTGCTGTATCGCTATCATTCATCTTTATGTATGGCCATTTTGGCCCTAAAGGACAGCAGTTCGTCTTTGATGGCCCCGGACTCCACCACCTTGGCGCGTATCTGGTGATCACTGTGCTGGCATGCTTTGGCTACGGAGCTATTTTTCTGGCGTTGAGTCTGATCTTCCGCAATCCGGTGATTCCGGGCGCATTCTTTTTCGGCTGGGAGACGATCAGCAGCGTGCTTCCGGCCACTCTGCAGAAATTCAGCATCACGTTCTATCTAAAAAACCTGGCGCCGGTTGAACTTTCCGGCAAGGGGCTACTCTCGGTGTTCACGGTGGTGGCACAACCTGTTTCTGAATTCATCGCCATCCCGGGCTTCTTCCTGTTCATCGGTCTCGCGTTGTATTTTGCCTGCTGGCGCATGCGCACCATAGAGATCAGCTACGCCAAAGATTAGCGCGCTGCGAGTTTCATCATCAGCGGCAGCCGCGGGCGAAGCGTGATGGCCGCCATCTTTTCAATCGGAGCGTCTGACACTAACTTGGCCTTCCACTTCTGCGCGAGTGTGGCCAGCAGCAGCACGCCTTCCATCCAGGCGAACGATTCGCCGATGCATTGCCTTGGCCCGCCGCCGAACGGAAAGTAGCTGTATTTTGGGCGCGCCGCTTTGGCTTCGGGAGTCCAGCGTTCGGGATCGAAGACTTCTGGATTGGAAAAATATCGCGGGTCGCGGTGCGTGACCCACTGGCTGCACACGACCATCGAGTTCTTCTTTACAGCGACTTCACCAAAGGTGTGGTCTGCAATTGCTTTGCGTCCGATGCCCCATGCCGGCGGATAAAGTCGCATCGACTCGGCGAAGACCATTTCTGTATATTTCAGATTGGGCAGATTGGTGAGTGTCGGCAGCTTGCCCGCCAATACACGGTCAATCTCGGCATGCAATGTTTCTTCTGCGGCAGGATTCTGCGATAGCAGCATCCACGTCCATGAAAGGGCATTAGCAGTAGTCTCATGACCGGCCAGGATAATGGTCAGGCATTCGTCGCGCAGCTGTTCGTCGGTCATGCCTTTGCCGTCGGCTTCTTCGTCTTGCGCCAGTAGTAGCATAGAGAGCAGGTCGCCACGGTCGATCTGTGCACTGGCGCGACGTTCGCGGATGATGCGATAGACAATGGCGTCCAAGCGCTGGCGAGCCTTGTTGAGGCGGCGCATCGGAGGAATAGGAAGACGCTCAAGGAATTCAGAGAACGGCAAGAACATGATGCCGAACATTTCCATGAATGTGGTGAGCGATTCGGCGATCTCACTGCCTTCGGTCTCAAGATCAACGTCAAATAGCGTCTTGCCGACGATATTGAGCGTGAGCTGCATCATTTCTCCGCGCATGTCCACTGTGCTGCCGTCTTTCCATGCGAGGCGAGTGTGGTCAGCATAAGTAACCATCGACTCCGCATAGTTGACGATGCGTTGCCGATGGAAAGCAGGCTGCGCCAGGCGGCGTTGTCGCAAATGTGTTTCGCCTTCACTAGTGAGCAGGCCTTCGCCCAACAAGCGCTTGCTGCGCTTCAGTACGCGGCCCTTTTCAAATTTACGGTTGCTTGTAACAAGAAGGTCTTTGATGTAGTCAGGGTGATTGACCAGCGTTACTTTGCGTCCACCCATGCGGTAGGTGACTACATCGCCGTGGTCGCGCGCCATGCGCGTGAGGAATGCCAACGGATCTTTGCGGAACACGAGCAGGTTGGCGAGGCCGTTCTTTGGGTTCGATTTGGTGACTGCCGAAGTGGCCATACAGTTACGCTGTAACCGCCGCTGTCCCGGGGACCGGAGCCTTCGCGGCGGGAAGCATCGTCAACAGGCTCGAGGTTCCGTACACCGCTGCAATGATCGCAAACGCGAGCGTGAGGCTGTACCGATAGGCCATGCTGCCTACTGCGAGTCCTAGAAAAAGCTGCAACGTGGTTCCCGCAAAATAAAAGGTATTCTGCACACGGCCGATCATCTCTTTCGGCACGTACTCCATGATGGAACTGGTTATGGCGATGCCGGCCAATCCGCGCGCACAGCCCATGACGAGGTAGAACCCAACCGCTACGATCTCCCACCGTGCGTGGGGTACGCCGAACATTCCCATAGCCAGCAGTCCCATGGTGATGGCTACGGTCACCCGCCCGGTGAACTTGGCAATGAACTTCGCGGCAAACAGCGCGCTGATGAATGCGCCTGTGCCCCATGCGCCGTTGAGTTGTCCGTAGCCGACGGCACCGGAGTGCAGGATGCGATCGCACAGAGGCGCGGTGATGATGTTTGATGTCAGCATGGCGCCGAGGAACAGCGCCCAGCTCACCCCCAGCATGATGACCGCGGGTCGATGGTTCAGGTAATGCATGCCCTCTTTGAGTTCATGCATGTAACGCGCGATCACGCCACCCATGCCTTCCAGGTGGGCGAGCACATGGGTGGGCTGCCTCACTACATGCTTACCGCGGCGCACGCCGAAATATAGTGAGAATGACACGACGTACGTGGAGACGTCGATGAGCAGGATTCCGCCGAGGCCGATGTGGTTATACAAAAATCCAACGATAGCTCCTGCGATCAGCCACCCGCCTTGTACGCCCGCCATCAGAATGGTGTTGGAGTGAACGAACTCCGTGTCGGGCGTGAGCTCTTGAATGAGTGCGGTAATGGTGGGCCAGAACATCCAGAAGCCGGCGGCGACCAGCGTGTTCATGAGGTAGAGCTGCCAGATCTGCACGCGATGCATGAACACCAGCACCATCACTGCGGCGATGAGTAGCCCGCGCAGCGCGTCCAGCCACATCACCATCCAGCGCCGGTCTTCGCGGTCAATGACCACGCCTGTGAAGGGAAGCAGAAGTATACCGGGCACCGTCTGCAAGATGACTAGCCAGGCCAGGTTCATCTCTGAATGGGTCTTTTGGAAGATGTGCCAGATCACGCCGGTAGAGTTGAGGCCACTGCCCAGCATGGAGATCATGTTGGCAATAAAGACGAGCCGCAGGCCGCGATGTCCCAGGATCTTCCACATAGATTGATTATGACATTCGCAGTGCGGAATTCAGCTCGATGCACTCGCATATACTGGGTTTAGGTGAACCACTGATCCCGTATATACATCTTGGCCCGCTGAGCATTGGCACCTTCGGATTGATGATGTGGGTGGCGTTTCTTGCTGCATTCTTTTTGCTGAGTGCAGATTTCAAGCGGCGCGGTTTCAGGGTAGACCCGCAGAACGTTGTCGCATTCTGCGCGGTCGCAGGGATCGTCGGCGCAAAGCTATATCACGTGTGGGACACGCCCGGCGAACCGTTCTTCAGCCGCACCGGATTCGCCTGGTTCGGCGGATTTCTTGCTGGGTTGGCGACGCTAATCTTTGTCGCTCTTTACTATCGCATTCCGCTGCTGCAATTTCTCGATGCGTGCAGTCCTGCGGCGGCGTTGGGCTATGCAGTCGGGCGCATCGGCTGTTTGACTTCTGGCGATGGAGATTACGGTATTCCTACTTCATTGCCGTGGGGTATGAAATTTCCGCCGCCCGCTCTTGTGCCGAGTTCCGAAACGTGCCAACTCTATGGACGTTCGCCGGATTGCGCGGTGCATCCCACGCCGCTGTATGAGTTTTTAGTTGGACTCCTCCTAACTTACGCTCTGTGGAAGATCGGCGAAAAGGTGCTAGCCGGAAAAATGTCATCGGGCACTGTACTGGCCGCATTTCTTGTTCTCTCAGGTTTGGCGCGATTTCTTGTGGAGTTCATCCGCATCAATCCGCGAGTATTTTTGGGGATGTCGAACGCGCAGACGGCGGGTTTGTGTTCGCTGATCGCGGGCATTGTTCTATGGATCTGCGTCGCTAATCCGAAGCAGCCGGTCGGCGCCGCGACTACTCGAAACTGATCTTGTCATTCCTAACAAGGGAATGCTTCTTGAAATGCTCGTCATCAGGCTGAGGAAAGTCAGTGCGGAAGTGCGCGCCCCGGCTTTCTTCGCGCGCCAGCGCTGAACGCACGATCAAGCGCGCAGCCTGGAAAATATTGCGCGCTTCGCATGAGCGGCGTGAAACTGGCGCCGGCAGGCGCTCGCCTACTGCACCGATCATGGATTGTGCTTCTGCAAGGCCTTTACTCGTGCGTATCACGCCCGCATAGCGCCACATCACATTTTGAATGGTACGGATGAACTGTTCGGCTTTTTCCAGGTCATCTTTTGCTTGCGAAATAGTGGGCTGAGCAACAGCCGTCTTTTTGCTTGACTCATTCCGCATGCAATCTCCCGCACGCGCCCCGAACACCAAACCTTCCAGCAGGGAATTGCTCGCCAGACGGTTGGCGCCGTGTACGCCCGTGCACGCAGTTTCGCCGGCGGCGTAGAGTCCGGCGATATTTGTTCTGCCTTCAAGATCCGTCTTCACGCCGCCCATCAGATAATGTGCGGCAGGTCGGATGGGAACGAGGTCTTTGGTGATATCCACTTTGTATTGCAAGCATGTAGAGTGCACGCGCGGGAATCGTTTGCGCAGCGTGTCAGCATCAAGATGACGCATGTCGAGATAGACGACAGGGTCAGGCTGCTTGCTTTGTGCAATCTCATGAGCGATAGCGCGGGCCACGACGTCGCGCGGCGCAAGTTCGGCTAGCTGATGTTGCCCCGGCATGAAGCGCTGCATGTCCATGTTAAGAAGCTGCGCGCCTTCACCGCGCAGTGCTTCAGAGAGTAGGAATCGCGGAGCGCCGGGGACATAGAGCGCGGTGGGATGAAACTGCACAAACTCCATGTCGCTGATCTCCGCGCCGGCCCGAAACGCCATGCCTATGCCGTCCGCAGTGGCGACGGTGGGATTCGTAGTGTCGCGGAAGACTTGACCCACGCCGCCTGCTGCCAGAAGTACTGCAGAGGCCGAGATGGTGGCGCGATGTCCATCACCCGCGATAAGTTCCACCCCGCACACGGCGCCACCGCGAGAGAGCAGGTCTGCGCTGAATTCGAATTCTGAGAAGGTGATATTCGGGAGCGTCATCGCCTTGGCGGCGAGAGTGCGCCCCATCTCACGTCCAGTGGAATCGCCGTGAGCGTGCAAGATCCGTGAGCGGCTGTGCGCGCCTTCGCGCGTGAATGTGAGTTTCGAGCCGTTGCGATCAAACTGCGCGCCCCAATCCAGCAATTCGTGGATGCGATCTGGGCCTTCTTCCACCAGGACTGTGGCGGCTTCCACATTCACCAGGCCGGCGCCGGCATCGATAGTGTCTTGCAAATGAAGGCCGATCTCGTCTTCGTCACTGAGTACGACTGCTACCCCGCCTTGCGCATATTGCGTGGCGGATTCCGTCAGTTCCTGCTTGGCCAGCACGAGAACGCGTCCGGCTTCGGCGAGTGAGATCGCGGCGCGAAGTCCCGCGACGCCCGCGCCTATCACGATGAAATCTGTATCTGCTGGAAGTTGTTTAGCCAAATGTTGCGCCTGTTTTCGATGCTACCACGCAGAATGCGTAGCCGTTTGCCGCTGTACCTCTAAGATATGATGGAACACGAGTGAAAAAGATAGCAGTAAAACTCGGCGCAGCGAGCTACGACGTGCTGATCGCGAATCGATTGCTGCGGGATGCGGGCAAGTATCTCCGCGCGAAATGCGGAGTGCCGTCGAAGTGCGTTGTTATCACTTCGCCGAGAGTACACAAGCTTTGGGGAGTGGGACTGGAGCGAAGTCTGCGCGCCGCGAAGCTTCCGTTCATCACCCTGACGATGCCGGATGGCGAGCAGAACAAGACTATTGCCACGGTCGATGCGCTGGTACGGCAGATGGCCGAAGCTGGAGTTGACCGTAGTTCCCTGGTCATCGCATTCGGCGGCGGAATGGTGGGCGACGTCGCCGGATTCGCCGCCGCGATTTACATGCGTGGCATTCGAGTGGTGCAGATCCCCACGACGTTGCTGGCGCAAGTGGATGCCTCGATTGGCGGGAAGACCGGCGTGAATCTGTCGTCAGGCAAAAATCTGGTTGGTAGTTTTCATCAGCCCACGGTTGTTCTTATCGACCCGGATGTTCTTTCAACGCTGCCAGCCCGCGAATATCGCGCTGGCTTCTTCGAGGTCATCAAGTGCGGGATCATTCGTGATGCGAAACTGTTCGTAGCGATCGAGAGGAACCCGCAGAAATTTCTTAAGCGCGATGACCCTGCGGTCATGCAAGCCATTAGCGCCTCGGTAGGAGTAAAAGCGGACGTCGTATCACGCGATGAGCGCGAAGGCGGCCTGCGCCGCATTCTCAACTTTGGCCACACCATCGGACACGCGCTAGAAGCGGACGGGGATTACAAGCGTTTGCTGCATGGAGAAGCCGTGGGCTGGGGCATGATCGCCGCCGCGCAGCTGGGTGCGAATATTGGGGTCACTCCGCAGAAGATCGCTGACCGTATCACGGATGTTGTGCTCCGATGCGGGCCGTTGCCTAACATCGGCAGCGATCCGGCTACGATCCTGCGGCTTATCCAGTCTGACAAGAAGACGCAACGCGGAGTTCCGCATTTCGTGCTAACGACAGGGATCGGAAGGACAGATATTGTGTCAGGCATTCCAGCAGCCGCCGTGCGAAAAGTCGTGGCTACGCTGAATAAGATGAGCGCGCGATGACACAAGAACTCCAGCAAGTTCATTCCGCTACCGGCGCAAAGCCTGAGGGAGCGATCGACGAGCAATCCGCCGCGGCAGCGGTGCGCGACATGTTCGACGAGATCGCCGGCCGCTACGACCTGCTGAATCATGTGCTTTCGGCGAATGTCGACCGCTTGTGGTGGCGCCGAACCGCGCGAACATTTCGGCACATACTTCAGCGCTCCGATGCTCGAGTACTCGATCTATGCTGCGGCACGGGCGACATGGCGGTGGCTCTGCGCAGGCAATCGCCACCAGACGCAAACGCCTATTTCGGCGCAGATTTTTCGCATCAGATGTTGCGCCGCGGCGAGCAGAAGTTTCGCGGCAAAGGAGTCATAGCTATCGAAGCCGACGCTCTGCGGCTTCCGTTTGCAGATAACAGCTTTGATCTGGTGACATCTGCCTTCGGCTTCCGTAATCTCGCGAACTATAACGCCGGACTGCATGAGATCGATCGCGTGCTCGCGCCCGGTGGAGAATTCGGCATATTGGATTTCAGCGAGCCGGGCGGCCTCTTCGGCAAACTTTATGCGTTCTACTTCCGCAATGTGTTGCCGAAGATCGGCTCCGCGATCTCCGGTTCGAAATCGCCGTACCAATATCTGCCCGCATCAGTGCATCGGTTTCCTGCACCGGAAGCGATGATGGAAGAGATGCGAGCTGCGGGATTCAGCAAAGTCACTTGGACGCCGTACACATTCGGCATCGCAGGGCTTTATCGCGGAAGTAAGAGTTAGCTGGTCGAAGCGGCGTCTGCCGTGACTGCTGTGGTTGACGCGGGCGCACGGAAAGTGTCCGCCAGCGCCTCTTCAACCGTGTAGCGGATCACGCGCTTGTAGTCCGCGCCGAGGTAATTCTTCAGCCGCGTGGTGTCCATAGTGTATGAGCCCACAACATAAGGAAACGCAGAAGGTGGCACGCCGGACAGACCAATGTCCCACATCAGTGTCAGGATTCTTCTGCACAGCCAGCGCGTGGGCAATCGCAGCAGCTTCGCGCCGGCGATATTGGCACACTGCTGCATGGTGAGCGCGTCACCATCAGCAGCGACATTGAATACTTTCGCTCCGGCTTCAACATCTTTTTTGCCGAGGAGATAAATGATGAGCCGCGCAATGTCATCGACGTGCAAGAACTGGATCTTCTTGTCGAGGTATTTTTGTCCGCGCGGCATGAGCAGCGGCAAGCGGCGATTCTTCTCGCGCGCACGTCGCGCCAAATTTCCTTTGCCCGTCGGTGTTCCGCGAAGGGCGCCCACCAGATAATTCTCAACGGAAGCGCCCACGAAAATGTGTGGACGCAAGAGAAAAGTGGCGCAATCGCCGAGCTTGCTCGCGCGAAACTGCACTACTTCGTCACACTCCTGTTTATGAAGCGCATAGGGAAGTGACTTTGCAGCTAGCGGCTGGCTCTCCAAAACCAGCGGCGGAGTTTCTGGCCCGTACGCTGAAACACTGCCGGGAAAAATAAATCGATCGATCCTTCCGCCCTGGCGGTTCACTTCGGCGATGGCTTCCATCACGCGCGCCGTTCCGGCCACATTGATCTGCCACATGCGTTTGGTGTCAGTCACACCCGTGCGTAAGGGATCGATCACAAACGCCATGTGCACGACAGCGCGAACATCGAACTCGCGCAAGAGCCTCACCAGCTGTGGACAAGATGCCTCGGTGCCCAGATCTAATTTTTCAAAGTGCGCCAATCCGTTCGGGTCAGCCGGAGGCACCATGTCGACACCTATCACTGTGTACGACGAAAGCACGGGCAGGAGCCGCACTCCAAGGTTTCCTGCGACTCCGGTGATCAACACTGCTGGCGGTGACGACGTCATAGTGCGGATGCGCTGCTATTGTTTGGGTGGAGTCTGCTGGCCCGTCGGCGGAGTCTTTTGCGGCTCCGGGCCAAAATACGCTTCATTCAATTGCGGCTTGATGTTCTCTATAAGTCCCTTCATCGTCTTCTGCGCGCGTTCGCGCTGAAGGGTCGTTTCAATATCTTTCTGCACTGATTCCAAAGGCTGCTGCCGCTTAGACTCAACCTTATAGATGTAATACGCCTGTCCATCCTCCATCACCGGACTAATTTCGCCGCTCTTCAAAGGAAGGATCTGTGGCTCGTGGCGCGGATCCATAGCGCCTTTCCGCTTCCATCCCAGATCGGTGTTCGGCGGAGCTGCGGCTGATTTCGTTTCTTTGTAAGCTTCTACTTCCAGCTTGTCAGGATCCTCGCCCGCAGCGGCGCGTTCGCGAATCTTGTCAGCAAATGCTTTCAATTCTTCAGGCTTCAATCCGCTGCTTGCGGATTTCAGCACCACGATACGGCGCAACTTGAACTCTTCGTATTTTGCGCTGTTCTCGGCGTAGTAGCTCTGGACTTCTGCTTGCGTTGGTTTACTGTCCTCCGCAACCTTTTCCGGCAACATCTGCGCCAGCATTGACATTTCGCGCACGCGAAGCTGGATCTGCAGCTTGGGATCTTTGTCCACACCCATTTTGAGGGCCTGGTCATACACAGCCAGAAGTTGCGCATAGCCTGCGGCGACGCTGCGGTGTGCGTCCGCCGGCATGTTGGGGTTCATTGCATTCACCAGTTTTTCGAAATCTGCGCGCGTCACCGTGGTTGTGCAGTTCTCTGCGGGCGTTCCGGGAGGGCAAACGCCCGGAATGGTTATCACGATTGCATTTTCTGGCACGGTGCTGGCTGCAGTCGGAGCGGCGGGCTTCGCTGCCGTTTCAGGCGCGACGCCGGCAGCGGGAGCCGGCGTGGCTGGCTTCTGCTTCGCTGGCATCGTCGTTTTCGGTGCAGTTTGAGCAAAGCAGACAGAAGAGATAAAGAAAAGTGCAGCAACAGTGGCGCGGGTAGTCAAAATGAAGGTCTCCCTGTAGAAGCGTGCGAATCGTAGCACAAATACATTATCACCCTGCCATGCAATCATTGCGGTAACATCTGAAGAGCCTCAGATCCCATACGCCGAGACGCTTTTTGAACATGCCTGAGTTCCAGACTGAACTTGTATCCATGCAGGCAGAGAAGCGTCGCGTAGCCTTGAACTCCATCTACGTGGCGTTGGTTATCACCACGCTAAAGATCGTGGTGGGATATCGCAGTCATAGCTTGGGGATTCTCTCTGAAGCGGCGCATTCCGGCTTGGATTTTCTAGCGGCACTGATCACACTCCTTTCCGTGCGCGTCTCAGATAAGCCTGCCGACGCTGACCACCCGTATGGGCATGGCAAGTTCGAAAATTTCTCTGCATTCCTTGAGACCGGGCTGCTTCTGCTCACCTGCATCTGGATCGTGTGGGAAGCCATACAGCGCTTGCTCTATCACAACATCCACATTGTGCCTACGATCTCTGCTTTTGCGGTGATGTTCCTCTCCATGGCGTTGGACACATGGCGTTCGCGACGGTTGGGCAAGATCGCGCGCAAGTATGACAGCCAAGCCTTGGAAGCTGACGCGTTGCATTTTAGTACGGACATTTGGTCAAGCGCCGTTGTTGTGGCGGGCCTAGCGTGCGTATATGCGGGCGAGCGTTTTCAGGCTCCCATCCTTACTATGGCTGATCCCATTGCTGCACTGTTGGTTGCTGGCGTCATCGTCTATGTAAGTTCGCGGCTGGCACGGCAAACCATCGATGCACTTCTTGACGCCGCTCCCAGCGATGCACGCGAGAAGATCTCCGATCGCGTGGGAAGTGTCGAAGGCGTTGTGGATGTAGATCGCGTAAGACTGCGCCGAGCGGGCAACAAATACTTCGCCGATGTATCCGTAGGGCTGGCGCACAATGCCACGTTCCAAAAGTCCGAACAGGTCGCTGCGAGCGTGACCGGCGCGGTGCAGTCGGTGCTCCCGAATGCGGATGTGGTGGTGCACTCTTTTCCTCGGCGTTCTGTTGAGGAGAATGTGTTTGACCGTATTCGCGCGGTGGCGGCCCGCAACAACTTCAACGTGCATGATGTAAGTGTTCAAGAGCTAAGCGGCAATCTGCACGTAGAACAGCATTTGGAGCTCGACGAAAAGCTTTCTTTAAAAGATGCTCATGACATTGTGACGCGCCTCGAGGCGGAGATTCGAGCTGGCGTGCCCGAGATCGATTCCATCCTTACCCACATTGAGAGCGAGCCTAATACGGTTGAGTCCGGTAGCGAGGTCCTGAAAGATTCCAAGCTCGAGCGCAAATTGCAGAAAGTGGTCAAAGAATTTCCTGAGGTGCTTGATCTTCATGAGATCCGCATCAAAAAAGTGCGAGACCTCATCTATCTCTCATGCCATTGCACTATGGCAGACGACCTTCCACTCTCGCGTGTGCATGACCTATCTACCGCGCTGGAGATACGCTTCAAGCAGGAAGAGCCGGAGCTATTCAAAGTATTGATCCATACCGAACCGCAGACGGACAACACGCGATGAAAAAAGTTGTGGTCTATAGCCAGCCCGGATGCCCGCCCTGCGATTGGGTGAAAACTTATCTTACGGAACGCGGCATACCCTTCACTGTGCGGGATGTCAGCTCTGACTTCTCAGCACAAAAGGAGTTGGTGGGAAAATACAAGAGCCGTTCCACTCCCACGATTGTGGTGGATGAAGAAGTCATGATCGGCTTCGATCCTGACCGTCTGGAAGAGATGTTGGGCGAATAGATTGAGCGAAAGAGCCCATCCGGTCAGAGGATATTTTCTCGTTGCCGCAGCTTCATTCTGCTATGGCGCGTCTGCAACGCTGGGTAAGGCCGCATTTCGCGGCATCGTGGGCAGTGGTGCATCCGCCAGTATCGATCCGCTGATACTGGCTCAAGCGCGCGCGACCATTTCGTTTCTCATACTTGCGCCGATATTGTTCGCCTTCCGGCGCAAAGAACTTTCGCGATTCGCAACCAAAGACGTTTTACGCTGCATGCTGATCGGCATTCTGGGGCTGGCCGGATCCAATTTCTTCTATTACTACTCGATCGAAAAGACGACCGTCGCAACAGCCATCATCGTGCAATATACGGCACCCATCTGGGTGCTGCTGTATATGGTGTTGCGCGGGTTGCAGACTACAAGCCGGCGCAAGGCGTTTTCCGTGGCATTGGCGGTGCTGGGCTGCGCCATGGTCATTGGCCTTCTGCGCGTGGGAATGAAGACACCATTCATCTCTATCTCCGGATTCAAGGGCAATCCCGCAGGCGTGGGTGCCGCTCTCATCGCAGCATTCACTTTCTCTTTTTACAGCGTGTACGGACAGATCCAAGTCCGCCGATATGACCGTTGGTACGTGGTACTGTTTGCCATGATGGGCGCAGCGGCATTGTGGATCATTGTGAATCCGCCCTGGAAGATCATTGCCGCGCACTACAACGCGGAACAGTGGCTGTTCCTGTTGGTTTTCTCGCTGGTCTCCATGCTGATCCCGCTGTCGCTCTACTTCGCGGGATTGCAATATCTTGACGCTACGCGTGCGGTAATAACAGCCTGCCTGGAACCCGTCTTCGCCATTCTGTTCGCCGCGACCTTCGTGGGAGAGACGCTAGGCGTGATGCAAGTGTTTGGGATTGTTTTCGTATTGAGCGCGACTGTGATGGTGCAGATCCCGGAAAAAGACCACATGCTGGCACCCACTGAGATCGCGCCCGTCGATTAATGATTCACGATGCGCTATTCCAACTGCTTGCCGAGAGTTTCAGGAAGTTGGGTTCCCATCACCGCAGCTAGCAAGAATGCCGCACCGCAAAGATAGAATGCCCCGCTGAGTCCATGCGATTGCGCGACATACCCGACGACAAGAGGTGCTACCGAACTCATAGCCCGAGCGCCGTTGTAGGTGAACCCCAGCGCGCGCGCGCGGACGGCCGTGGGGAAGACCTCGCTGCCCATGATTCCGGAGCCGGAGAAAAATCCCGTGCCGAAGAATGCTACCGCGGCGCCCAGGGTCATGATTGTCCACTGGCCTCTGGCCATTGCGTAGAACGGAACCAGCACGGCCGCGCAAGCAGTGTAGAGAATGAATGACGCCCGCCTGCCGAGCCGGTCGGCCACCCATCCGAATGTGGCATAGCCGGGAAACATGCCAACGATGTTTAACACGAGTAGCAGACGCGTGCTGTCCATCACACCGAACCCACGTCCGCCTTCGCTCACGGGGAGCGAAAGATATGGCGGGAGCCAGGTGAACAATCCCCACCATGCGAACATGCCAAAAAAATTCAGAAGAAGAAGCGCAATAGTTGTTTTGAGGTAGCGCGGTTGGAAGATCTGGCTGAACGCGGTATGCTGCGGCTGCGCAGAAAAAGAATCCTTCTTCTCTTTCCACATTTCGGACTCTGGAACGCTGAACTGGATCCAAAGCGTGACTAGCGCTGGCACGATTCCCACAAAGAAAACGTAGCGCCAGTTGAAGTGGCGGAGCATGAGCCCAGCAACGAGCGCAGCGGCAGCATAGCCTAGCGCCCACGAACTCTGCACGGCGGAGAGCGCTCGGGCGCGCAGATGTGCGGGCCAAGTCTCAGCAACGAGCGTTGCTCCCGTATTCCACTCACCGCCCATGCCCAGACCCAGGATGAAACGAAAGACAGCGAGCATGGCGACCGAAGTAGCGAGCCCGGAGGCGAATGAGCAAATTGAATATGTAAGAATGCTCAACATCAGCGCTTTCGTTCGGCCGATGCGATCCGCGATGAAGCCGAACATCACGCCACCGATGCCGGAGGCAAGCAGCGTGAGCGTTCCCAGCAAGCCTGCCACTGCCTTGCTCATGCCCAGGTCGCGCATCACGTACGCGAGCACCAGCGCGTAGAGCATTACGTCGAATGCGTCGAGTGCCCAGCCAAGGCCGGCGGCAACGAGAGTTTTCTTTTGGGCGGCGGTGATCTTGACCGGAGAGGCCGGTGTCACCGAAGCGGCGTTCATGCGCGAGCCTGCTGTGCTAACTTACCTTCAAGATGAAAGAAGCGACGCGCACGATGAACGTCTTTCGCGATCTGCGCGCGCAAGGCATCCACATCTGGCCATTTCACTTCATCGCGCAGACGCTTGAGAAACTGTGTTTCCACCTGAGTGTCGCTTGTGATCTCGATCTCGTAAAAATTCAGGAGATGACTCTCAATAGCGAATGAATCTTCGCCAAAAGTCGGACGGTTGCCCACATTCGTAACCGAATCAAAACCGTAGCCCCCCAAAGTTGTTCGCGTGATGTACACGCCATTCGCCGGAACCATCTCGTCATAGCGGGCAAGATTGACTGTGGGGACGGTGAACTTGTGTCCGAAGCCGCGCCCGCGTCCCGGCGCCGCAACGATGCTGAAAGCTCTGCCCAACAAATGACGCGCGCGTGAGACATCGCCTTGGGCTAGAAGCTTGCGGATGTTGCTGCTAGAGACGGCTTGTCCGCGGATCTTCATCTCCGGATAAATGTGTACATCGAAGCCGAGTTCCTTGCCGAACTCACTCAACTTTTCTACGTTGCCTTCGGCTTTGTGTCCAAAGTGAAAATTCGCGCCTTCGTGGACCTCAACGGCATGAAGCTTCTCAACGATAATGTGCTGCGCGAAATCCTGCGATGTTGTGAGAGAAAGATCGCGATTGAACGGGAGCACGAGCGTGGCGTCGATGCCGGTAGCTTCCAAGAGCCGAAGTTTTTCAGGAAGGGAAGTTAAAAGTTGTGGGGCGCCTTCCGGACGAAGTATTCGGGTGGGGTGTGGCTCGAACGTCACGGCCAACGAAGTGGCTTGCCGCTTGCGCGCGTTCCTGCAGACCTCACGTAATACCGCCTGATGCGCAAGGTGTACACCGTCAAAATTGCCCACACTCAGGACGGTCTTGCCGAAATCGCTGGGTATTTCATTCGGGGCGCGGAAGACTCGCATCAAATCTCGAACTCCAGTCTGAGACCATCATGCGCCAGGCGAACGTGCGGAGGGAGTTCAGCGTTTGTTTTCTCATGCGCCAAATCATGTGAGATGTGCGTGAAAAATGTGCGCTTTGGCTCGAGCTGTTCCACGATCTTGAGGGAATTCTCAACAGAAGAATGTGTCGGATGTGGCCGATGTCGCAGGGCATCGAGAAAAAGTATGTCCAGACCCTCCAACTTCTTCATGGACTTATCTGGGATCGCGCTGAAGTCGGTGAGATACGCCGCCGACCCGAAGCGGAAACCATCTATCTCCGTTTCTCCATGAATCACCTTGACCACATCAAACCGCGCGCCAAAGAGCTCGACGGAATCCTCGAGCTCATTCATAGCTACCCGCGCTAACGAGCCATACTTATAGCTGGCGTCAAAAATATATTTGAAGATCTGTTGCACCACGCGGCCGGTCTCTGTGCTGGCATAGAGTGGGATCTTAGATGAATGGCGAAAGCTCACCGGGCGTATATCATCCAACCCGAGTATGTGGTCAGCGTGCGCGTGCGTGTAGAGCACGGCGTCCACGGTATGGATTTTTTCGCGGATTGCCTGCTCGCGGAAGTCTGGGGTCGTGTCGATCAAAACAGTCTTACCGTTGTATTGCACCGCGACTGACGGCCGCGTGCGGCGGTCATTCGGATCGGAGGACGTACAAACCGCACACTCACATCCAATGGTCGGAACTCCCATGGAGGTGCCGCTGCCGAGGACTGTGAGCGTGGCTTTCAAGGTGGCTTACTTTTTCGGCGGAGTTTGTATGCCGGATTGCGGGCTGGTAAGCGCGTTCGTGATCTCAAGAAACGCCATGCGCAGCTCGAACAGGCAATTCTGTAGCATGCTGCTCTCGCGGTCTGTCAGATTGCCTTTTGTCTTTTCGCCTAAAAGAGCGATGGTGTCAATGGTCTGCCGCGCGCCGATGATGTCCGGCTGAGGCTGCGCACCCTCTTCGCGGATCATCCCAAGTTGTGCCATGGTCTGCATATAGAGACCGACGACGAGTCTTTCGAACGTGACATCTGCCTGCGGCGGACGTTTGTGGCCCTGATCTTCAAGAATAGAGTCGATTTTCTTGTTAGCCGCTTCGTAGTCGCGATGCTGCTCAGCTTGCTCGGCATGCGTCGGCGGTTCGGGCACGGGCTCAGGTTTGCGCGGTTCCGACGGCTGCTGCGTGGCCTCAACCGCCGGCTTTGAAGCCTGCGCATCGGGTACTTCGGCCGGGGCATCTGATTTTAGATCACCTTCTGCGGTGAACTTACGCCGGTCAGCGACTACGAACTCTTCTTTTTCTTTCGCCATAGTTTTCGCTCACAATTTAAAGGGAACTGCGGCAGGCTTCAGGTTCGCTCCGCTAGCTTTCAGAATGCGGTCGCGCGCTTCGCGGCGAATGTATCCGAGTGCAAGCACGCGTTCACCCGATGGGCCGGGAATCGTCGCCATGGAAGTGACCTGACCAACTTCCTTACCGGTTTCGTCTTCAACTTTCGCCGGAACTGCAATGGCCGTCGCCAATTCAAATCCTGTGAATGCGCGATGCAGATTGCCTTGTGAGCGGATGCGCTCCACGATCTCCTGCCCGATATAACAACCTTTGGTGAAATTCAGTGCGTGTTTCTGTTCCGTCTCTTGTGGCAGCTCGCGCTCTCGAATATCGGTTCCGTATTTGGGCACACCCGCCAACACGCGAAACATCTCCAGCGCTTCGGTACCCACAGGCTTCGCGCCGGCATTCTTCAGCGCGTCCCATAACGCCGGCGCAGTCTCAGGCGAAAGCCAAATCTCGTATGTCAGAAAATCATCGCTAGCCATACGTGTCACCGCCACGTTTGCACCCTTCCACTTCACGTCGCATACGACCAGCGGATCAGCACATGAAGGCTCGATACCTACCGCTTTCAACGCATCCTTCGCCTTCGGCCCCTGCACGCCGATCGACGTAATCTGCTCACTCACATCTGCCAGTTCAACATCGTCCATGATGATGAAGTGATCAAGCGTGTGCATGAGGTGCGCCACTTGCGAATGCTCGGTGTCGAGCAAGATTCTGTCGCCGCGGTTGTAGGCGTACATGTCGCCTTGGATGCGGCCTTGCGCGTTGAGCAAAAAGTTGTAATTGCCATGATTCGGCTTCAGGTCTTTGATGTTGTTGGTGACCATACCGTTGAGCCAGCGGAAGCGGTCGCCGCCCGTCACGGCGATCTTTCCGCGCCATCCCAGGTCGTAAATACCGCAGTCCCGCGTGATGGCCGCGAACTCTGCCGACGGATCGCCGAAGCGCGCCGCCGTCTCCACGCCCGCGTATTCGCTCATAGTCGCGCCTTCGGCCGCCAGCTTCGCCGCCAGAGCAGACTTCGTTATTGTGCCGATTTCGCTCATTGGTGAACCTTCGATTATAGCCAATCGCGAAGCTTCGCCGCTCCGCCAACACATCCGTCTTTTCTGTTATGTTGATGCGCATGGCGAAGAAAAGAATCGCAGTGGTGCCGGGCGACGGCATCGGTAAAGAGGTAATCCCCGCAGCGCTGAACGTGGTGCGCGCCACCGGTGCAGCGGCAAACATCGAGTTCACTGAATTCGATTGGTCCGCCGACCGCTACCTCAAAGACGGCACGACCATTCCCGCCGACGGCTTCACCATGCTCAATCGCGACTTCGATGCCATCTTTGTCGGCGCGCTCGGCGACCCACGCGTTCCCACCAACATTCACGCCAAAGAGATTCTGCTGGGCATGCGGTTCAAGATGGACCTGTACGCGAATGTGCGGCCGGTGAAGTTGCTGGATGAATCGCTTTGTCCGCTCAAAAATGTGAAGCCCGCGGACGTGGATTTCACCGTCATCCGCGAGAATACCGAAGGCCCCTACGTGGACGCGGGCGGCAATCTCAAACTCGGAACCCCTGACGAGATCGCCACTCAGGAAGACTTCAACACGCGTAAGGGAGTGGAGCGCGTGATCCGCTTTGCATTTGAGTATGCGAAAGCGAATGGTCGGAAGAAAGTCCTGATGTCAGACAAATCCAACGTCATGACCTTCGCCGGTGGACTCTGGCAACGTGTGTTCAAGATCGTTGCCGCGGAATATCCCTCGATTCAAACTCAACATATGTACGTAGACGCGCTCTGCACGCATATGGTGCGCGATCCGAAACAGTTTGACGTGATCGTGACCAACAACATGTTCGGTGACATCATCACCGATCTCGCCGCCGCACTCCAGGGTGGACTCGGCATGGCCGCTAGCGGCAACATTCATCCAGGCAAGACCTCAATGTTCGAACCGGTGCATGGTTCAGCGCCGCCATTCGCGGGAAAGAACATCGCAAATCCCATCGGCGCCATCTCAACGGCAGCCATGATGCTCGAGCATCTTGGCTTCGCCGCCGACTCGGCCAAGATCAATGCGGCTGTCCTCGCCGCGGTGCAGCAGAAGAAGACGACATCAGATGTCGGCGGGACTTTGGGCACGAATGAATGTGCCGGGTGGATCGCGGAACAAGTAGGAAAGTGACTACTCTCGCGACTTCCTCTGCCGAATCGCCGCGCGCGCTTCTTTCTCATCCGTGCGCTGGCGTTCGGTCTCGCGCTTGTCCCAATGCTGTTTGCCTTTGGCCAGAGCTAGTTCGACTTTCACTCGGCCGTTCTTGAAGTACATTCGTGTGGGGATCAGCGTAAAGCCCTTTTGCTGAAGCTTGCCCGTCAGTTTTCTCAACTCTTCTTTTTTAACCAGCAGCTTTCGCGTGCGGGTGGGTTCATGGTTGTAAATATTGCCATGCTCATATGGGCCGATATGCGCGTTCAACAACCATAGCTCGTCATCTTTAATGAGCCCGTATGAGTCTTTTAAATTGGCAAGCCCGTGGCGCACGGATTTGACCTCAGTACCGCGAAGTTCAATGCCAGCTTCAAAATTGTCTGAAAGAAAGTAATTGTGGCTGGCCGCGCGATTGAACGTAGCATCGCGCTGGCCGGCCGCCACGGGATCGCGCTTCGGATTCTTGGGCTTCTCGGGTTTTGTTTGATGCAAGCTTTGGCGGGACATAACGTTCTTTGTTGTGGCGGGCATGCTCACAAAAGGGTGGGCAGCAGCGTCCAAAAATTTAATCTAACACATGCACATCATCTTGCTAATCTTCTACTTAGCTGGATTGATGCTGTTATAATCGCCAATCAGGAGACGGCCCCTTTTAGCACTTTTCGCACCGCGCAGAATGGGTCCGCGGCTGGAGTAGAGTTGTTAGCGACTGCAAATATTCCGTAAGGAGAGGGTTTGAGACATTTACCCCGTATTACCTCGCTACTGCTTGTCCTAGTGCTCGCCGCAAGTGCTTCAGGTGAATCTCTTCGCACCCTTTTCAAGAAGGCTCAAGAAGCCGAGGCGCGCCAGGACTATATCACCGCCTACGAAGCTTATAAGCAGTGCTATGACCAAAAGCCCGCCGAGATGAAGTATCGCGTCGCGTTCCTGCGTACACGCTTTCTAGCTTCGTCCGCACATGTAAACAAGGGTCAAGTCTTGCGCGAAGCAGGAGACCTTCAAGGTGCAATGGCTGAGTTTGACGCTGCAGCAAAAGCTGACCCGTCAATGGCCATCGCCTTTCAGGAGGCTAAACGCACCCAGGCAATGATCGATGCGGCCGCCGCCGCTCCGACGGGCAAAGCGCCCCCGCCACCCGAATCGCCCATCGCGAAACGACTGGACGAAGCTGCGGGCCCTATCGAACTAGCTCCGCTCTCTGAACAGCCGCTCACGCTTGAGATCACCAATGATGGCAAATATATCTATGAGACCATCGGCAAACTGGCCGGCATAAACGTTCTGTTCGATTCCGAATATGTACCCAAGCGCATCACGCTAAAGCTCAATGGCGTGTCGCTCCAAGAGGCGTTGGACATTCTCGCCTTCCAATCAGGCACCTTCTGGCGTCCGGTCACGCCGAACACCATCTACGTGGCGCAAAACACGCCCTCGAAGCGCAAGGAACTGGAAGAGAACGTTTTGAAAACGTTCTACCTCTCCAATATTTCTACGCCGACTGACTTGCAGGACATCACAACCGTCCTCCGCCAGGTGCTTGAGCTTCAGAAGATGCAGCAGGTGAACTCGCAGAACGCCATCATCATTCGCGACACACCAGACAAAGTTGCGATGGCAGAAAAGCTCATCAATGATCTGGATAAGGGCAAGCCTGAGGTCATCGTCGATATCGCCATTATGCAGGTTCGGCGTGACAAGCTGCGCAACTTAGGGATAACCCCGCCTGCATCCGCGGCCGTGCAGCTTACCGGCCCCACGAGCGGGATTACTACCACGCCTTCTACCAATGGCGGAACGCCAACTACAACCACAAATAACAACACGCTGACGCTGAACTCATTCCAGGCTCTCAAGGCGACCGATTTCGCGGTGTCCATTCCGGCCGCTACGGCGAACTTTCTTTTTACTGACAATAACAGCAAGCTCTTGCAGAACCCTGAGATCCGGGCGTCAGACGGTGTAAAGGCTTCGCTTAAGATCGGCGATCGCGTTCCTATTGCCACCGGCTCAGTCGGTAACCCCATTGGCGGCGTGCTCGGCGCGTCTACCGGATTGGTGAACACTCAGTTCCAATATCTTGATGTGGGCGTGAATATTGATGTAACGCCACGCGTTTATCCTGGCCGCGAGATCGGCCTCAAGCTTTCGCTCGACGTTTCCAGCGTGACCGGCAACAGCAACATTGGCGGCATCTCACAGCCCATCATCAGCCAACGCAAGATCGAGCATGACATTCGCCTGAAAGAAGGCGAAGTCAACATTGTGGGCGGTATCTTCGAGCAGACAGATTCCGAGTCACTGGCAGGGCTGCCGTGGCTCTCCCAGATCCCTATTCTCAAGTATTTCTTTTCCTCGACTAACAAAGAGCGCATTGATAATGAGATCGTCTTCGTTCTGATCCCGCACATTGTTCGCTCGCAAGAGCTCACTGATCTCAACACCAAGGCCATTGATATCGGTACGGCCAACTATCTTGACCTGCGCCGCGTCACGGCCAGGCCCGCGCCGACTACTCCTGCCACACCGGCCGTACAATCACCGCCGACTGCAGCCGCGCCTAAGGAGACTTCGGTAATCGCGCCAACAAACAATCCCGCTACCGCTTCACCTACGCCTTCGGTCCCACGCAGCACGGCGTTGCGACTTGATTCGTCTGTGCTGACTCCGACTAAGGGTTCCACATTCACTGTGAAAGTAAGTGTGAGCGGAGCTCAGGATGTTTTCTCTGCGCCTATGCAGATCAGCTACGACCCGAACGTCCTGCAATTCATGGGCATTGCCAACGGTAATCTGCTGACCAAAGACGGACAGGCTGTAGCACTTGTCCATCGTGAAGACCCGGGCAGCGTGCAGGCCAGTGCAACCCGTCCTCCGGGCAGTGGCGGAGTGACCGGCGATGGCGTGCTGTACGAGCTGACATTCCAGGCCAAGAATCCGGGCCAAGCCACGATCGCTCTGCGCCCCATGATGCGTAACAGCACTATGCAAGTGGTGCCCGTGCCTTCGGCAGCTTTGAATGTAACGGTGAAATAGCTGTGATAGTGAAAGCAGTAATCCGAGCTGATCAGCGTAGAGCCGAACGCGGCGTCACGTTGATCGAGCTGATCATTGCGCTCACTATTATTTCTATTTTGGTCGGCGCGGCTGTTCCGCTCGCACGCGTTCAAGTTCGACGTACGAAAGAGCGCGATTTGCATTATGCACTGTGGCAGATGCGCGACGCCATTGATCGCTACAAAGATGCAGCCGATCGCGGGGCGTTCCAGATCAAGGTTGGAACAGAAGGCTACCCACCGGATCTGGAAACGCTTGTAGATGGAGTCGATGTACAGGGAAAGAAAGTGCGTTTCCTGCGTTCTATTCCTATCGACCCGATGACGGGCAAGGCAGAATGGAACCTGCACTCCATGCAGGATGATCCGAAGTCTGACTCATGGGGCGGCGAAAATGTTTTCAACGTGACCTCCAAGTCGCAGGGCACAGCGCTGGACGGCACCAAGTACGCGGACTGGTAGACCTATGATCGTGATGAGAAAAAACCGGCAACGCGGGTTCACTTTGATCGAATTGATGATCGTGATCTTCATCATTTTGATCCTCATGGCCATCGCAGTCCCCAAGTTTGAAGCGTCGGTGACTCACGCTCGTGAAGCCACTCTGCGTACTGATCTCGACACCCTGCGCAAGTGCATAGACGCCTACACGCTCGACAAAGAGCGTGCGCCGCAGTCTCTGGATGACTTGGTCTCCGCCGGCTATCTGCGCGAGATTCCCATGGATCCTTTTACGCGCCAACGCGACACGTGGGTGACCGTACAGGAAGACCTGTATAGCAGCATCGACCAGACCGAGCCCGGTATTACTGACGTGCATAGCGGGGCCAGTGGCACGGGCACTGATGGCACGCCGTATAGCTCGTGGTGATGAGATCCCGCACCGCGCGCCTCGTATAATTCAGTCCTATGCCCGTCTCGACTGACACTGGCACCTACACGCCCGCAAGAGCTCCGCGCGGCACATCCCTCACATGCAAAGGCTGGCAGCAAGAGGCCGCCATGCGCATGCTCATGAATAACCTTGATCCTGAAGTGGCAGAGCGCCCGCAGGATTTGGTCGTCTACGGTGGGACAGGAAAAGCTGCGCGCAGTTGGGAGGCTTATCACGCCATCATCCGCGAACTAAAACGTCTGGAGAATGACGAGACGCTGCTCATCCAGTCTGGTAAACCGGTAGGCGTATTTAAGACGCACGACTACGCGCCGCGAGTGCTGCTGGCGAATTCCAACCTGGTAGGACATTGGTCCAACTGGGAAAAGTTCAACGAGCTTGAGCGTGTCGGCTTGATGATGTACGGACAGATGACCGCGGGCTCGTGGATTTACATCGGCTCGCAGGGCATAGTGCAGGGAACCTTTGAGACCTTTTCCGCCGCGGCCGACAAACATTTTGGCGGCTCACTCGAGGGCAAACTTGTAGTAAGTGGCGGCATGGGCGGTATGGGTGGTGCGCAGCCTTTGGCTGCAACTATGGCCGGCGCCGCTTTCCTGGGCATTGACGTTGACGCCGAGCGCATTAAAAAGCGGCTCAAGACCGGATACTGCGACTTCATGGTCAACTCACTGGATGAGGCGCTACGCATCTTGAAGAACGCCGTGCGCAAGAAGGAAGCTGTCTCGGTGGGTTTGGTGGGGAATTGCGCGGACGTGATCCCTGAACTTGCGGCACGCGGTGTGATGCCTGACCTTTTGACCGATCAGACGTCGGCCCACGATCCGCTGAACGGATACGTTCCCGCAGGGATGAGTTTGGAAGCGGCGCTAGCTTTGCGCAAGTCTGATCCGAAGGCGTATCAGGAGAAATCGCTAGACTCGATCGCGCGCCACGTCGAAGGTATGCTGGCTCTGCAGAAGATGGGCTCGGTCACTTTCGACTACGGCAATAACATCCGCACGTTCGCGTATCAACGTGGCGTGAAGAATGCCTACGACTTTCCCGGATTCGTTCCCGCGTACATCCGGCCGCTTTTTTGCGAAGGTCGCGGGCCGTTTCGGTGGGTAGCTCTCTCGGGTGAGCCGAGCGATATCGCAGTCACTGATGACCTCGTTCTCGAACTTTTCCCAGAGAATGAAATATTAAAGCGATGGATTAACTTAGCAAGGAAACGCATTCATTTTCAGGGTCTTCCAGCGCGTATTTGCTGGTTAGGATACGGTGAGCGCGCTCGCTTCGGGTTAGCCATGAACGATTTGGTGAAGAAGGGCAAACTGAAAGCTCCCATCGTTATGGGACGCGACCACCTCGACTGCGGCTCGGTGGCCTCGCCTTACCGCGAGACCGAATCGATGCTCGATGGCAGCGACGCAGTGGCTGATTGGCCTATCTTGAACGCTCTGCTCAACACCGCCAGCGGAGCCAGTTGGGTGTCCGTTCACAACGGCGGCGGTGTAGGCATCGGCTATTCATTGCACGCAGGTCAAGTCACTGTAGCAGACGGCACCGAGGCCATGGCCAAACGCATCGAGCGCGTACTAACGTGCGACCCCGGCATGGGAATCATCCGCCACGCCGATGCCGGCTACAAAGAAGCAGAGCAGTTCGCCGAAAAAAATCACATTCCCATCCCAACGAAGGATTCAGCACGGTGATGAGTCACTCGATGCTCGGTGCTTGCTGCTAGGTGCTGCTCCTACACAACATCTCGCAACTCGCAACCCTGCGCGGCGGATCCACGCCTCGCCGCGGTGCGGTACTCAATGACATTGGTTTGATCAAAGATGCCGCGGTGCTCTGTGCAGGCGGACGCATCGTCGCGGCAGGGAAGCAATCCGGCATCCTGCGTCACCCTTGGTACAAGAAGAATAAGCGCAAGTTAAAAGAACTCGATTGCAGCGGCAAAACGGTTCTCCCCGGCTTCGTCGACTCCCACACGCACCTCGCCTTCGTCGAGCCGCGCCTCATCGATTTTGAAAAGCGCGGCGCGGGCGCCTCGTATGAGGAGATAGCGGCGGCAGGC
>JAICLA010000029.1 GCA_025927695.1 Terriglobales bacterium | reverse complement strand
GTGCGTACTCAATGGCGCCGGAAAGGTAAGCTCGCATGCGTTCTAACAGTATTCAGGAGTGTGCGATAGCGGGCAAGAGATAGATTTCAACAGGTCTGTGGGAAAGTGGTGCGGAATTGCTACGCCAATCGCGCGAGGGCACGTTGTACGTGTTGCGGCGTGGCGGGTTCCGCGTTTTCTGTCCATCCCGTAGAGGAGTCTGCGAAGCGCTCGGTCTCTACTTTTTGGCGGATGTGCTTCCACGTTGCATCGCTTACATCACAGAAGGCGCGAGTGATCTCTGGGTCAAACTGCTTTCCGCTGCAGCGCAGGACTTCTGCGCGGGCAGCGTCCAGCCCCGGGGCGCGGCGATAGCAGCGGTCAGAGGTCATGGCGTCGAGCGTATCAGCGAAAGTGAAGATGCGGGCTCCGAGCGGGATCGCACTGCCGGCGAGGCCGTCGGGGTAACCGGAGCCGTCAAACTTTTCGTGGTGATGGCGAATGATGAGAGACGCCGGACGCAGGAATGAGATCTTTTGCACCATCTGTTCGCCGATGCGAGTGTGGTCTTTCATGACTTCGAATTCTTCCTGAGTGAGTTTGGCGTTCTTGAGCAGGATGGTGTCAGAGATGGCGATCTTGCCGATGTCATGGAGCAGGGCTGCGTTCTCCAGTTGCGGAAGCAGCGAAGGCGGATATCCGACCAAGCGCGCGAGATGTGCTGTATAGGCGCGAACGCGGAATGAGTGCGCGCAGGTTTCCTGCTCGCGCGCGTCTAGGGCGGTGACTAATGAGTTCAAGGTGGCGGCGTAATTGGTCTCGAGATAAGCCAGTGCGTTCTCTAGATCAAGCGTACGGCGCTGCAGGCTGTTCTCAAGAGTATGACGATAGTCGCGGGATTCGCGTCGAGTTAGCAAGCGGTGATAGGCGCGGTCGATGGCTTCGTAGAGCGTTTGCAGATCGATGGGCTTGAAGAGGAAGTCGGCGACTTGCAGACGCATGGCGGCGACTATCTCTTTGGGCTCGGGCTTGCCGGTGATGAGGATGAGGGCGATGTCCCAGTGTGAGTGGTGAGCAAGATTCAATAGGTCGAGGCCTGACGCCTGAGGCATGTACATGTCAGAAAAGACAACGTCGTACTCCCCACTCTCAATGGCCAGTAGCGCCTCATGAGCGCTGGCCACGGCTTTGATGTACTCCACGCGGCCTTCTAGCGCGGCAGTGACCGCGGAGCGCATTTGCGGTTCGTCGTCGACTACCAACACTCTCGGTTTGAGATTGGCAAACATGTTTGTCAGAGCGAGTTGCTCCGCGATTATCTTGACCTGCGCGTTGCCAATGTAGGTAGCAGAAGTTGAAGAATGTGTGAAACGTGATTCCCGATTTGATTCTGGTTCCATCGGCGGAATCGCGCGGTTGTGTCTTTGGTAACCATGCGGATGAATCTGCTGCGAAGAGTGAGAGTATCTGGATTCGGACGCTTAATCCCTGGTGTTAAGAGGTACATAGCAATCATGAGAATCCTGATCGTTGAAGATGACCCGCCGTTGGCGCAATACATTCGCAAGGGGCTGGAACAAGAAAAATATATTGTAGATGTTGCGCATGATGGCGCAGTCGCGATTGAAGTAGCTTCACGCAGCAAGTATGACGCACTTGTGCTCGACCTCAGCCTGCCGGGCTTGGATGGCACCGGGGTATTGCAAGAGATACGCGAATCGCAATCGGATGTTCCCGTGCTAGTGCTCACGGCGCGCAACAAGTTGGAAGACCGCGTGACGGTGCTTAACATGGGCGCAGACGACTACCTAGTAAAACCTTTTTCGTTCAGTGAGCTGTCAGCGCGATTGAGGGCATTGCTTCGTCGGCATAAGCAAGCCGTGAATCCAACGATCAAATATGCCGACCTGGAAGTGAACACTGCGCAGCGGGTGGCAACGCGCAATGGAAAGCGCATCGATCTCACTTCAAAAGAATTCATGTTGCTGGAATACCTGATGCGCAACAGCGGACACAAAGTCTCCCGCGCAATGATCGTGGAACATGTGTGGAACCTGAACTTCGACACTATGACCAACGTGGTGGATGTTTACATCAATTACTTGCGCAAGAAGGTGGATGAAGGAGCGGAGAAGAAGCTTATCCACACGGTCCGCGGTGTGGGATACCAATTCGGTGAAGGTCGAGAGATCGCGTAATAAATCGTTATGAATCCATCGGGGACAGCCGCGGCGCAAGCCAAAACTCGGGAATGGCCGTCGTTCTATGGCGAACCAGTGCCCATGCGCGGCGACCCGTTTCAGGTTGGTCAGGATTTCATTCGGGCGCTGCATCATAGGCTTTGCCAGCCTCTTACCACACTGAGTTGCACGCTTGAGCTGATGCAGATGGGCCGTGACACCGACCCCAAGCTGACAGAGCAATTGCAGACCGCGATGGCGCAGGCGGAAGAAGTGGTGGAAGTGATGGGACGGTTTCGCCAGCTATTTGAGGCGGAGGCGCCGCAGGTGGGCACCCATCTTGTACCGATCGATAGCGTCGTGAATGAAGTCGTTGAGGATATCCGCCCACTGGCGAAGATGAGAAACGTGACATTGACTCTGACTGGTCGAGGCGGGCTTGTCAGAATCGATCATGGCGTTCTCAGGCAGGTCTTGTGGAACGTTCTGCAGAATTGCATTGAGCTCACTTCAACAGGCGGAGCGGTGGGGGCCAACGTGAATGGCAGCTGCGTCGTCATCACCGACACAAGCGGGCTCGACACTGATGAAATGGCAAACATCTTCGATCCCTTTTCGTTCTGCCAAAATCCAGAGGACAAGATAAAGGTCAGCAATCTGCCTCTGGCGTTAGCACAACGGTCGATCGGAGCGTCCGGCGGCAGTCTGACTGTCCAGCGGGCGAAGAGCTCCATAGGCAGGGAATTTCAAGCTAAATTGCCGACCGCACTTTAAACAGTTTTGGGCCGCATACATGTCTTTCACCGATCCTAAGATCATCATCGCCAGTCCTGACTTGGCGTTCCGCAAACATCTCACCCAGGCCGTAGGCACAATGCGCTGGCCAAGTGTCGATGCCGGCGGTGGTGCTGACGCGCTGATCAAGCTTGATTCACTCGCTGGGATCGAAGCCGTGGTGCTCGACCGAAATTTGGCTGACCTCGATGTTGACGACCTGGACATTTCCCTTCGCGCGCACCGTAAAAACCTTGACGTGCTGCTGGTCGACCTCAATGATGGCGAGATCTGTCGCTCAAACCGCGCTCTTGTCCACCCGCGCAGCAAAGAATTGATCTGGCAACTTGGTCGTGTAGAAGTAATGGAGGAAGAACCGCTGCCCCGGGTGGTCGTAATAGACGTGAAAGAGCATCAGTCCGAGGCCGCTCGGGATTGGACTCCACTGCCCGGAATGATAGGAAATCACAGCGGCATGGCCGAACTATCGCGCTTGGTCAGGCTGGTGGCTCCGCGGCGCACTTCCGTGCTGATCACGGGAGAGACCGGGACTGGTAAAGAAGTGGTGGCAAGGGCGGTGCATCAGCTCAGTCCCCGGTCGAGCAGTCCGTTTATTGCCGTAAACTGTGCCGCCATCCCGGACGCCTTACTAGAATCAGAACTCTTCGGCTATGCGCGCGGGGCCTTTACCGGCGCCATGCAGCCCAAAATGGGACGCATCGAGGCCGCCAACGGCGGCACCTTATTCTTAGACGAGATTGGAGAACTGCCCGCCGGCCTGCAAGCCAAGTTACTTAGATTCCTGCAAGAGCGCGAAGTCCAGCGGTTGGGCAGTAATGAAGTAACCATGGTGGATGTTCGCATCGTGGCGGCAACGCACGTGAACCTGCTGCAAGCGAATCCCGCGAAGCCTTTCCGCCAGGACCTCTATTACCGATTGGCCGTCTTTCCGGTAGAAGTACCCGCCCTGCGTGACCGTCAGGACGACATCCTCCTATTGGCGCGCCATTTTCTTGCCGATATATGTGCAAAAGACGGGGTAGATGCAAAAGAATTTTCCGCGGACGTGGCCGCCGCTCTCATTAACTACGAGTGGCCCGGTAATGTTCGCGAGCTGCAGCACCTCATCGAGCGCGCCGTGATCCTGGCGCAAAGTGAGAAGGTTTTAACTTTAAAACACCTTCCGCACCTTAATTCTCAGAACATTCTTAACCTGGCGTAGAAGTCTCAGAAGATTCTTAGAGACTGACCTGGCGGCTTCTCTGCAGCCGTTGGAAGATTAATCACCGCTCATAATCCCTCGAACAAAACCACCTTTCCTGAGAAACATTTAATCCTGCGCCCTGTCGCCGCGGGACCTTGATTGCACTTTCTTCCGGTGTAACGCACATCACCCGGAAGGAAAAAACGATCATGGCCACACTGAGCATCACTCCCCAAGGAACCACCAGCCTGGAGGCGGAACGCGAGCGCGTCCTGCTGGAACAACTGCCGCAAGTCAAATTCATTGCCCGCCGCATTCACGACCGCCTCCCCCAGCACGTAGAACTCGACGACCTGGTCAGCGCCGGTGTCATCGGCCTGATGGACGCGATGAAGAAGTACGATCCCGCAAAGAACGTGCAGTTCAAGTCGTACGCACAGTTCCGTATCCGGGGCGCCATCCTGGATAGTTTGCGTGAGCTCGATTGGGGGCCTCGCCAACTGCGTCGCCGCGCACGCGCCATTCAGGAAGCACACCGCAAGTTGTCACTGGAGCTTGGACGTGCGGCCACGGAGCAAGAAATCGCCGCTGAAGTCGGCATGCAGTTGTCTGACTACCAGAAGGTGCTCGGCGAACTGCGGGGGTTGGACCTCGGCAGCATCCAGCAGGAATCCGAAGAAGACGGGGTGGAAGAACTCAGTGAGCGGATTCCGGATGACAAGCAGGAAGATGCATTCCAGCTGTTGCTGAAGTCAGAGACGAAAGAAGTTCTGACCAAGGCCATCGCCGAGCTCTGCGAGCGTGACCGCCAGGTGTTGGCGCTCTATTACTTCGAAGAACTCACGATGAAAGAGGTCGGTCAAGTAATGGGCGTGGTCGAATCCCGCGTCTCGCAGATACATACCGCCGCCATCGTCCAACTGCGCGCGAAGCTGAGCGTTCTCGCTCCCGCGCGCGTCACCAAGCGCTCGATGCGCGCCGCCAGCTAAACGTCAGCGAGGAGGAGACATGACAATGAACAATGCCAAGATATTGCTCAAGCCACAGCCGATGAAGTCCCAGACGCCGATGTTGACATCGAGCACACTACCTACGCTGCCGGGCTACGTTTTCAGACTCAACCAACTGCTTGCGGAAGCGGAGCCGGAGATGGATGAAGTGACGCAGGTCATCCGTACGGATGCCAGTCTCGCGGCACAGGTGCTTCGCCTGGCGAATCTCTACCGCATGGAATCAGATCAGCCGGTCTCTTCCGTGAAGAAGGCGGTGCAGATCGTGGGCGTGGCGAGGTTGCGCACGATGGTTATCACGTGCCCGCTGCTCGATTGCGCCGCGAATTCAGCACAACTCGCTAGCCTGCAATCTTTCTGGCAGCACAACTTTATGGCGGGAGAGATGAGCCAATCATTGGCCGAGTTCCTCGGGTATGAGGGAATTGAGATGGCTTACACAGCCGGTTTGCTGCGCGATATCGGCGAGCTCTCGTTGATCGCAAGAGCGCAGTTAGATGGAAGTGTTTGGCCGCAGGCAGAGACGGCCGGTTCAGCGCGCACGCGATCGAAGGAGGCCGGGCGTCGTATGGCTATCGCTTGCAAGCTCACCCCCGAACTAGTCGAAGTCTGCGGATGCGGCGATGATCCCGCGCGCGCGTGGCACGATCCATTGCTGGTGAAGATCGTGATCGCAGCCAGCCGTTTTTGCGAAGCCAATGGATTGATCTCCGGCGGGGCACCGCGACAACTTATGTGCGGATGCGATTCCGAACAGGTGAAATCCGGCTTGGCCGAACTCTTTCGCATTAGCCCTGAGCGCACAGACGGTATGTTTGCCGCCCTCTGCCATCGCTTCCGCAAGCTCATGCCGGAACTGGAGTTCAACCACGCGGGCCTGCTGAATGCGGCGTCAGTACAGGTGGTTGCCGAGGAAGCTGAGCAGACTATGCAGTTCGCAGCCATTGCCTAAAGTCCGTCTTCCGCGTGCCGATAAGGGAATTGTCAGACGGAATGCGTGCGGAGTTGGGACAAATGGTTGAACGTTACGAGATAGAGAAAGCAAGAGCGCGAGTAGAAGCGCTGCGCCGGCAGAAGGTGACGGCTCTTGCGAAAGCAGTAAGGCACAGGATGTACCGGGTACGGAACGAAGAGATTGCCGAGGCGATGTTGCGAGAGACATTGCAGATGCGCGTGCGGCCTAAAGAAATGCGGAGAGAGATATGAATGAGAATGTTCCAATCGCAAGTTACACAGAACTGTTGCAGCGCCGACTGGATGCCGTGCGCACGCTGACGCGGTCACTGCGTGAGAGCCAGAATGCGTTGCTTACACGTGACGTCGAGGAGTCTGGCCAATTCACTGAACAGCAGATCGACTTGTGCAATGAGATCGAATTTCTTGACCGCGACTTGCGCAGCGCAGACGAAATACTGGCATGGGCCAAAGCGCTGAAGCCGGACAACCGAGAGATCATCCAGATTCGCAAGCATACGAAAGTGGCCGAAGAGCAGCTGATGCAGAACTGCCTGGTGCACAAAGGACTGGTGCGTCGCGCGAAGCGTTCAGTCACCATCATGATGAACGCTAAGACCAACGACGCCGTGTATCACGTGCCGTCATCATTCGAAGCGATGCAATCTGCGGAGGAGGCATAGATCATGGGACATCCTGAAACGATCCTTGAAAGAACAGACCGCATGCTTAGCGTTATCGCATCAGCCAAACCGGACATTAACGTCATACAAATCACGAGGGCGCGCGACGTGAACTCGCTGTGGCAATCGAGCCTGGGCAGCAGCCTGATGTTCAGTGTGGACGAAGCGCCCCTCGATGCTACTGCCGAACGCGAAGCGCAGAACATTGTCAGCCGGTATCTGCAACGGCAACATTACGCGGCCACGCCCGTCGTTATGTCACAGATGGTGGACTTCCAGAATGCGTTGCAGATGCGTTCTAAGGTGATTTCCGCGATTGAGACGTTGATGCGTGTCTAAGTTCTCCGCCAGGCTGCAAAAAGCCCCGCCGGCACTCGCCAGCGGGGCACTTACTTTTGGACCAGAGACTGCCATGGAGAAAATTATTGCCGTTTGGGCATGCGGACGACTTTGCTATCACCCATGGTCTTGTTCCAGAACTCAAGCAGGATCAAGTCGCTGGGGCGAAAGGTAAGGTTCGCAGGCTGCGCAGAGCCATCATTAAATACGTTTTCGTTCAAAAGAAGGCGCAAGCGGTCGACAGAGAGACCCAAAACTTGCGAAGCTTCTGTCTCAGAGTAAATGTCTTTTTCAGGTTTCAACATAAGGCGCATTTAAGAGTCATCCTTGGGCTCTCGGGGCTGAAGATACTTTCGCTGATTCCCACGTTTTGATGTATCAGGTAAACTTCCCATACAGATTCGCCATGAAACCTTACTTCTCCTTGTTAACAAAGGTGTTATTGGTGTTCGTGGCACTGTTTGTCGCGTCTTCTCAAAGGGCATATAGCGCGGATTGGCAGGGTAAAAAGCGGGTGAAACCCGCAGTGGGTACCCCGAATCCCGAAGTCTCTGGCAGCAGACTCTTTTACGATGACCCGCTTACTAAGAGCGGAACAGCCCACCTCTATAACCTGGAATATGACAAGGCTGTCGCTGATTTTGAAGCTGCGAAGAAACTGCATCCCAATGACCCTTTCGCCGTCAACCATCTGATCCAGGCGATATTGTTCAAAGAGTTGTACCGCCTAAATGCGCTGGACACCACGCTTTACACAGACAATGGATTCTTGACCGGCAAGCCGCTGGCAGGTGATTCGCAAGTAAAGCAGCGGCTTTTCGATCTGGCGGATGAGAGTTTGCAGCTTTCAGAAGCGCGGCTGAAAGCGAACCCGAGTGATGTGGAAGCGCTATACGCGCGAGGTGTGACGCGCGGGTTGAAACTTACCTATGTAGCCATCATCGAGAAGAGTTTTTTTGCGGCGTTGCGCAATGCCAGTGCTTCACGCAGTGACCACGAGCACGTGTTGCAGCTTGATCCCAATTACGTTGACGCGAAGACGGTGGTTGGCCTGCACAATTTCGTGCTGGGGAGCATGCCGCTGGCTGCGCGGATCATGGCGGGGATCGTGGGCATGTCTGGCAGCAAGAAAAAGGGATTGGAATACTTATATGAAGTCGCGCGCTCTGATCACGAGACCAGTGTAGACGCGCGTGTAGCGCTGGCTCTTTTCCTGCGGCGCGAGGGGCGGTATCAAGATGCGCTGGATATCGTCAGAACGCTGACCGCGCATTACCAACACAATTTCATCTTCGCGCTGGAAGAGGCGAACCTGCTGAAGGATGCGGGCAAGGGAAGCGACGCAATCGCCGCATATACAAAGTTGGTCGAAGGTAGCAAGGCGGGAGCGTACACCGATCCGCATCTGGAACGCGCGGCGTATGGGCTGGCGGAATCGCTCAAGGGCCAGCGCAAGACGCAGGAAGCGCTGCAGGAGTATGAGTCGGCCATCACGCTATCGAAACAACCGGCGGATGGCGTGCGCATTCGCGCCTTGCTGGGCGCCGGTGAGATGTATGACGCGCTAGGCCAGCGTCAGGCCGCGCTCAAGGACTACAACGAGGCCATCGCTCTCGACGGAAACTCGGCTCAGGCGGAGCTGGCCCGCAAATATGTGAAGTCCGCTTTCCAGTTTCAAAATTAGGCTTTTCATCGCTTTGCCAAATCAGGGAACTTTTAGGGCGGTCGTGCGTAAATAACAATGGGAGGCTTTTCATGTACTGCAATTACTGCGGAAAAGTGATCCAAGATGATGCCAATCTGTGCGCCTACTGTGGACGCCGCGTGGGCGCCGTTGCCGCGCGAAAGAGCCTGAGCCGTCCGCGCACGGGACGCCGTATCGCCGGTGTTTGCGCAGGCATGGCTGAGTATTTCGATCTCGACGTCACCTTGATACGCGTGGTCTGGCTGCTGGCGGTGATCTTCGGCGGATGCGGACTGCTGGCCTACTTTGTAGGTTGGATCGTGATGCCGAATGAGAATGAGGCTTTGCCGGTACCGTATCCTGCCGGTGCGGCGTCGAGCGACCGAACGAGTTAGGCTCAAATGAAAAGCCCTCGCATTAGTGAGGGCTTTTTGTGGCGAGCGAAGACGTCTATTTGCTTGCCACAGAACCTTTTTCTACGAAGGCGTTGACGCGGTCCAGCGTCTCTCGCGCGCTAGCAGCACGTTGATCATTCGGCGCTTGAGTGATGAAGGCCTGCAGTTCGTTCATGGCGCCGGGATATTGTTTCAGCGCCAGCATGGCGTGAGCCTTCACCAGATGGATAGGCGCATATTTGTTTGATGAGAAGTCCTGCGCTTTGTTCAACTGATCTACTGCGGCTTGATACTCGCCTTTACCCACTAGCGCTTTGCCCAACTCAAAATATCCTTGCCAAGATCTCGGATCCAGACGGAGTCCACTTTGCAGCGCCAATTGCGCATCGGGAAAGCGGTTGGTGGCGTTATAGACCGAACCCAGCGCGAAGTATGCCAGTGAGCAAGCAGGATCTGCCTGAATGGCGGCGTTGAGATCAGCCAGAGCGCCGGCGGTGTCCTGCTTGTCCATGCGGATGATGGCGCGAAGCGTCAAGGCATCAGCATATTGTGGATAGATATCAATGGCTTTGGCCAAGTGGCTGAGGGCTTCATCTTGATTGCCTTTATTCAGAGCACTCTGAGATTTGCCGTATTCTTTCTTGGCTTTGTCCGGCACCTTGTAAGCGGCAACTGATACAGAAGTTGCACTGCCGATGTCAGATCCGGTGCGGTCGCCAGGCAAGGTGTAAGAGAGAGTGCGCTCGCCGAAGGCAAGATTTTCATGCGTCTCAGTCTGCGATAACTTATAAGTGACGGTAACCGTGTAATAGCCACCCGGAATCTGCGAAATGTCAGCGATACCCGCAGCGTTGGTGTATCCCGTGATGGTGCTGGTAGCCGAGTCTTGTCCCCGTAATTCAATGCGTGCATTTTCTGCCGGCTGGCCGTTGGCCGTGTGAACATTCACCATCACACGAACTTGATCCGCCTGGTGCGCTCTTGGGTTCGTGGATAGTTGCGCTGGGAGGTAGACACTGGAGAAAAGGAATGCGAGAGCTAATCCGGTGCGGGCCAACATACTGAGCTGTTTCCTCTACAATCTGAATTGAGGGCGCTACCGGTTCCGGATCACAGGCCGAAGTCCTTGGCACTACTCGGCATGAACGACCGTTCATTCATGCTGCAAATGAGAGTTGATGAGAGAAAGCAGAGTTGTCCTAGTCCAAGAGGACTACGAAAATAAAAACTTTTGACGCGAGCAACTCTGGTGAGTTCCTGAAAAGCCGGGTTGCCTGGAGAGCATGAGCACACAGAACGAACAGATCATACGACCGGCACGCAACATCGCGGGAACATTGCGGTTGCGCGGCGACAAATCCATCTCTCACCGCTATGCGATGCTGGGTGCGCTCGCGGCGGGCACAACGCGTTTGCAAAACTTTTCTACCGGCGCGGATTGCGCCAGTACCTTGGCATGCGTTGGCGCGTTGGGAGCGCGGGTGAACAGGACAGAAAGCGCGATCGAGATCGACGGGTGTGGCGGAAGATTCCGCGCGCCTGACGCGCCGCTCGATTGCGGAAATTCTGGTTCGACTATGCGAATGTTGTCAGGAGTGCTGGCGGGACAGCAGTTCTCCTGCGAGTTGTTTGGCGATGAGTCGTTAAGCCAGCGGCCGATGAAGCGCGTGGTCGAGCCCTTGGAGCGGATGGGCGCGAAGGTCGAGACGAGCGATGGCGGAAAGCCACCGCTGCGTATTACCGGCGGCAAGCTGAAAGGGATCGAGTACTACACGCCGGTGGCGAGTGCGCAGGTTAAGTCGCTGGTGTTGTTTGCCGGGCTGCAAGCTGAGGGCGAGACAATCGTGGAAGAGCCGCTGCGGACGCGCGATCATAGCGAGTTAGCATTGCGAGCGTTCGGTGCGGAATTGCATCGGTCAAAGAACCGTATAAGCATTCTGGGCGGGCAGAAGCTCAAGGCAATTGAAGCGTTTGTGCCTGGGGATATTTCTTCGGCGGCATTCTTCCTTTGTGCGGCGGCGTTGTTTCCCGGGTCTAGTCTGGTGGTGGAGGCGGTCGGCTTGAATCCTACGCGGTCGGCGCTCCTCGATGTTCTGGCCGCGATGGGATTGCGCAGTAGCGTGGTCACGCTGGAAGAACATCATGGCGAGCTGATCGGGACGCTGAAAGTCGAGGCAGGGGAACTGAAGGGTGTGAGCGTGGGTGGCGCGCAGTCAGCCATGCTGATCGACGAGCTGCCGGTGCTGGCGGCTATTGCACCTTTTACAAAGGGTGGAATGGAGATCCGGGACGCGAAGGAATTGCGGGTGAAGGAATCGGATCGCATTGCCGCAGTGACTGAGAACTTGCGGAGTATGGGCGCCGAGGTGAACGAGCACGAAGATGGGTGGTCCATCCCCGGTGGACAGAACTTGCACGGCGCAGAGGTGGATTCGCACGGCGATCATCGTATTGCTATGGCATTTGCGGTGGCGGCGTTGCGGGCAGAAGGCGAGACGCGGATCATGGGTGCGAATACGGCGAGTATTTCATTTGGGGAGTTTTGGGATACGCTGAACGAACTGGCCGACCAGTAAGCTTCAGTTGCTACAAAATCACGGCTTCTTCGCCGAGCTGTTCATTCGCCAGCCGGGCGACGAGAGTTTTCAGTGTCTCACCCGTCTTCGTTAGTACGAAATCATTCGCTGTATCTGACCAATCCAATTTAAAACTGGTCGATAAGGCAGAGATCCATATCTGCTTGATCGGCGCGTTGGGTGTGATGACAAACTTAGCAGGCGGTTGCTCGAACACGAGGTTCAAAACGCCATTTGCCTCTTCCACCTCGAAATCAGCGGACTCTTCGGCCGCATAGAGAGCCTTCTTCAGGGAATTGATTGAAGCGTCGGCGCGGTCGCGGAAGAGTTGGTCGTCCATAACTCAATTATAGTGCGCCATAGAGGCGCTCAATTCGTGTTAGGTTTTTCTGTCCGTTTGACTAGCTTATGTACCCTGCCGTCAAATCGGTACGCTTCGTGAATCATGATACCGGCAGTCGCAGTGTCGCTGGAGATGTCCCTATATTCGTTTCTTCTTGTTGTCCTCACGGTAAGAGAGTTACAGCCAACCCAGAGAACCACTGCTGGGTTAGTGTCAACTGAGCGAACTACCCAAAACCAATTGTTGTCAGCGCCTGAGACGGGACGCTCACCCACGACAACCAGATCAGTTTGATTCGCCGAATAGAGGTGCGTCTTAGTTGCGTGGAACAACTTCTCGGGATGCTGATTCTTGCTCCCTGCAAGAGATTCGCGAACCTCTTTTCGGTGAGCGAGTAAGCGGAGCACATTCTTTGGGATCGGCGTTCGGAATGATGCAATGTCCTCAGCTGAAAACCATTCCGTTCGCAGCCTATGGTCTTGCCCGAACGCAGAAATAAATAGACTTAGCGTCAGGCATAACACCAAGATGGTGCGGGTGCGCATCCGCTAGAACGGAATATCTTCGTCCGTGATCTCGGTGCTCTGCGCGAAGTTGTCTTCTGCTGGTGGGCGTTGGTCAAATCCAGAACCCGACCCGGAACCAGACGAGCGACGTGCACCACCGCCACCCTCGGAATCGCCGCCGCTACCGCCACGGTCGCCTAGTAGAACGAGATCATTGGCCACGACTTCAGTCATGTATTTCTTCTGACCGGTCTCTTTGTCGTCCCATGAGCGGGTGGTGAGGCGTCCTTCGATGTAAACCTTGCGGCCCTTCTTCAGGTACTCTGCCGCGACTTCAGCGGTGCGCTGCCAGCACACAATGTTGTGCCATTCGGTGCGCTCTTTCCACTCGCCGCTCTGCTTGTCTTTGAAACTCTCATTCGTGGCCATGCTGAACTTTGTGACCGCCGTGCCTTGCGGCGTGTACTTGAGTTCAGGATCTTTGCCGAGTGTGCCGATCAGGATGACTTTATTGACGCTCTTTGCCATGGGCGATGGGGGGTCCTTTGCGTTGGATTTGTGTGACGCTCAATATAACAGAGGAACTTTGCCCGCGAAATGGGGGCTAGCTTCTGTACCAGTGGTACAGCATGAAGTAGATCAGCACCCCCGTGCACGAAACGTAAAGCCAAACGGGATAGGTGAACCTTGCGATGCGACGGTGGGCATCATAGCGGGCGCGGAGTCCGCGGGAGAGCGTGACCAGGATCATGGGCACGACTGCAGCGGCGAGTATGGTGTGCGAGAGGAGAAGTGTGAAATAGACGGGGCGAATGATGCCTTGTCCGGTGAAGCGCGTTAGCAGGCGGAAGTGGAAGTGGTAATAAAGGTAGGAGCTCAAGAACAAAGCTGAGGTGCAGACCGCAGCGATCATGAAATTGCGGTGAGCGTTAACGCGGCGTGACTCGCGCGTGATGAAGCTGTGTCCGATGACAAGCAGCGTGGCAGTGATGCCGTTCATGGTCGCGTTGAAAGCGGGGAAGAACTCTGGGGTCATGCGGCCGGCTTGGTCGTGCGCCGGTTGGCGATGATGTAAGAGATAGCGAAGACGATCAGGCAGCAGATGGCGAGGATACCGATCGAGGTCGAAAGCGCGAAGTCAGTGTTCTGAACGGTGAGCGGGAACAGCACTTCACGCAGCGATTCCACGCCGTAGGTCAGCGGGTTCGCCAGCATAATGACGCGCAGCCATCCGGAAGCGCCGGAGACGGGGAAGAGCGCGCCTGACAGCAGCCAAAGCGGGATCATGAACAGGTTCACGATGGCGTGGAAGGCTTGCGACGAATCGAGTATCCAGGCAATAGCGAAGCCGAGAGCAGTCAGCGCGAACGCGACGAGAAAGATGATCAGCAAGAGGAGACCGAACTGACCCAGTCCAAAGCGCACGCCGATGGCGGGAGCCAGCGCGAGAAAGATGATGCCCTGGATCGCGGAGAGTGATGCGCCGCCGACCACTTTTCCCAGCACGATAGCCGAGCGATGGATGGGCGCGACCATGACCGAAAGCAGGAAGCCTTCTTTGCGGTCTTCGATCACCGACATCATGGTGAAGATGGAAGTGAATAGCACGACCATGACGAGGGCGCCGGGGAAGAAATATTCCAGATAGTTCTGTTCAACGCCGGGGGCACCGGTCCGCATGGTCTTGCCGAAGCCTGCGCCAAGCAAAAGCCAGAAGACAAGCGGCGAGAGAATGACTCCGACCACACGGCTGCGTTGTCTGTAGAAGCGGACCATCTCGCGCCACCAAAGCGAGAAGGCGGGCAGCCAAAGGCCCAGCGGCTGGGCGGAAGCGGATTGCGGACGAGGTATCGCGAGCTGCGCCATTAGCTTTGCTCCTCTGTGTTTTCTTCGCGGCTGGCGGCGTCGGCCCAGAAACGGTGCCCGGTGCGGCTGATGAAGACGTCTTCGAGGCTGGGCTTGCTGACGGAGACCCCGTTGATCTCACCGGCGAAAGCTTCGACGACGTCGGTTATGAAGCGATGTCCGTTGGTGATCTCGAGGCGAACTTTACCGCCGAGCGCAGTCGTTTTTAGTGCGAAGCGAAGGCCGATCTTTTATGCCAGAGCGGTTGCGTTGCTTGGGTCGGCAGCCTCGAGTGTGACGACATCGCCGCCGATCCCGGACTTGAGTTCTCCGGGAGTGCCGAGTCCGACGAGATGTCCTTCATTAAGAATAGCGAGGCGGTCGCAGCGTTCGGCTTCTTCCATCAAGTGCGTGGTAACCAGAACGGTCACGCCTTCTGAGTCGCGAAGCTGGGCAAGATATTTCCAAAGGTCGCGGCGCGCGCCCGGATCGAGACCAGTGGTGGGTTCGTCAAGAAGTAAGACTGATGGGCGATGCAGCAGACCTTTGGCGAGTTCCACGCGGCGCTGCATGCCGCCAGAGAAAGTTTCGACACGCTCGTTGGCGCGGTCCGCTAGACCGACGCGGCTAAGCATCTCGGTCACGCGGCCCGTCAGGGTGCGGCCGCTTAGGCCATAAAGATGGCCTTGATGCCGCAGGTTCTCCGCAGCAGAGAGTTTCACGTCCACACTTTGTGCCTGGAAGACCACGCCTATGTTTCGACGAACGACGTTCGGCGCAGTAGCAACGTCTGCTCCCATGATGTTGGCGCTGCCGCCGCTGGGCAGCATGAGAGTGGACAGAATGCGAAACATCGAAGTCTTGCCGCTACCGTTCGGTCCGAGCAGGCCGAAAATCTCAGCAGGACGAACGTCAAACGAGACGCCGTCGAGCGCGAGGCGGTCACCGTATCGGTGGCTAATGTTGTTCAATTTGATCGCCGAATCAGAAGTGGAGGTCGGATTCTGCAGTTCGGTTTGGCGAAGGGAAGTAGCCATCACCTTACCCCGTCGATCATCATCACGATAAATAATAGCGGCAAATAAATGACGGACGCTTGTAAGAGATGACGCGCCGCCTTCTTCGTTTGTGCCGAAGTAGCGGGAAGCTTGAGCGCGGCGAGCCGTACGCCGAAATACAAGTAGCCGAAGCCGAGGATTAATGCGGCGGCGAAATAAAAACGTCCGGCCATTCCCAGATAAGTTGGCGCAAGACTAACCGGGATGAGCAGCGCGCCGTACACCAGTATGCGTCTAATAGTGCTTTCGCCATCCGGCTTTACTACAGGCAGCATGCGAATGCCAGCACGTTCGTAGTCTTCGCGATAAAGCCATGCGATGGAGAAGAAGTGCGGGAATTGCCACAGGAATCCGATGGCGAATAGCGCAAGAGCTTCGCGATCAAATCTTCCAGTCACGGCCGTCCAGCCGAGCACCGCCGGCATCGCGCCCGGAAAAGCACCGACGAACGTCGATACCGGCGACTTTGATTTGAGTGGCGTGTAAATGAAAGCGTAGGAAAGAGCTGTAAGTACCGCAAGGAGTGCGGTGAGCACATTGTTAGCAACTGCGAGCAGGGCGACTCCGGTCAAGCCGACTGTCGTACCGGTAACCGCGGCTGCAACAACATTCATGCGGTGCGCGGGCAGTGGGCGGTTCCTTGTACGGAGCATGCGCGCGTCAGCATGGTGTTCGAGCACCTGGTTCAGCGTGGCGGCAGCAGAGGCGACGAGCGCTACGCCGAAGAGGTCACAAGCAAGTTCCCAACTCAGCGGAGCGACGTGCATCTTGCGCGCGGCCATAAAATATCCAGCCCATGCCGTGAGGACGACGAGCGAGGTGACGCGTGGTTTGAACAGCGCGAAGGTGTCTGAGACGCGTGAAACGGGCGACGGAGCGTAGGTCTCACCTACGGTCGGTGTCGGAGCCAGGCCCTGGAGTGTTGTCTCATCATGTAGCTGTGCCGCGGACTTCATGCCACCACGGCTTTCTGATCAGCCGGCGAAAGTTCAGCGGCGGGCGCCAGATTGCGATACGCCTGTACGGCGAGCATGAAGCAATGAGCTAACAGCAACGCGCCTACAGCTACGTGGGCGACCGTTGTCGCGACCATGCTGGGACGGGGTTGGACTGCGTCCTTGCCCCAGACTACGCGCGTCATGTACGCCCCGAAGCCGAGGAGAAGTTGGATCACCAGCAGGCCGAGGATGGCGATGGATGCGCCGCGGATGGGCTTGATGTTTCCGAAGCGGAGGATACCGCTGAACGATGCCCACACCAAGATGACGGTGGCGATACCAGCGCCGACAACATGCGGAAAGAAGTGCAGGCCACCGTGGCGGAATCCGGCGCCGAAGAAGAGCTGCATGTAAACAGCGAGTACGGTAAGTAAAGCGAGGTTGCGGAAGCTGAGCGCGCCGGGATCCGGGTGGCGAGTGAGAGTTACAGTGCTCCCGATCCAGCGGCGGCTGGCGAAGACCGTCATCAGGATCGTGAGCGAGAAGAATGTCTGCGCCACCATGGCATGCGCCGTCGAAACGTACCACGGCAGCCGCATCTTCACTGTGAGTCCACCAAGCAGACCCTGGATGATGACGAGCAGAAGCATGAACCATCCGAGCTTGCGCATCCACGAACGAGCTTCCTTACGCTGGGTCCATACGGCCAGAATAATGGTGAGTAGGCCGACGAACTCAGCGAGCATGCGGTGTCCGTGCTCGTACTTGATACCCCCTACCATGGGTGGAATGCGGTATAGCGAGCCGAAGCTGGTGGGCCAGTCGGGCACGGCGAGGCCAGCGTCATTGCTAGTGACGAGTGCGCCTGCAACGATCAAAAGGAACGTGCAGATTGCAAGGAAGAGCGTGAAACGGTGGTATGCGGGATTGTATTGCGCGGTCTGAGTGCTAGAAGACACTGTGGTTATGAGGCTCCGGGGGTGTAACAGAAGATTTTAGCAGGTGCGAGCAATCGCCGCAGGTACGCTACTTTATGTCGGCGGAGCTGAAAGCAGGGCCGGCGACGGCGTGTTCTTTCGCTCCAACAGTGATCTTCAACGTCTTCTCGCCCATCTTCTCGTGCACGAAGCCTAGAGTGTAAGTTCCCGGTGGCAGTCCTGAGATGGTGTACTTTCCTTCCGCATCGGTCACGGCGAAGAAGGGGTTAGATAAGACATTCACATACATCTTCATCCAGGGATGGTTGTTGCATTGCACCGGGATCATTAACTCCGGCTTGTTGAAAGTTTTTTCGATGGCATCGCCGCCCGGATACTGCGATTCATTCCAGCCATCGTTCTCATGCGCCATGGAGTGAATGTTGTGCATGGCAGGATCGCTATTCAGGATGCGCAGCTTCTGGCCGACCATCAGGCCAAGCACGTGTGGCACGTAACGGCAGCCTTTTTGATCGAGCGTGGCGGGCGGTGGGGTGGGGTAGCTGTAGTTCCCGAGCCCATCCTTTATATACACGTAGACATTTGCCGCGCGTCCTTTGTTGATGGCGTAGGCTTCGCCAAAGTTAGGAGGCACTTTACCCAGCACGCATGCCGGGTCTTGTGACATGTCGATCGGCTGCGCTTTGGGGACATCCCCCGTATAGGTCACAACGCCGGAGACGGTGGCGGTTGTTGAAGGATCGATCTTTGCTGTCGGGGCTTCGGGCTTATAGGACGCAGGCGGCGTTTCATTCTTAGAGCAGCCGGCGACTAACAGGATCAGCAGCAGGCCGAATCGGAACTTCATTTCGTGGCCGCCACCGTTTCCGCGCTGGGATCGTACGGCGCTTGAGCGGCGGGATCTGAAAGCGACTCGATTACTGCGTCAGCGAATTCGCTGGTGCTGGCGGGTCCGCCTACATCTTTAGTGAGTTTGTCTTTCTTTCTGCGATAAACAAACTCAAGAGCGTTTTGCACGCGCTCGGCGGCTGCATGCTCTTTGATGTGATGAAGCATCAGAACGCCGGATTGCAGCAAGGCTGTGGGATTGGCGATATTCTTACCTGCGATGTCTGGCGCTGAGCCGTGGACGGCTTCGAAGATGGCGCACTCGTGTCCGAGATTGGCGCCGGGAACTAGACCTAATCCGCCAACGAATGCGGCGCACAGATCGCTGACTATGTCGCCATAGAGGTTCTCCATCAGCAGCACGTCGTACTGATAAGGATTCATCACCAACTGCATGCAGGTGGCGTCGATGATGCTTTCCTTGTACTCGATCTCCTGAAAATCGCGGGCAACTTTGCGTGCGCATGCGAGGAAGAGGCCATCACTCATCTTCATGATGTTGGCCTTATGCACGGCATGGACCTTCTTGCGCTTGAAATCGCGAGAGTACTGGAAAGCGAACTTGGAGATGCGCGTTGAGCCTTTTTCAGTGATGATCTTCAGGCTCTCGACTACGCCGGGCACTACTTCGTGTTCGATGCCGACGTACTCACCTTCGGTGTTTTCGCGAACGATGATGAGATCAACGCCGGGATACCGCGTGGGAATACCGGGTAGATTCTTGATCGGGCGAAAGTTGGCGAAGAGTTCGTACTTCTTACGCAAGGCGACGTTGATGCTGGCGAATCCACCGCCGATGGGGGTAGCTGTAGGCCCCTTTAGGCCGACACGCGTGCGTTCGATGGACTCATACGCTTCGCGCGGAACATATTCTTTGTTCTTGAGGAAAGCTTCTGCACCGACTTCGAATTCTTCCCAGTCGATTTTTACCCCGCTGGCGTCTAGGACCCTGCGCGTAGCTGTGGCCACTTCTTTGCCGATGCCGTCGCCAGGAAATAGTGTGATCTGGTGTGCCATGTTCTAGTGTGTCTGCTTCTTCGCCTTCACGGGCGGCTTAAACTCTTTTTCTTTC
>JAICLA010000270.1 GCA_025927695.1 Terriglobales bacterium | reverse complement strand
TGGCGCTCGTGCTGTTGATCACCGCCTCTGTTCTGCTGCATGAGGTAGGACACATCATGATGGCGCGGACACGCAACTTTTCTCTGCGCGGCATCATGTTGCTTCCTATCGGTGGCGTACATATGCGTGACGGTTCTGAGATGGACCGCCGGCCGAATCCTGCAGACGAGATGTTCGTCGCGCTTGCCGGCCCGCCGATGAACCTGATCGCCGCGGGTGTGGGCGTGTTTATCGCATATTCCATCAAGCCGGGCATGGTGTTGTGGGGCCAAGGCCAGCCGCTCATTGCCGTCGACAATCTCGTCAAGAGTTTTATCTGGATCAATGTAGTGCTCGCTGTAGTGAACTTGTTGCCCGCTTATCCGCTGGATGGTGGACGTGTGCTGCGCGCATTCATCGCCGACCCGATTGAAAAAGATCCGAAAGGCATAAGCTATCGCGCCGCGACACGCAAAGCCGTGATGATCGGCCAAGTGTTCGCCATGTTCCTGATCTTTGCCGGTGTGCGCAATACCTGGTTGATGCTTATAGGCTTCTTCCTCTTTGTGGCCGTGCAGATCGAAGACCGCTCGCTGCTCTTCCAGTCGGTGATCGAGAACGTGAAGCTGGAAGAGATCATGCTCACTGATTTTTCCACGCTCTCGCCGGCCGATACTCTGGAAGACGCACTCAACAAAGCCGTCCACAGCCTGCAGGACGACTTCCCCGTCATCCGCGATGCGGACATGGTGGGCGTGATCAGCAAGAACCACATCCTGCGCGCGCTGCGCGAAGATGGCAATGGCTATGTGCAGAGTGCGATGAAGAAAGCCTTTGAAACGGCCGCCCGCGGAGAAACTCTTGCCGGCGCTTTTCGCAAGATCACCAAAGGCGTGACCATGATCCCGGTGGTGGACGACGAACGCCTTGTCGGGATCGTGACGCTGCAGAACCTGATGCACAGCATGTCTGTGCTGGCAGAGAGCCGCAAGCTTTCACGCGAACAGGAGTGAACTACTTTTCGTCGTCTGACTTGGGTGGCGTCCAGAGGTGGTTCTCATATTTCGGCTTGCACGGGTCAGTCGGCTTGCAGAAGATCAGCGTAATATCCACTGATTTAGGACGCTCGCCCTGCATCTCGTCCACCAAGTAGGCCGTCCCTTCCGGCAAACGGAACTTCTTAACGAACGAATTCAGATAAGTGGGATCGTAAGGATCGCCTTCACGCAATTGCCACGCGAGTCGCATCTTGTCTGTCGAAGCCTTGTCCAACCCTTCCACGTCGAACTTACCCATTGAGAACAGTTCGCCTTCTTTCACCAGCATGTCATAGTCAACGGTGCCTTTGGCATCATCAAAAGTGGGCTTCGGCGTCAGTGTCATGTGCAGGTAACCGAAGGTGGCATATTTTGTTCGTATCGCATCAAGCTCTTTCGTGAGGTGAGTGCCATCCAATGGCGTACCTATTGAGTCATTAATGAAGGTATCGAGCGCATTCGACGCAATGGCTTTATTTCCGATCCAGCGAATGGAATGCAATTTGTACGTTCCGTTTTCCGTGACCGGTATGTTGAGTTCAACATTGGTGGAGGAGCCGTCGGCGGGAAGGACTTTGATCTCGGGCGTGGCGAACGTTGCACGCAGATAACCGTGTTTGAGATAGACGTTACGCAGGTTGTGGTCAATAAACTTCCTGATGGTCGCGCGATTGTAAACAAGGCCTTCAATCTTCTTGGCTGCGGTGGAGGCCTCAGCTTGCATAGCAGGCGAGCCGCCAACCAGTTCGACTTTGCTGATGCGAATGTCTGCGTCCGCGACGCGATAGAGCATTTCTTCGGTCGAGGGATCACCATTGATGGCGTCAACGTGTTCGTTGCCTACGCTGGCGCTGATGCCCTTTTCTTTTAGTAGAGATTCCAGAGCGTGCGAGACCTCGTCTGCCATGTTGCCATCGCGCGGAACTGTACCGTTGAAAAGCGGCACTCGGTCATGGAGTTCCACGAGCAGATCGTTCTCCGGCCACCAGACGAAGTTGGCGAAATCGCATTTCACGAACTGGTCGTCGTCTTTGTCTGCGAGGATGAGTTCGACTTTCATTCCTCCGGCAGACGCCATGTGTTTGTAATTCACTTGCGAGAACGCGCCGGAGTCGACAAGTTTTTGTGCCGCCGCTTGCACGTCGTTGAGCGGCGTCTCGATCGTCTTATCTTTTTTCAAGCCGGTGTACTTGATGATGTCGTCCGCGTCGAAGCGTTCGGAGCCGCTGACGACTATTTCGGCGATCGGATAGGCCGCACGATCCGCCGCAGGCTGCGCCGAGGGTGCGGGCTTCTTCGCCGGAGCGGTAGGGCGCTTCTGCGCAAATGCGGAGAAGGAGCTCAACAGTAGCGCAATATAGATGACGGTTCGGCGGGGCATTTGCCCACTACTTTCGCGGGTGAAGCACCGTGTTGTCAATCAGGCGGGTATTACCGATCTTCGCCGCGACGGCACAAAGTGTCGGCAATTTTATGCGTCCGGTGATGGGCTCGAGCGTGTCAGTATCAACGAGCTCGATGTAGTCGACGACAGCGGCGGGTTCAGCGGCGAACGTCTGGTGGGCTCTCTCATGAAGGACAGTTGGATCTACTTGGCCGCTGCAAAATGCTTCTTCTACGGCGTCTAACGCCCGGCGCAGAACGAGCGCTTGCTTACGTTGTTCAGGCGAAAGATAAACGTTTCGGGAACTCATTGCGAGGCCATCCGCCTCACGAACGATGGGCCCAACAATGATCTCAACAGGAAAAAGCAGGTCGCGCACCATCTTGCGGATGACTGCGACTTGCGCTGCATCTTTCTGGCCGAAATACGCGCGGTCAGGTGTAACGATGTTAAACAGCTTCGCGACAACGGTAGTGACGCCGCGGAAGTGTCCGGGGCGGGATTTGCCGTCAAGCCGCTCGCTCGGGCCTTCGACATTCACGAATGTTGTCGCGCGTGCGGGGTACATCTCCTCGACGCTAGGCGCGAAAAGTAGTTCAACGCCTTCCGCTTCGAGTAGTGCGTGATCACGCTCGAAAGGCCGTGGATACTTCGCTAGATCTTCCGTCGGGCCGAACTGCGTGGGATTCACGAAGATGGAGACGGCGACAATGTCACACTGTGCTCTCGCCGCGCGGACCAATGAGAGATGCCCGTCATGCAACGCGCCCATGGTAGGAACGAAGCCGATGGTGCGCCCGGCTTTGCGAAAGCCGGCGACTGCAGAGTGCATTTGGTGAGCGGTAGTGATGGTGAGCATAAAACCTAACCGCGGATTAAAGACGGCATAAAAGACAGATTGAAGATCAAAACCTCAAAGTACGGGGGATGTCTGGCATTCGTATTTAATGAGATTCGAAGCAAAGCCATCTTCTAAGCTTTATCCATCCTTTATCTGTCTTTGATCCGCGGTTGCTCTTTGAGTTATCTGCGCATGGCGCGTTTGCGCTCGGTGATGTTTTCCAGCGCGGCCTGCGTCTCGCGCGGCAAGTGGTAGCTTTCCGCGTCGGATG
>JAICLA010000263.1 GCA_025927695.1 Terriglobales bacterium | reverse complement strand
TCGGCTCCGTCGCGCGACAAATCAATTTGCCGCAAAGCAGCGCTAAATAAGATGGTGCCGGGAGGGGGAATCGAACCCCCAAGGGCGCAAGGCCCGGCGGATTTTGAGTCCGCTGCGTCTGCCAGTTCCGCCATCCCGGCTTGAGGAGGCTGCCCTTGATTTTACATGACGAGACCGTGCCTCAGCATCTCTAACCGGATGACCAGCTTTTCGCCTTATGGATCCGCCATCTCACATGCGAAACGCCGTCACGAGCGAACTTCCACCGCTGTCCCGCGCATCCCAACATGCATGACCACCAAGAGATTACAGAAAGCCGTCGTCCTGTCCGCCGCGGCCGCGCTCGCCGCTGGCAAAATACTTCGCCATACCCGCCGCATGGATCTTCGCAACAAAGTCGTGGCCATTACCGGCGGGTCTCGCGGACTCGGTCTCGCCATGGCCGCCGAATTTCTGACGCGTGGCGCCCGCGTCGCCATCTGCGGACGCGATCTCACCACTCTCGAACGCGCCCGCACGCTTCTGGAGCAGCAGACCGGCAAGTCTGCCTACACGATTCAGTGCGACGTGACCCGCGAGATGGAAGCGAAAGGATTCGTCGCACAAGTTGAATCCCACTTCGGACGCATCGACATTCTCGTAAACAACGCCGGCCGCATCGAAGTTGGTCCACTCGAAGATGCGACCCAGTCCGATTTCAAGAAAGCCATGGACACGCACTTTTGGGCGCCCCTTCATACCATGCAAGCTGTATTGCCTGAAATGCGCGCACGACGGGCAGGTCGCATCGTCAACATCTCTTCCATCGGCGGCCGTGTAGGCGCGCCTCATCTCACGCCCTATGACGCCAGCAAGTTCGCTCTTGGCGGGCTCTCAGAAGCCATGGCCGCTGAGGTCCGCAAAGACGGCATTCGTATCACCACCGTATATCCAGGCCTGATGCGCACGGGCAGCCCGCGCAATGCCAATTTTAAAAGTCAGAATAAGAAGGAGTACGCGTGGTTCGCCCTCACTGACGCCGCGCCATTAGTCACCATCGGCGCCAGAAAAGCGGCAAGAAAGATAGTCGACGCCTGCGAGTTCGGTGACGCCGTTCTCGTCCTCACTCCCGCCGCAAGACTTGGCATCCTGGCTCATGATCTCGCGCCTGGACTGCTGATCTCGCTTCTTGGCATCGTTAATCGACTCCTGCCAAGTGCCGGCGGTATTCGCAAGAATACGGCTAAAGGGCGAGACAGTGAATCGCTCGTTACCCGTTCACCGCTCACCGCTTTGAATCGCTCAGTAGAGCGTGAACTGAATCAAGCATCGTAGCCGCAAGCGCTTGACTTGCTCATGCTACGAATCCGCTCGTCGCTCGATGTGGACGTGGCCAGTTGTCATCCGTTAGCGCGGATTCTCCATGCCACTGAAATAGCTGTGACGAATCGCTCTGAATAACTGGATTATTCTGATTTTCATCTTCACGATTTCATAGCCGCGTTCGCAAACAAACCATTCAAGATTTTCTCAGTCAAACGTTCAACGCATGTGTTGCGGCGTAGGCAGATTTACTTGCAACTTCTGCGTTGTTCTTACGTACATGGAACAGACAGTCTGCAAAACTGCGCGGACGCTCGGCACATTTCAGAAAGCAAAAATAAAATTGCTTCCTGAGTGAGGAGTCGAACGTCCAATGCGTATGGGCAGTGAAGCGATAACGAGAAGATTCTCCGTGACAGACTCGATCAGACTATCGTCGATGGAAGGTGCCGCGCGCCGGATCGCCGTCAAGGCCAACCGGAAGATCTGCTTTCTCGAGGTGGAGAACATCAACTACATCTCCGCAGACGGCAACTATCTGCGCATTCACACTCAAAGTGAAGTCCTGGTTACCCGCAAAAAAATATCTGACATGGTCACCGCGCTTGCTGGAACAGATCTCATCCGCGTGCATCGCTCCACCATCGTGAACCGAACTCAGATAAAGGAACTGCGCCCGTGGCCTACGGGCGAGTATGTGATTCTAATGAAGTGCGGCAAGGAACTCACATTGAGCCGCGGATTCCGGAACGTATTGCCGGAACTTCTTACCGTCCAATAACCACAAAGCATCGCAAGACCGCGTGAAGACTGGCAATTTCTATGCTTGTCTGTCGCGCGCTCCCAGTGCGTGATGTCCTTGGATACCGCCGCGCGCGCCGTCGATTCAAAGTTTCTGACCCTTGAAGTACATGTACCTGTGATTCTTCGCACGATTGATTAGCGGTTCTTCCATAAACCACAGTTTCAATCGCGCTTCTTCGACCGCACGTTGCATATTGCCGCGCTTGCTTCCGCAACTCACGTTTATCTAACTGCGATTCATCCCAGTTCGTTGTTCTCCCATCACCTTCGCACCTTAGTCGCCATGTCACATGAGGGCGATGGCGCGGCAAATGCATTTCCTCTTGTCAGCTTTTAGACAATACCCATTGGGCGAGACTCAGCCTCTTGAGTTACGAAGCAGAGCTCGAACTTATATTTAGGAGATCCAGGATGAGAAGTAGCAATAACAACAAGTGGCGATACGGGCTGATGTTCGTTGCCCTGTTATCACTTCTATTGTCGTGCGCGGTAGCTCAGCGTGCAGACGGTACCTTGCGCGGTGACGTTCTCGACCAGAACGGCGCCGTGCTCTCCGGCGCGACTGTCACCATCACTAATGACGCCACCAATGTGAGCCAGACCACGCAGACCACCAGCGCGGGCGCTTACTCGGTCCCGAACCTCCTCATCGGCACATATACGGTGAGGATCGATGCCCAGGGTTTCACGCCTTACGTGCGCAAGCAGGTGCAAGTAAAAGCCGCACAAGTCGTGGAAGTCTCGGCCAAATTGGCTGTCACCGGCGGTGATACTACCGTGGACGTGCAGGCGGGAGCGAACGCGGTGCAGACTGAAACGTCGCAGCTCACCAATTCGTTCTCTACCAAACAGGTGATTGAGATTCCCACCGGTGTGGGCGCTGGTGCTTCCTCGCAACTCAACCTCTCCGTCTATGTCCCTAACACGACAGCGGCAGCAGGCGGAACGTCGGGCACCGGTGGTTCAGTCGGCGGACTCCGCGGACGCCAGAATAGCTTCTCCATCGATGGCGCCAACAATGATGATCCTTCCGTCACCGTCAGCTCGCAGCCGGTGATTCAGGATTCCATCGCAGAATTCTCCGTCAGCACCAACCAATACAGCGCGGAATATGGCCATGCTTCAGGCGGTCAATTCAATACTGTCTTGAAATCGGGCTCGAACCAGTACCACGGCTCGGCTTGGGAATATTTCCAGAACCGCAACCTGAATGCTGCAGGCACGGCAGAAACACAAGCTGTCCTCGCCGGCTCGCAGACTGACAAGAACCGTTTTGACTTTAACCAGTTCGGTGGTGATCTCAGCGGTCCCATCATCAAGAACCATTTGTTCGCCTATGCTTCTTACCAGTACAACCCCGTAGGTTTCGGTTCAGCAGCTACGGCTATCACGGCTCCAACCGCGGCCGGCATTGCATCATTGAATGCCCTCGCGGCAGACGCGCAAGTGAAAGCGTTGATCGCGCAGTTCCCGATCGCTCCCGCAGCGGACCTCCCGGCTGTTCTGGTAGGGGCCACTCCGGTCGCGGTCGGTAACTTCTCCGCGGTCGCGCCCAGCTTCACCAACCAGAAAGATTGGTACGTGGGCACGGACCTCAACCTGGCCAAGCACACCATGCGTTGGCGCTA
>JAICLA010000259.1 GCA_025927695.1 Terriglobales bacterium | reverse complement strand
TGCACGCCGGCTTCTTCAATGTGCTGCATGATGCCGGCGATGACCACATCTTCACCGTCAGAGAGCGCGTCAACGTCCACTTCAACCGCATCTTCCAGGAAATGATCGACGAGCACTGGACGCTCTTGCGAATACTCGACCGCTTCCTTCATGTACTTCACAACGGAAGCATCGTCATACGCGATGACCATCGCGCGCCCGCCCAACACGTAAGAAGGCCGCACCAGCACTGGATACTGCGCCTTATTCGCCGCGGCAATAGCTTCTTCGACACTGGTAGCGATTCCGCCCGGTGGCTGCGGGATCTCCAGTTCGTCTAGAAGTTTGCCAAAGCGTTTGCGGTCTTCCGCTAAGTCGATCGATTCCGGCGAAGTTCCGATGATAGGAACGCCTGCAGCTTTTAACGGAAGAGCAAGATTCAGTGGCGTCTGTCCGCCGAACTGCACGATCATTCCTATCGGCGCGCCGGAAGATGCCTCGTGCTCATATACGCTCAGCACGTCTTCGAATGTCAGCGGCTCAAAGTAAAGACGATCGCTCGTATCGTAATCGGTGGAAACCGTCTCAGGATTACAGTTCACCATGATGGTCTCGAAACCATCATCGCGCAGCGCGAACGCCGCGTGGCAGCAGCAGTAGTCGAACTCAATGCCCTGCCCGATGCGGTTCGGCCCGCTGCCCAGAATGATGACTTTCTTCTTCGATGTCGGCGGCGCTTCGTCTTCTTCTTCGTACGTGGAATAAAGGTAGGGCGTGTAGCTCTCAAATTCGGCCGCGCAGGTATCCACCAGTTTGTAGACAGGCGTTACGCCGTGCTTCTTGCGCAGGTGGCGGATCTTCTCTCCCGCGCCTTTTCCGTCCATGCGCCAACCTTCGGAGAGCCGCGCATCAGAGATGCCCATGCGCTTGGCATTGCGCAACACTTGCGCAGAGACTGACTCGATGGGATGCTTCTCGATCTCAGTGATCTCGTCCGTGATCTCTTTCATCTGATAGAGGAACCACGGTTCAATGCCGGTCATCTTTGAAAGCTGTTTGACCGTCTGGCCTTCCTTGAGCGCATAACGCAGATATTGCATGCGCTCCGGATGCGGCGTGACCAGCCGCTGAATGAGCAGCCGTGGGTCGATCTTCTCGCTGCCGGCTTTGCGTCCCGTCTCCAGTGAGCGGATACCCTTCATCAACGCTTCTTTGAACGTGCGTCCAATAGCCATCACTTCGCCCACGGATTTCATTTGCGGGCCCAGTGATTCGTCCGTACCGGGGAATTTTTCAAACTGCCACTTTGGAATCTTGCAGACAACGTAATCGATACTCGGCTCGAAGCACGCCGGCGTCTTCTTCGTGATGTCGTTGGGAATTTCGTCCAGCGTGTAACCTACCGCGAGTTTTGCCGCGATTTTGGCTATGGGGAATCCTGTCGCCTTCGAAGCCAGCGCCGACGAACGTGACACGCGCGGATTCATCTCGATCACCACCATGCGCCCTGTGATGGGATGGACTCCGTACTGAATGTTCGAGCCGCCGGTCTCAACGCCGATCTCGCGGATCACCGCGATTGATGCGTCGCGCATCGCCTGATATTCGCGGTCGGTCAATGTCTGCGCCGGAGCAACGGTGATGGAGTCGCCCGTATGCACGCCCATGGGATCGAAGTTCTCAATGGAACAGATGATGATGACGTTGTCGGCAAGGTCGCGCATGACCTCAAGCTCGTACTCTTTCCATCCGAGGACAGATTCTTCGATCAAGCACTCATGCACGGGTGAGAGGTCGAGGCCGCGCGAAAGAATATCGATGAGTTCCTCGCGGTTGTAAGCCAGGCCGCCGCCGCTTCCGCCCAAAGTGAATGAGGGACGAATGATGAGCGGAAACCCGATCTTCGTGCTGAACTCAAGACCGTCTTTTACGTTGTTCACCAGCGCCGACTTCGGCACATCTAGCCCGATGCGGTTCATCGCATCTTTGAACAGCAGGCGGTCTTCCGCCATCTTGATTGCGCCCAGCTGCGCGCCGATCAACTCAACATTGTATTTTTCCAGCACGCCGCCGTCGGCGAGTTCGACGGCCAAGTTGAGAGCGGTCTGTCCGCCAACGGTGGGCAGCAGCGCGAATTGCCCTTTCTTGCCCTCATCGCGCATCATCTCGCTCTCAATGCGGATGATCTCTTCCAGGTACTCGCGCGTGAGCGGCTCTATATATGTGCGGTCGGCGAGCTCAGGATCGGTCATGATGGTGGCGGGGTTGGAATTCGCCAGCACCACTTCATAGCCTTCTTGCTTCAGCGCCTTGCACGCCTGCGCGCCAGAGTAATCAAACTCGGCTGATTGTCCGATGACGATAGGTCCGGAGCCGATGATGAGAATCTTCGAGATGTCGTTACGTCTAGGCATTAAGAGTAGCCCCCGGCAGTGTTAACCGCGCCCTTGCTCTGGCCGGTGGCATTCCGGTCTCCGCACGCAGACGTTCCGCCTTTGCTTTGAGAGGGCGCGTTTTCAAACGCGCCGCTGGTGGGCTCAGGCAAAGGCTTTAGCCGCTGAGGTACTTCATCGAGGTCATATCCGGCCCGCGCGGAAGAATAGAGATACTCTGCAGGCGACACGCAATAGCCCCTCTTAACCGGATTGTTGTGAATATATATCTTGTGAATGTTGTAGTCGCGAGGGTCGCGGATCCGATGGTCATCAAATCCCTTTTGCCAAAACTCTGAATCCGTTCCGAATTGTTTTTTGACCTTATACGAAAATCCGCCTTTGACAAACTGGACGGCTTTCTCAAGCGATTCGATCGGCGTGATCAGCAAATGGAAGTGGTCTTTCATTAACACAAATTCGTGCAAAAGATAGCCGCGCCTTCGGTAGTCATAGAGATTCTTCACGAATAGTTCTGCATAACGATCAACTTGAAAAAGACTTCTTTTCTCAGGTGTTCCAGAGCTGACGAAATACGTCTGCCCGTTGTTGGTTGCGTGCTCTCGTTTAGGAATCACGTTTGAACCTCAGCGGCTAAAGCCGGTCGTTACATTGCATGTGCGGCGCGCTTGAAAGCGGCGCCCTCTCAAAACGAAATCAGAATCCGACAGCGCGCACCCGTCGCGTTGCTCATAAGGGCAACAAGCTCGACATTAACTCTTCCACTCCTCCATCATCTTCACAAAATCCTTGAATAGATAATGCGAATCGTGCGGACCGGGCGACGCTTCCGGGTGATACTGCACGCTGAACAGTGGCAGCGTGCGATGCCGCATGCCTTCGAGCGTGTTGTCGTTCAGGTCCATGTGGGTGAAATCCACTTCCATGCCTTTGAGCGAATCCGGATCGACGGCGAAGTTGTGATTGTGCGCCGTTATCTCGATCTTGCCGGTCTTCAACTGCTTCACTGGATGATTGCCGCCGTGGTGTCCGCAATTGAGTTTGTAGGTCTTGCCGCCAAGCGCTAGCCCAATAAGCTGGTGCCCCAAGCAGATACCGAATATTGGCGTCTTCCCTGCCAGTTTGCGAATGTTCTCATGCGCGTACGTGCACGGCTCGGGATCGCCCGGACCGTTCGATAGAAACACGCCATCAGGATTCAGCGCCAGTACGTCTTCTGCGGACGTTTCTGCCGGAACCACCGTGACCTTGCATCCTTCTGACGCCAGCTTGCGCAGGATGTTGTGCTTGATGCCGAAGTCATACGCAACCACATGATGCAGCGGCGGCACATCTTTTACGCCGACAACTTGCGTCGGCTCATGCGAGCGCTCGCCTGTCTCCCATATATAACGTTGCTTGGTGCTCACGACCTT
>JAICLA010000069.1 GCA_025927695.1 Terriglobales bacterium | reverse complement strand
GGAACAAGCCGAACGCGCTAGACATCTGATGGAACGCGTCGGATTGCCTGCCGATTCGCTGCGCAGGTCGCCCCTGCAGTTCAGCGGAGGCCAGCGTCAACGTTTGGCCATCGCCCGCGCGCTTGCCGCCGACGCAAAGATCATCATCTTTGATGAGTCTCTTTCGGGCTTAGATATGTCAGTCCAAGCGGATGTAGCCAACCTCTTGCTTTCCGTGCAAGCAGAACTGGCACTGGCTTACATTTTTATCTCGCATGACATCGAGCTGGCCGCCTGCTTGGCCAAACAGATCGCTGTAATGAGTGAAGGAAGGATCGTAGAACAAGCGCCCTCGTTGAATATTCTTGCGTGTCCAGGCCATACGCAAACGCGGGCACTCGTGGGTGCCATCCTGCCTTTCGAGGCGCAAGCCTGATGCGGTTTCTACTCAACCGTCTGATCCACGCCATATTCCTGCTCTTCGGCGTATCCCTTCTTTCATTTCTGTTGTTGTCTTTGGCTCCCGGCGACTACCTATCTGAAATGCAACTGAACCCGCAGATTTCGCCCGAGACTGTGGCCGCGTTGCGTCACCAGTACAACCTGGACCGCCCCATACCTGTGCGCTACTCCCACTGGGTGGCGGCCGCGGTCAAAGGCGACCTCGGATTCTCATTCGCGTACAACGTTCCGGTCACAAAGTTGCTCAGTTCGCGCATCCTCAACACGCTGTTGCTCACTATCCCGGCCACCATCTTGGCTTGGATCATCGCCATCGCTGTCGGAGTCATCAGTGCAGCGAAGCAGGGAAGGTGGGAAGACCAGGTGGCAAGCGCCGGCACCACCACGCTGCTCATCACTCCGGACATTCTCATCGCACTTGTATTCCTATGGGTGGCGCTACGATCAGGATATTTCCCCGTCGGCGGCATGGTATCGGTAGGCTTCGATGAATTGACCGCCACTCAAAAGTTAAGAGATATCACGCTGCACGCTGCCATTCCCATCACGATACTGGTGCTGAGCATCATTCCCGTGCTCATCCGCCACGTGCGCGCCACCATGATCGAGGCCTTGCACTCGCCATTTGTAAGAGCGGCACGGGCCCACGGCATACCGCGAAGCAGGCTCTTACTTCGTCATGTATTTCCTGCGGCGGCTAATCCTCTGGTCTCTTTGTTCGGCCTATCCATCGCGAACCTGCTCGGCGTGGGATTGATCACCGAAGTGGTGATGAGCTGGCCCGGCATGGGGCCGCTTCTATTGGAATCAGTTCAGGCGCGAGACTTATATGTAGTGATTGGCGCGATCCTGATCTCGGCGTTTGTGCTCCAAACAGGCATCTTCGTCTCGGATCTGCTACTGCTGGCGTGCGACCCTCGCATCCGCAAAGGTGCGCGATGAAGCTGACTTTGCCTCTCGGCTTGCTCACGCTCATTGGCATTCACTTACTGTTTCTCTTTTGCGGATACATCGCACCGTACGACGAAGCGCAGCAAGATCGCATGGCCGCTTTCGCTCCTCCCACGAAAGTGCATCTTGCCCGCTCCTATCCATATATATATGTGTGCGCCTGGAATGCGCACGAGACCGATTCAGGCTACGATGAGGACTGCAGCCAGAAGTTCGCAGTACACCTCTTTGTTAACGGCGGCGACTCGCATCTGTTCGGAGTCGCCTCACCCGGACGTATATCCCTCTTCGGAACGGATGGCCTCGGGCGTGACCAATTCTCCCGTTTCCTGTTCGGCGCGCGCCTGTCACTTTTCGCAGGCATCCTCGCTACGTTTCTCGCGTTATTACTAGGTACGTTGATCGGCATGACCGCCGGCTTCTACGGTTCCTTCGTGGATTCCACCTTGATGCGATTCGCCGAACTCTTCCTGGCTCTGCCTTGGATATACCTGTTGCTCGCAGTGCGCGCATTCCTGCCGTTGCATCTCAGCCCGATTCAGACGTTCTTTCTGTTAGTTGTCATCATCGGTGCCATTGGATGGGCGCGCCCGGCACGACTCGTACGCGGCATAGTTTTGAGCGGGAAGGAAAGAAACTTTGTCCTCGCGGCGAAGAACCTCGGCGCTTCCAATGGCTACATCCTTCGTCGGCACATTTTGCCGCAAGTCTACGGTGTCGTTCTCGCGCAGGCGGCCTTGCTAGTGCCGCAATACGTCCTCGCTGAGATCACTTTGTCATTTCTGGGATTGGGCGTAGGCGAGCCCGCAGCCAGCCTTGGCAATCTTCTTGGGGAATTACAGCAATACCACGTCATCTCCTCCTATTGGTGGATGTTCCTTCCCGGGATCGCATTGCTTCTTATCTTTTTCTCCTACTTTGTCATGGCTAATGCGTTGCAACGCAGACTAAAATTCATCGCGGTCTAAAGGTGCGGAATATGTTCAGGATCACATGGGTACGACACGTCTTTATTCTCGCTGTACTTGCAGCAGCACAATCGCTCTGGGCCGCCGACGCTGCGCAACCTGTTCGTCCAGGAGAAGACGTCGCTGTCTCCACCGCCGAATCCGGCAAGTTTGGCGGAAGGCTCAGCATTGCACTTCGCTCCGAACCCAAGACCTTCAACCCCGTCACACTAGTGGACGGCAGTTCACGCGAGATCACCGGAAGATTGCACGCCGACCTTTTACACATCAACCGCGCCAGCCAACAGACAGAACCCGCGTTAGCTAAATCCTGGAAGGTATCCAAAGACGGCCTTACCTACACGGTGGCTCTCCGGCACGGCATTCGATTCTCAGACGGCGTTCCCTTCGACGCCGATGATGTTGTCTTTTCTTTCCAGGTCTATCTCGACGAAAAAGTCCATTCGCCGCAACGCGACCTGCTGGTCGTCAATGACAAGCCCATCGTCGTCAAGAAGCTCGATCAATACACTGTTGCTTTTCAACTGGCGCAACCCTATGCCGCCGCAGAACGGCTGTTCGATAACATAGCCATACTCCCCAAACATCTTCTAGCCAAAGCTTACGAACAGGGAAAGATTGGCGAGAGTTGGAACATCTCTGCCCATCCTGCAGAAATGGCTGGCCTCGGTCCATTCCGCCTCAAAGAGTACCTCCCCGGGCAGCGCGTGACCCTCGAGCGCAATCCTTACTATTGGAAAACGAATAAAGAAAAGAAGCGTCTGCCTTACCTCGACGAGATGACTTTCCTCTTCGTCCCCAGCGAAGATGCGCAGATCATACGCTTCCAATCCGGCGATACTGATGTCATCAGCCGTATCAGCGCAGACAATTTCGCGCTGCTCGAGCGTGATCAGCAGTCACGCGGACTCCACATGGTTGACCTCGGCCCTGGCCTCGAATTTAACTTTCTGTTTTTCAACTTGAATTCCGTCGTGCCCAAGAGCGCCAACACTCTCGCCGCGAAGCAGCAGGTCTTCCGCCAAGTCGCCTTCCGCCAAGCTGTCTCAGCGGCTATCGATCGTGACGCAATCATCAAACTCGTTTACCGCGGACGCGGCACCGCGCTAGTCACACAGGTAACGCCGGCCAACAAGCTCTGGCGCAATGACAAGATTGTTCTGCAGAAACGTTCGGTCGATAGGGCAAAAGACATTCTCCGCCGCGCGAATTTCACTTGGAAGCCAGACGGCACGCTCCTCTCTCCTTCCGGCTCACCGGTAGAGTTCACCATTCTCAGTAGTGCGTCTAATGCGCAACGCACCCAGATGGCAACCATCATCCAGCAAGACTTGAAAGACATCGGCATAACCGTACAGGTAGTGCCCATGGAATTCCGCGCACTCCTCGACCGCGTCTTTCAATCGCACGACTATGAAGCAGCAGTCCTCGCACTCGGCGGCGGCGACGTAGATCCCAATCCCCAGATGAACGTCTGGGTAGAGGACGGCAGCAACCACATGTGGGATCTCGGCGAGACCAAGCCTGCCACTCCATGGGAAGCCGAGATCGACTCCCTCATGAAAAAGCAGCTTTCCACGCTCAAGGTCGCAGACCGAAAGAAGCTTTATGACCGCGTCCAGCAGCTAGTAGCAGACAATCTACCTCTTATCTGCCTCGCAAGCCCGAACATCCTAGTCGGGGCAAAGAATAAGGTGGGCAATTTCAACCCGTCGATCCTCGACCCCTACGTCCTTTGGAACTCTGAGGAGCTATTCATTCGCTGACCGAGCCGGAAAAAGTCACTTTCGTGACAAAAGTAACCTCATGAGCCGGAAGCGGATGGGATAAGCTTCTCTTTATCCATGCCCAAGCTCCAGTCCCGCCGGGACAAGCAGCCCGCTGCTGTCCTGGAAAAAACCGCCACGCCCCACTGGTCTGACGAAAAGTTGGTCAGAGATTGCGTTGCCGGGAAAGAAGAAGCATGGGACGCGCTGCTCGATAAGTACAAGAACCTCATATTTTCTATCCCGCTCAAAAATGGGCTTTCTCGTGAAGATGCCGCGGAGATATTTCAAACCGTTTGCGCAGAATTACTTTCTGAATTGCCGAAGCTACGCGATCCCCAAGCCCTTTCCGGATGGCTGATCAAGGTGACGTCACACAAGTGCTTTCATCAACATCGCCGATCGCAGCGTTGGAATGATTCAGAGTATGCCCAAGAGACGGCTACTCAACCGGAGATTCTCGCTGAGAATCTCCTCATTGAAGTTGAGCAAGAACAAAAGCTCCGCACCGCGATAGCAAATCTTTCACCGCGATGCCGCGAGTTGATCCACATTCTTTTTTATGAGGATCCGCCGCGTCCCTATAAAGAAGTGGCTGAGAGCTTGGGCATCGCCGTCGGTTCCATAGGCTTCATCCGCGGACGCTGCCTGGAAAAGCTCCGTTCCAGCCTCGAAGATTCGGAGTTCAAGTAGGCCGCATGGAACTCGACGACATCAAAGATCCCGAACGCGACGCACTTCTCCCGGCCCTCGCGCATCTCGAATCAGCGGCAGAGCGCAGCAAGTTCCTGGATTCTCACATCGAGCTCGTACGCGCGGATGTAATCGACTGGCTGACCGAGGTGGTGCGGCAGCAAGCTCGTATTGACGTGTCCGCCACGCTCGCTATCGCCGACTTCACAGTCGAGCTCGCCCATCGTCTCGCCTCTCCCAATGCATTGGCGCAGAGTCTTCGCGCTAAAGCGCATGCTCTCTTCGTGGCGCGCAGCCATAGAGAAGCCCTGGAATATTACGAAAAAGCTATGGCCATGTTTCGCGCTGCCTCCCAGAGCACCGAGCTGGCGCGCACTCTGAGCTCTTCCATTCAGCCCCACATTTTGCTCGGCGAATATGAGCACGCGCTTCGCGCCGCCGACGAGGCCAGGAAGATCTTCTTGGCGGAAGGCAATCACTGGCGGCTTGCCCGCTTGGAATTGAATGCCGGTAACATCTTTCACCGCCAAGACCGTTGGCTCGAAGCGCTGGAACGGTACGAACAGTCTTACCAGTATTTCCTTCCCAACAAAGACCAGGACCCCGAAGGAGTAGCCGTAGCCCTGCACAACATGGCTGTCTGTTTGATCAGCCTGAATGATTTCAGGCGCGCCATGTCTGTGCATGAAGAGGCGCGCGAGTTTGCCAACCAGCACAAGATGCCGCTTCTCGCCAGTCAGGCCGACTACAACATTGCGTGGCTTTTTTATCTGCGCGGCGATTACAGCATCGCCATTGACCGCTTGCGTTCCACGCGGGAAGTCTGCCGAAAGAACGGAGACAACTATCACTTTGCTCTTTGCCACCTCGACCTTTCTGAGATCTATCTCGAGCTCAATCTTGCCGAGGAGGCCGCCGAAACCGCGCAGGCAGGAATCACGCTGTTCGACAAGCAGGGCATAGGATACGAAAAAGCGAAGTGTATGGCGAACCTCGCCATCGCCTTTAGCCAGCAGGGCAAGGCGGTGCATGCCATTGAGATGTTCACGCGCGCGCGCGAAACATTCGTGACAGAAAAGAATCACGTATGGCCGTCCCTCATTGATCTGTATCAAGCGCTGGTGCTATTCAATGAGAGCCGCTACTTCGAAGCGCGGAGATTGTGCCAGAAAGCGCTTGAGTTCTTTGAGGGCTCTTCGCTCTTCGGCAAGGCTGTGCTCTCACGGCTGTTGATGGCGCGGCTTCACGTCAGCGTTTCAGAGCTACCCGCGGCGGAAGCGCAATGCTTGGCCGCGCAAGCGCTCCTTGAGCGTATTGAATCGCCCAATCTTAGTTATCAAGTTCATGTACTGCTGGGGCAGGTCTGCATGCTCTTGGGCCAGCCGGAGAGAGCATTTTCCGCGCTTCAACAAGCCCGCTCCGCACTGGAGCGGTTGCGCAGCAGCCTGCAGGGCGAAGAACTCAAGATGGCGTTCATGAAAAACAGGCTTGAGGTGTATGAGGGCTTGGTCGAGATATGCCTTTTGAATCCCACGGCAGCGCATATGGAAGAAGCGTTTCGGTACATGGAGCAGGCCAAGTCGCGCAGCCTCGTGGACCTGATGTCGCGCATGGGTACGCGTATGGCGTCGCCGCAAGAGAGCCAGAGCGATCTCGTGCAACAGATCGGCAAGTTGCGCGAAGAATTGAACTGGTACTACCACCGCATTGAAGACGAACAGCTACAAGCGGGCGCTCCCGCCGGCCGAATTGAAGACTTACAAGCGCAGGCCCGCCAGCGTGAGACCGAATTCGTCCGCGTACTCAGCGAACTCCCGGTCAATGAGGCTGAGTCGATTGGCGCGCCCACAGCCGCCTGCACCCTGGAAGAGATTCGCGAACAACTTCCTGCGGATGCGCTGCTGCTGGAGTACTACCGCGTGAAGGACCAGATACTAGTCTCGGTGCTTTCAAAAGAAGAGCTGCAGATCGTCCCCATAACTCTCACTTCACGCGTGCAAAAAGCCATGCGCCTTCTGCAATTCCAGCTGGCAAAGTTCCGCTTCGGACGCGATTACGTGAAGACCTTTGAACAGCCGCTGCTCGAGGCCACGCAGGCCCATCTGCGTGACCTGTATCAGGAGTTGATTGCGCCCATCAGGCCCATGCTGCAATCAGCAAAGCATCTCGTCATAGTCCCGCATGAGTTCTTGCACTTCATTCCGTTTCAAGCGTTGCTCGATGGTGACGAATATTTGATTGACGCGTTCACTGTCTCTTACGCTCCCAGCGCCACCGTCTTCGCCAAATGCCAAGCGCGCACATTTGACGGTCAACAGGGAACGCTAGTGATGGGCGTGCCCGACGCAGCGGCGCCGCTCATTCGCGATGAAGCGGAAGCCGTCGCTGCAGCGATGCCGGATTCCACCCTCCTGCTTGGCCCTGACGCCACCGCCGAAAAGCTCCGCACACTCGGCGCAACCAGCAGCGTGATTCACATCGCCACCCACGGTTTCTTCCGCCAGGACAATCCACTCTTCTCCGGTATCAAGCTCGGCGATTCAGTCTTGAGTCTGTATGACCTGTATCAATACCGGCTTCCCGCACAGCTCATCACGCTCAGCGGCTGCGCCACCGGCCTGAACGTAGTCTCCGGCGGAGACGAACTCTTAGGTCTGGTTCGTGGCCTATTTGCCGCCGGCGCGGGTACGCTTCTGCTCTCACTGTGGGACGTAGACGACGAAAGCACCGCCGAATTCATGACCGCCTTCTATCAAAGCCGTCGGGAAGGCAAGAGCAATGCCGCCGCGCTCCAAGGAATCAATGACTTACGCAAGAAACGCCCGCATCCCTTCTATTGGGCGGCCTTCAAGCTGACCGGCAAGATCTAGAAATAAATATCGCCACCCCTATATTTTTTCTCCTCCTGCTTACTCCTTTTCCCAGAATCAACAAATCCCGCACCCCAGCGGAGGACGAATGAGCAAGCATTTCACTTCGGAAGACTGGATCGATTACGTTCGCGAGCTGCAAACGCCTGCCCAGGCTGCGCGGATGAAAGATCATTTGGATCAATGCGACGAATGCCAGAAGAGCTTCCGACTGTGGGCAGCCGTCAACAGCGCGGCTGCGAAAGACCTTGATTACACTCCCCCAGGCGATGCCGTCCGCATCGCCCGCTCGTTGTTTGAACCAGCCAAGCCGCAGTCTTTTGGCGGATTGGTCGCTAAATTGATCTTTGACTCCGCCCATCAACCGATGACGGCAGGCGTGCGCGGATCAGTAAGTATTTGCCGCCAGCTTCTTTATCAGTACGGCCAGCGCTTCATTGACCTGCGCGTGGAAGGTCACCCCACCAGCAAAGAGGTGAGCCTGACCGGCCAGATCCAGCAGTCCATCGGACAGCCGGAAAGCATTCCGGTGGCGTTATGCGGTGGCCAAGGCACGATTCAGCACACAGAAACCAACTCCCGGGGCGAGTTCCACATGACCTTCGTTCCCGAGCAAGACCTTCATATTGAGATAGATATGAATGAAAAGAAGATTCGCGTACGTGTACCTGAGATCTCAGGCCCAGGCAATTGATTACCTAGCGTTACTTACGGGTTACCGGGGTAAGTTGAGTGGTGACTATAGAAATGTTCCACTTACGAACCACGACAACCCGCTTGAATAGGATTCAGGAGAGCAACATGAAACGCATTAAAAACATACTCGCAGTGGTCTTGATGATGGGGCTTCTTAGCACCGCTAGCCCTGCCGCTACTGCTCCAACCCGGTTGATCGTGCGCGACACGCTTGGCCTATCGCATTTGAACCTGCAATGCCTTCTGCTCGGCTGCAAAGTTCAATACGGTCTGGGCGATCCCAAAAATCAGCTGTTCCTTGTCACTTCAAGCCTGCTGAATCCCATCGCCGCCCTTCTGCCGAAGGGTCTTAATCTCAATCTCGGCATTATTGACGTCGAACTTGACCAGCAAGTCTCTGCCGTCCATCCGGCTTCGATTCCCGGTGTGCCTTCAGCTCTTTATGCCAGCGTCCCAGTGAATTACTACGGCACTACAGTGCGTTACGGCTACGTGAATCAGCCAGCTACGCAATTGATCCAGTTGGCGCGCACGCAGTCCACTTACAAAGTAACGGGCGCGGGCACCGTTGCCATCATTGATACCGGTGTCGACACGACTCAACCGGTTCTGCAATCCGTGTTGGTCCCCGGATACGATTTCGTACACAACCGCGCCGGCGCGGACGAAAAAGGTGACGTGACGCAATCGACCGCCTCAGTCCTCGACCAGTCGACTGCTTCAGTTCTCGATCAATCCACCGCGTCAGTTCTCGACGGCTCAGGGTTTCTGTTGTTGGATCAATCGACAGCGTCCGTGCTCGATCAATCAACCGCATCGGTGCTTGACGGTAGCAATTACGCTGACTTCGGACACGGCACCATGGTGGCGGGTGTCGTTCACCTGGTTGCGCCCACGGCCAAGATCATGCCGTTGAAGGCCTTCAACCCGAACGGCAGCGGCTACGTCTCTGACGTTGTGCGAGCGCTTTACTATGCGCAGAAGAACGGTGCGAAAGTCGTGAACATGAGCTTTGACTTCACGGCTTCGTCCGCTGAATTGTCCACCGCCGTGAACTATCTCGCGAGCAAGAACATGATCATGGTCGCTTCGGCAGGTAATGACGGCAAGAACGTCCTCGTCTATCCGGCCGCTTATTCCAACGTTATCGGCGTGGCTTCCACGAACGACAGTAACTATCGTTCGACGTTCTCAAACTATGGCACGGGCTCGGTTTGGATCGCAGCCCCAGGCGAAGGCATTGTCACTACGTATCCGTTCGGCCACTACGCAGCGGTCTCGGGCACCTCGTTCAGCGCCCCGTTGGCGGCAGGAACTGCGGCACTGTTAGTACAGGTTTCGGCAAGCGCTAATGAATCCAGTGCAGCTACCTCGTTGTCACATGCGGACTGGATCTCGTCCGATCTGAACTATGGTCTGCTCGATACATACACCGCTGTTTCGTCATGGCGCACGACTCTGGGGATTCGCTAAGTAGATGATCAGCACTTTTCCAACTTCGGTATTGCCGGTAGAAGCCCGGGCCAGCATGCGAGTGAAGATGCTTGAAGAAGAACTTTCAAGCAACCTGAACTCAATGATCTGCGGCTTCCACCAGTTGCTCGATCTCAAGGACCTGAATACCGGCGTGCATAGCACCCGCCTTGCAGAGTGGGCGATGCGCGTAGGCCAGGAGTTGGGGATCCCGGAAGAGAGCTTGCAGGAATTGGAGATGGCTGCGGTCGTTCATGACATCGGCAAGATCGGTGTGCCAGACGCCATCCTCAACAAGCCCGGCAAACTCACTGACGATGAGAAAGCCGTGATGAATAAACATCCTGAGTTTGGCTGGGGAGTGCTGCGACTCTTTCCCGCGCTCACCCAGACCAGTCTCATCACGCTTCATCATCATGAGAGTTTTGACGGCCGCGGCTACCCGGGGAATCTTCGCGGAAGCGAGATCCCGCTGGGTGCGCGCATCGTAACAGTGATTGATTCGTTCGACGCGATGGTCTCCGATCGTCCTTACCGCAAAGGACTGCCTAGCGAAGAAGCTAAACGTCGCTTGGTCGAGTCATCGGGAACACAATTCGATCCCGCCGTTGTGAAATGCTTCCTCAAGATCGTTGACACGGAACTGCCCACAGTCTTGGCTGCTATGGGTACAGGATCTAATCTGGTGTTCTAGGTGTTCTAGGTAGAGCGGAAGACCGTCGCCACAATAAATCAATAATGTTGTGGAATTACTTCTGCGTCCTGTTCGTCGCGTAGGGCGATACCGCTGAAAGCCACGGCGTTAATACTTCGCATCCATCCGCAGTCACCACGACCATATCGCAGTGTCTTAATCCCACTTTGCCTGGCACATACACCGCCGGCTCCACATTGAATACCATTCCCTCCTCCAATAGATCTGGCGATGCCGGATGAATCCTCGGCTGATTGTCCGCATTCACGGCGCCGAACCCCACTTCGTGCCCCACTCCATGCGTAAAAAATTTCGACAGCCCACGGCGATGCAGCACCTCGCGCGCTGCACCATCAACCTCTTTCGCCGCGATTCCTGGGCGAATCATTGCAAGAGCCGCAGTTCGCGCCTCTGCCACCGCTTCGAACAATTCCTCATGCGCGTTCCCGCTTCCGCAAACAAATGTCCGCGTAATGTCGGTCCAGTAGCCATCAAGATAAGAGTTGGCGTGCAGCAGCACCACATCTCCATTCTTGATCGCTCGCGCTTGCGATCTGGCGAATGCATACCCGGCCTCTGCTGAATTCGGCCCAGACATGCACCACGCGAATCCATCCGCCCTGTGCGATCCCTCATTCGCGGCCGGCAATGCGAACTCCCGCCGCGCGGCCAATGCGACATCTATTTCTCGCGCTCCCGCCACCATCGCCCTCTCTGCAGCTTCAAATCCTTTTTGCGCCGTCTCGCAGGCCGCCTTTATAAACTCGATCTCCCGTGTAGTCTTTAACGCGCGCAGTTTCTGCAAGCAGCCGTCGCCGGGTTCCATCTGCCACTTCGGATTCACCTCACTCAGCACTTGCGGCAACAGCACTGAATAAATGTGCACCGCGGAATATCCCACCGGCACCTCAGCCGCACCGTCCTCGATCCCGATCCGCGTGCCGCTAACGTCAAGCCGCCGCAGAAGTCTTCCCAACGCCTCTTCTAATGCCCGCGTCCCTTCGTTCACTCGCGCAAGCGATCCGCTCTTAAACAGCTCTATCTCAGCCGGCCAAGCCGCCTGCGCTAACTCCTCCTCGCCTTCCGGCGCCGCTAGTCCCAATCGCCCATCCGCGCTGAACACTGCAACTGCTGTCCCCAGCACTGGCCAATACCCTGACATCATCAGCACATTCATCGGCAAAGCGCACACAAG
>JAICLA010000027.1 GCA_025927695.1 Terriglobales bacterium | reverse complement strand
GTGGCACGGCGACAAGCCGTGCCACTTTTTGTTTTTCAGCCACTACCGATTGGCGGTTCTCATCTGAACGCTTTGCCGCATCACACCTAATGAAGGGAGCATTCATACATATGTCAGAAAAGAATCTTGATGGAGTGCGCGTCGCCATCCTAGCGACCAACGGCTATGAAGAAGCTGAACTCGTAAAACCCAAAAAGGCACTGGAAGACGCTGGCGCCAAAGTCACGGTCATCGCCCCCGAACCGGGCGAGATCTATGGCATGAAGCACCATGACAAATCGGGCAATAAGACGAAAGTCGATATGACCTTGCAAGAAGCCAACGCTGACGATTTTGACGCGGTCGTTCTTCCCGGGGGCGCGCTCAACGCAGACGCGCTTCGTGATTTCCGTGAAGCACAAGAGTTCGTCCGCACAATAGACGAAGCCAAAAAGCCTATCGCCGTCATCTGCCATGGTCCATGGCTGCTGGTTTCAGCCGGACTAGTGAAAGGCCGCAAGCTCACTAGCTGGCCCACAGTAAGCGATGACATTCGCAATGCCGGCGGCCTGTGGGAAGACAAAGAAGTCCTGCGCGATGGCAATTTCATCAGTAGCCGCAAGCCGGATGACATTCCCGCATTCAACAAAGAGATGATCGCGGCTTTCGCAGAAGGAAAACAAAAACAAAAACGCGTCGCCTAAAGCTCGCAACACACTAAAACGGGTGCCCTACCTTCATCGCCGTCATTTGGCGATTAAGGTGGGGTTCGTCACTGCTCGACCACTAACAAGTGGCGCGGTTGATCCAAAGCTTTCTTTTGAGCCTTGGTGGTGGGTTTTCGCTTACCGCTTACGCGACGCCAGGATATCGTCTTCGCGCAGAATCGCCTTCAGCTTGTCGAGGTTCTCTTCGAGGTCCCGCTCAGGCTTCTTCAGCGGACCCACAGGCATGCTGGCGAGCGAGTTGTTTCCCTTGTAGCTGCGCCGCGCCTCAACTAATTTGCGAATGTTCGCAGGGGAAAGCGCGCGCTGTTGTCCAAGTTGCACTGTCACCAGCATGATCTTGGCGAAATGTTCCACAGCTTCCGTTTTCAAGTACGCATGCATCAGGCTGGTGCCGTAAGTGACCGTGCCATGATTCGACAGCAGGATCGCATCGTAGTCATGCACATAGGGAAGCAGGGAGGCGCTCAATTCCGGTGTGCCGGTAGTGCCGTATTCTGCCAACGGAACGGCGCCCAGAGTGACGATGACTTCAGAACAGATAGGCTGATCCAGCGCGATGCCTGCAGACGCGAATCCCGTAGCTGTTGTCGGATGCGTATGCACCACCGCATGGATATCAGGCCGCGTGCGGTAGATAGTCAGGTGCATGGCGATCTCACTGGAAACATCGTGCGTGCCTTCGAGGCGCTTGCCATGCACGTCCACAATGACCATGTCATCGACCGACATCATGCCTTTGCTCACGCCGGTCGGCGTAGCCAATATGCGGTGCGAGTCGAGACGAACGCTGAGGTTGCCGTCACACGCAGACACGAATCCCTGCTGGTGTACCAGCTTGCCAAAGCGTACAAGGTCCTCCCGGTGCTGTAGCTCCAGGTTCATCTTGGGGATTCCATCGTACCGCACATCGCGCGCATAGCCAAAACACTTTACATACTTAGAGTGCCGATAGTAACTAATAGGTAGGCCGGATTGCACCTTTTCTTCCGCCGGCGACTATGACCAGTAGTTGTTATGCTGGGAGCGTGCTTGTCTCCGACTTTGATTTTCATCTGCCGCCGGAGTTGATCGCGCAGCAACCGCTCGCCGACCGCGCCGCCTCGCGCATGCTTCGGCTGGACCGCGCCTCCGGCAAGTTTGACGACAAGGCATTTCGCGATCTTCCCCAAATGCTGCGCCCAGACGATTTACTGATCTTCAACAACACGCGCGTATTTCCCGCGCGCCTGTTGGGACGCCGCAGCGGGGAGCGCGCGCAATCGGTGAGTGAGCGCAATCCCGCGGCGAAAGAATTCCTGCAAGGCCGCGTGGAAGTGCTGCTCACAAAGGAGATCAGCGTTATGGAATGGCAAGCGCTGGTCCGTCCCGGACGCAAGATTGGGATCGGAGAAAAGATTTTCTTTGGCGCCGACGCCGGCGGCGCGCCGGAGCTGATCGCTAACGTCGTTGCGCGCGGCGAATTCGGCGAGCGATGTTTGCGCTTCGAACTGCCCGGCGGCAACGAGTCCGATTTCTTTCCCGCGGTCGAGCGCCTCGGCCACATCCCCCTCCCACCTTATATAGACCGCCAAGACACAGATTCAGACCGCGAGCGCTACCAGACCATCTTCGCCAAAGATAGAGGCTCCACCGCAGCTCCAACAGCGGGATTACACTTCACAACAGAGATCCTGGAACAGATCCGAGCCCTCGGCATCGAAATCGCCGAGATCACTCTGCACGTCGGCCTGGGAACATTTCAGCCCGTCCGCCATGAATGGGTCGAAGACAACAAGCTGCACACGGAGCGTTACGTGATCTCCGCCGAGGCCGCCGAACAGATCACTCGCGCAAAGGCATCGGGCCGTCGTGTCGTTGCCGTGGGCACAACTACGGTTCGCACTCTTGAATTCGTAGCGCAGCAAAATGATGGCCGCATCATTGCAGGCTCCGGTGAAGCGGACATCTTCATCTATCCCGACTTCCAATTCCGGGTAGTAGACGCTTTGCTCACAAACTTCCACCTGCCGCAATCGACACTATTAATGTTGGTCTGCGCATTCGCGGGAAAAGAAAATGTGCTCCGCGCTTACGGGCATGCCGTGAAAGAGAAGTACAGGTTCTTCTCCTACGGCGACTGCATGTTCCTGGAATAGACCAGATTCACCTCCTCTGCGTCTCCGCGCCTCCGCGGTTAAACCGCTTTTCCGCTGTTAAAATTGTCTGTTGCCCACCAAAAAAAAATCCGCCAAGAATACGCCTGCCGAGAGCGACGCGCCGAAAGCCACAGCAATCACCACGGGATCCGCGCCGGCCGATTCGTTCGCGAAAGCTCCAGCCCTGAAGCCGCCCGCATCCCCCACTCGCGAACGCATCTACCTCATGGACACCATGTCCTTCATCTTCCGCGCCTATCACGCCATGGCGCGGCAGCGGCCCATGTCCACCAAGACCGGCATTCCCACCGCGGCTACTTACGTCTTCGTGAACATGCTCAACAAACTTCGGGATGATTTCGCACCCAAATATCTGGCCGCGGTTTTTGATCTCGCCGGGCCGACGTTCCGCGATGAGCAGGCGAAGGAGATCAAGTCTGTCCAGAAGTTTGACGTGAAGACGCAGCAGTTCCAGCAGATCGAATATCACGGTTACAAAGCCAACCGAAAAGAAACACCGCCGGACCTCAATCAGCAGATTCCGTTCATCCGCCGAGCGCTCGACGCTTATCGCATCCCCATCTTGTCGCAACAGAACTTCGAAGCGGACGACGTCATCGGCACGCTCGCGCGCCAGGCCGCCGATCAGGGCTACGAAGTCTTCGTCGTCTCCAGCGACAAAGACATGTTGCAGCTCGTCAGCGAGCACATTTGCGTACTCAATCCGCCGAAGGACAATCTAATCTGTGACGCCGCCAAAGTCGAAGAGATCGTAGGAGTGCCGCCGCAGCAGGTCATCGACGTGATGGCCCTTCGCGGCGACTCAATCGACAACGTGCCCGGAGCCCCCGGCATCGGCGAAAAAGGTTCGGTTGAGATCATCAAGCGCTTTGGTTCGGTTGAAGCCGCGCTCGACCATGCCTCTGAGATCGAGAAGAAGAGTTATCGCGAATCGCTGCAGAACAACCGCGATGTGGTCATGCTCAGTAAAAAGCTGGTCACTATCGACCAGCACGTCGATCTCAAACTCGATCTCCATGCCATGCGCGCGCAGGAGCCCGACGTAGCCGCCTGCCAGGCGCTGTTCAAAGAGTTGGAGTTCACCACGCTCCTGCGCAGCGTCTTGCCGGAGGCCGCTCCCGCCGATCTCGGCGAAACCGATTACAAAGACATAACATCCGCCGCTGAGTTGAAAGCCGTTCTCGCCGCAGCGAAAAAATCTTCAAGCGGTTTAGCCATTGCCTTCGCAGCCGCGCAAAAGGAAGCTTCGGAATTTGTTCGTTCAGAAGATGCTGAACCGCTGCCCGAACCCGCCGCTACCTCCGGCGATCTCTTCGCTGCCACGGCCGCGGCTCCCGCGCCAGAGACGAAAACATCAGCAAGAGTAGGCCTCTCTGCCGAGCCCGGAAAAGCGGTCAGCGCGGAAGAATCTCTCGCTGCGCCCGCGCTTGCCGACGAATCCCTCGCCAAGTCAGTCCACGATTACAAATCCGCATTGCACCACGCGCACGAGTCTGGCACGCAGATCGCCGGCATTAAGCACGACGTCCAGCTCTATTCCTACCTGCTCGACCCAACATATTCCTCTCACTCTCTGGCCGATCTCGCCATGCGTCGCTATGACGTCCGTCTCACGGATTCGCTCGCGCAATCGGCAGACGTAATCGGACGTCTCGCCACCGCGCTGCGCAAAGAAGTGGAAGATGCAGACATGCTGAAGGTCTACGAAGAGATCGATCTTCCGCTGGCGCCCGTCCTTCAGCGCATGGAACAAGCGGGCGTAAAGATCGATAGTGATCAACTCAGCGAGCTCTCCCGCCGCCTCACGCTCGAGTGTGCGACGAAAGCCAAAGAGATCCATCAAGCCGCCGGAGAAGAGTTCAACGTGAACTCGCCTAAAAAACTCGGCGAGATACTTTTTGAAAAACTCAAGCTGCCTAAACCCATCAAGTACGGCAAAGGCAAGACCATCTCCACCGCGGTCGACGTGCTTGAGGAACTGGCCGAGACCAGTGGCAGCCCCGTGCCGCGCATGGTGCTCGACTTCCGCCAGATCTCAAAGCTCAAATCCACTTACGTTGACGCGTTGCCGCAGCTCATTAACGTGCGCACTGGCCGCGTTCACACCACGTTCAACGCGGCTGCCACCGCCACCGGGCGCCTCTCCTCCGTCAACCCCAACCTGCAGAACATTCCCATTCGCACCGCACAGGGCAGAGAGATCCGCGCCGCTTTCATCGCGGACAGGGGCAACGTCCTGCTCGCCGCCGACTACTCCCAGATCGAACTCCGTCTGCTTGCGCACTATTCCGAAGACCCGCTGCTCACCGAAGCCTTCCGCCGCGGGGACGACATTCATACCCTCACCGCCGCCGAAGTCTTCGGCGTGCCCAAAGACGAGATCGACGCCGAGCACCGGCGCCGCGCAAAGGCCGTGAACTTTGGCATCGTATACGGACTCTCGCCCTTCGGCCTCTCGCAGCAACTCGGCATCGAGCAGAAAGTGGCCAAGACTTACATCGAGAATTATTTTGCGAAGTATGCAGGCGTAAAAACCTTCATAGACCGCACGCTAGACGAGGTCCGCCGCACCGCAAAAGTCCGCACGCTGTTTGGCCGCGTGCGCCCCATCCCGGACATCAACAGCAAGAACTTCACCATGCGCGGCTTCGCTGACCGCACCGCCGTGAACACTCCGTTGCAAGGCACCGCCGCTGATCTGATCAAGATAGCCATGATCCGCATCGACGAAGAGCTCACGCGCCGCAAGCTGAAAACGCGCATGACCCTTCAGGTGCATGATGAACTGGTCTTCGAAGTCCCGGAATCGGAAGTAGAAGAAGTCCGCGCGCTGGTGCAAGACAAGATGGAGAGCGTGCACCCGCTGCGCGTGCCGCTAGTTGTAGATGTGGGAGTAGGAAAGAACTGGCGGGACCTAGATTAATAAATGTGGATTTTTGCTTTCGTCTATACTGCCGTGCTGGTCGCAGCCATTCTTTTCGCCGCCGTCTGCATGTTCATTCCGAAATTGCGCGTTTGGCCGAAATACATTTCGGCAGGCGCCGCAGGGTCATTTTGCGGGGTTATTGTTGCCAATGTAATAGGCATTGCCTCATTGGCAACACTATCATCGCTGGGATTGAAGCCTCGGCTGTATCCTGCGGGAACAGTTTTCGGTCCGCTGGGTCCGTCAACTACCGATTGGTTTGGTGTGGGTACTTCCGTGATCGGCGTATTGGTGGGGATAGCCTCTGGAATGAAGCTGCTAAGAATGAAACATAAAGCACCGTCCTCGAATTCTTAACCGCTTCGGTGCTTGGAGTGATCTTAAATCCCCAGCGCCCTCTGCATAGCCCCCGCGATAGCATCCGCGTGATGTTTCATCTTCTGCTCGCTCGCCGCCTCGATCATCACCCGACAAAGCGCCTCCGTCCCCGAATACCGCACCACCACACGTCCCTCGTCGCGTAAGTCTTGTTCCGCAGACTTGATTGCGCTAGCCACTTCCGGGATCTGATCGATGGGTTTCTTCTCGCGCACTTTCACGTTCTTGATGACCTGCGGAAACACTTTCAGGTCGCTCACCAACTCGGCCAGTGACTTCCCGCTCTTCGCCACGACTTCCAGAACCTTCAGCGCCGTCATCAATCCATCGCCCGTAGTTGCGGAATCAGAAAAGATGATGTGTCCACTCTGCTCGCCGCCTAGCACTGCTCCGGTCTTCTGCATCTCTTCCAGAACGTATTTGTCGCCCACCGGCGCGCGCAACATTTTTATGCCTTCGCGCTTCAACGCAGCTTCCAGTCCCATGTTTGACATGGTCGTGGCAACAACGGTGTCTTGTTTTAGCGCGCCGCGCTGTTTCATCTCGTGCGCAGTGAGCAGCAGAACAGCATCACCATTCACAATGTTTCCGTTGCTATCGGCGAACAGCGCGCGGTCCGCGTCGCCATCGAAGCAAATGCCGATATCCGCCTTCTTCGCGACCACTTCTTTCGCCACGACATCCGCATGCAGCGCCCCGCACCCTTCATTTATATTGCGGCCATTCGGACTCACGTGCGTAAAAGCCGCATTCACTCCGCACAGTTTGAACAACTCCTGCGCCACTTTGCTCGACGCGCCATTCGCGCAATCCGCAACAACCTTTAATTTGCCTAAGCCGTCGCGTGAAACTCCCGCCGCCAGCCACTTCTCATACATCTCCGCCAGCTTATGCTCGCCGGGGATCGATGCCTTCTTCGGCTCCCCAACGCTCACATCGCCTTTTTCTATCTGCGAGAAGATCTCTTTCTCGATATCCATCTCCACGGCATCGGCCAGCTTGTAGCCGTCATGCCCGAAGATCTTGATGCCGTTGTCCTGCCACGGATTATGCGAAGCCGATATCACCACGCCCGCCGAAAACTTCTCGGTTCGCGCCAAATATGCGATGGCGGGCGTAGTCACAACTCCCGCGCTAGCCACTTCCGCACCCGCCGATTCCAGCCCAGCCGTCAACACATCCGCGATCCACGCGCTCGATTCGCGCGTGTCCTGCCCGATCACCACTCGCACTTTACTGGATCCCGGCGCTCCGCCCAAATGATGGGCCAGCGCCGAGCCAATGATGTACACCGTCTTTTTATCTAACGGATACGCGCCCGCCACACCGCGGATTCCGTCAGTGCCAAATAACTTTCGCAAACAATTCTCCTGATGACGTGCCGCACAGTTTACATCCGGCACCGCAAAGCAACTGATTATTGTACTGGTTCGCCTGCGACGGCCGCGGCGCCTGCACGCTCATCCGCGAAGCGTGGATACCGGAACAACACGCGTAGCACCGGCGGCGCGAAGATAGTCGTCACCGCGATCATCAGGATCACGATCGCGTACATCTCTTCGCTGATCATTTTTGCGTTGAGCGCGATTAGCGCCACGATCAATCCCACCTCGCCGCGCGGCGTCATACCCACGCCCACTTTGAGCGCCGTGCGCCAGCCTTCCGGCAACAGCGGCAGTCCGCATCCGATCACCTTGCTCAAGATAGCCAATATCGAGATCACTGCCACCGGCAAAATGAGTTTCGGGGTCAACACATGCAGGTCAAGTTGCGCGCCCATCATGAAGAAGAAGAACGGAGCCAAAAATTCTGACAACGCGTTCACCTGCGGACGCAGGCCCGGCGCAAAATCCGCAAATGCCAGTCCGGCAAAGAACGCTCCCACGATCGACGCCATGCCGATCTTCTCCGCTGCCACTGAAAGAGCTAAACAGATCAGCAGCGCGACCACCAGCGATGCATTTCGCGTAGTCACGTGGTGCAGTCGGCCATGCATGCGCCGAATGATGCGCGGCGCTATAAAGATCATGAATACTGCGAATGCCACCGATTCCGCCAGCAGCAGCACGAGCGATTGCCACTCCACGCCATCGGCGGTAGCCATGCCCGCGACCACTGATAGCAGCAGGATACCGATAATGTCGTCGAACACCGCGGCCGCCAGTATGATCTTCGCCGCCCGGGCCTGCAGCGCATCCAGGTCCCCCAACACCCGCGCCGTGATCCCCACGCTGGTTGCCACCATCGCCGTGGCTACGAACGTAGCTTCTTGTGGCGAATCGCCGTGCAACACGACATACACAAATCCGGCGGCGAAGGGCACCAGCACTCCAGCCAATGCCACACCCAGTGAAGTACGCCCCACGTTGATAAGCTCTCGTGGCTGCGTCTCCAACCCTACGGCAAACAGCAAAAATATAGCTCCCAACTCTGAGATTGATTGCACTGAGTTGGAAGGCGCCACCACCGCCAACGCCATCGGCCCCATGGCGATGCCAGCCGTGATCTCTCCTAGTACGGCAGGGAGTTTGAAACGCTCGAACAATTCTCCGAAGAGCTTTGCGCAAACGAAGATCAGTAATAGGTTAAGTAGAAATGGATCAGCGAGCTGTTGCATCCCTTACCTTAGACACAGATTTTCGTCGCCGCACCCGGGTTAAGACAACAGAATTCCAGAGTAGCTGGATTCAAGAATTCATATCCACAGCCACCCGCCGCCCTGCCGGAATCAGAATTGCTCAGCGGTTTTCCCTCAAATCTCTGTGATTAAGCGGAAAACGGCGCACCATACCTCCGCATCCTACTTAACTTCCCAGGGATTTTCGCCGGCGTGCCGTTGGCCGGAAACCGCAACATGTCTTAGCCACGGAAGGAACCCTCATGGTCGCTACGCAATCCAAGCCACTCACCGCAAAAAAAGAATTTGTCTTCAACTCAGCCGCATATCTGCTGCGCATCGGTACAGAACGCGCCCGCTCACTCAAGGAATTGTTGGATGGCCTGCGCGTGGTGCCTGACTCCTCGATCTTCCAGCACATGTTCCAGACACTCGCTGAACACCACTACATCCGCGAAGGATTTTCTAATGACTTCGCCCACTGGGCGTTCTTCTCCTGCAATGAGACCGGCCTCGCCGAGCGCCTCGCCGGTATTGACGTGCGCGAATACACGTCCATCAGAGACATGCGCCAGCAGATCATCAAGGTGATCGAAGAGTATTTGAAACGCAATACCGCGACCGCAGAGCGGCAGGCGCTGGAGACGTTCTATTTCTGCTCGTCAGACACCGTGGTCATTCCTACCACATTCACCGCTCGCAATCTTGAAGATTTCACTGAAGGACTTCGCCGCGTCAGTCTCCATAGCATCCACTATCACTTCATCAATGCGCGTCTGCGCATCAAGCTCAACTCCAATGACTTTTCGCAGTGGCTGGAAGAGGAGCTTGGACTCGACCGTTTGGCAGACAAGTTCGAAGCCATTGATATCTACACCTCGACGCTCGAACATGTGCGCCGCCAGATGGTGAAGCTGGCCGAATCCGAATCAGGGAATGTTCGCGCTGCCGCGTGAATTCCAACCACCACGAAGTGACTAACTACAAAGTTTAGGAGCGAATTTCATGCCGAAGAAGCCAGCGCAGAATACGACCACCGACCCCACCAATGAAGCCCCCACTCTCGGCGTACCGGAAGGGAAGCGCACAGAATCAGCCAGCAAAGTGGCGCGCGTGCCCAGCACTTTGGACGCAGCCGGACTGATGGAGCGCCGCAAGTCTCCACGTATCGCCACCACGCCGCCCGCGCCAGACGCACCGCCGAAATTCGATGACTACGGCCCCATAGTCGGCGAGGCCGAACTAGGCGAGATCCGCTATGTTGCAGAGACCCTTCGCGGACGCACCGTGAAAATGGTCAACTCCACCGCAGTCGGCGGCGGCGTAGCAGAGATACTTAACCGCCTCATCCCGCTAATGAACGAACTGGAAGTTCCCACTAAGTGGGACGTCATCACTGGCGGCAACGATTTCTTTGAGGTCACCAAAGGCTTCCACAACGCCTTGCACGGTGAGAAGTACGACCTCACCAAGGCGATCGAAGACATTTTTCTTTCATACAACGAGCAGAACCGCTCGCGCATGACGTTTGATGAAGACGTGGTCGTCATTCACGATCCACAACCTGCGAACCTGATCAAATCACGCGGCCAAAAGAAAGACCAAAAATGGGTCTGGCGCTGCCATATCGATCTTAGTAATCCGCACGCGGGAGTGTGGGAGTTTCTGCGACCCATGGTCGAGCAGTATGACGCGACCATCTGGTCGTCACCCGCATTCACGCGCCAGGTAAGGGTGCCGCAATACCTTTTCTATCCGTCCATCGATCCGCTCTCACAGAAGAACAAGCCGGTCGACGAAAGCTATGTCGCCAAGGTCTGTGACGATTTTGGTATCGACCGCAATCGCCCCATCATCACGCAGATCTCGCGCTTTGATCGCCTCAAGGATCCAGTCGGCGTGGTGCAGGCCTACAAGATGGCCCGCAAATATGTTGACTGTCAGCTGGTGCTTGCCGGCGGCGGCGCCACAGACGATCCCGAAGGCGCGGTTGTCCTTGCTGAAGTGCAAGAGGAGGCGGGCAACGATCCGGACATCATCATCCTCAATCTGCCGCCGTGGTCCGCTCTGGAGATCAATGCCATCCAGATGGCGTCAGACATCGTCATCCAAAAGTCGCTGCGCGAAGGTTTTGGCCTGACCGTCACTGAGGCTCTATGGAAGAGCAAACCGGTGATTGCGGGAGCAGTCGGTGGAATCCCAACGCAGGTCATCCACAAGTTAACCGGAATGTTAGTTCAGTCTGTCGAAGGCTGCGCGTATCAGATCCGCTATTTGCTCACGCATCCTGAATTCGCCGCACAGCTCGGACGCAACGGCCGCGAACACGTACGAGAGAACTTCCTCATCACCAGCAACATGAAGCGCTGGCTCCTGCTGTATCAGATATTGTTAGGCGTAGCGAAGAAAGAAAAAGCCGCCTAATCACGGCGCGCATGACTAGCGACAGGTGCCCCAACCAATCGTCCGGGGTCTGGACGATTGGTTCGGGATTACCGCGAAGCGCGCTCCAGCGGCCACACCAACACATCCAACTCTTTTGCAAAATGCACTAGGGGTTTCTTCTCCGGAAGCACGATCGCCGCAGCCATGGCCATTGAATTGGTCTTGATAGTCACTTTAGCCCGCTGCAAGGGCCACGCCGCATGATGAATGTTCGCTCTCCCTATATGCGGACCATGCGACGTGTACAAACAATATCGTTCGGTCAAAAAATGGTCCAGAGTCCCCGGCGCCCCACTAAAAATCTTCGCCGACTCCGCCGCATAACTGGCCTCAAACTCCGCCGGCTTCGGCAGTTCTTTACGCGACGAGTAGTACTCCACCTGACCGCGCTCAGAAGTACGCACCTTCATCTTCGCGTATTTGTAATTCAATCCAAAGCCCAGCTTCGCGCCCATCACCGCCAGCCGACTCTCCGCATCCAGGCTAAAGAAGTAAACGCCCGGCTTGCCATCAACGGTCACATAAGTCCGCACGTTAAGTTCAGCAAAATTGGTAGCCGTCGGAACTCCCGGTGCACCCCGCAATGAGACTCCATACATGCGCAGCGGTATCACACCCACCCAAGCGGAACCTTCAAACGTATCCAAATGCGCACGCAACGCATGCGGCATCGCTGCCCGCACGTGCTCCGCATCTACTGGCCAATGCGCGAACAGCAGGTCGCGCCAAGTCTGCTGCATGATCCACGGCCCTGCGGGCAGCGGATAGGGCCGATGCGCGGTCTGCTTCAGGATGGCCGAGGTTTCCATCTAATAATAATAAAGGTATGGAATTGAACCAAAACAACGCTGCTGTCGTATCACCTTCCACGCCGCAGTCCGTCTAAAGCCGCAAGGAGTCTCTTCCCACATGCGCCATCTTTCGCTCTGTCTCCTCCTTCTCTCCGCCTGCGCCTTCGCCCAAGGCGATCCCGCGCCGGGCGCCAAATACCTCGTCTCCACCGCTTGGCTCGCCGACCACTTGAATGACCCTAAGGTTGTCATCCTTGAAGCCGATCACGACATGAAGGGAATGGACATGGGCACGCCCAAGCACATTCCTGGCGCGCGCCGTGCCGACCTCAACCAGATCCAGATCAAAGCCAACGGCAAAGAGGTGGAACTCCCGCCCGACGCCACCCTCAAAGACATCTTTGAAAAACTCGGCGTCAGCGACGACACGAAAGTAGTGCTCTATTCGTCCATGTGGTACCCCATGGTTACGCGCGTTTTCTTTACGCTGCAATACATGGGACACGACAATGTCGCGCTGCTCGACGGGAGCATTCAAAAGTGGACCGCAGAGAAGCGTCCCACCGTCGCCGACTACGCGACCGCTCCCACGCCAGGACACATCACGCTAGACCTGCATCCTGAAGTCCGCGCCATGCTGTCAGATGTGAAAGCTCTTTCCGCGAACATGCCAAATGACGTCGTCCTGATTGACGCGCGCCCACCAGACCGCTACAAGAAAGAACACATCCCCGGAGCACAGAACCTTTTCTCGGAAAGCACTTTGCTTGATCCAAAGAACAATCCAACTTTCAAATCGCCAGACGAGCTCCGCAAAATGCTAGCCGAGCGCGGCATCACTCCCGGCAAGAAGATCACCGCCTACTGCGAGATCGGCTATTGGGCCACGCTCGATTTCTTCGTGGCAAAATATCTGGGATATCAAGTCGTTATGTACGATGGCTCGCTCAATGAGTGGGACGACACTCACCAGCCCGTTGCGAAAGGGACCAAACCCCGTTGAACATATTGGTGACCCTGGTGCTGAACTCAGTTATGCTGACTGGCGCAATGGCCGTGACTTCGGACACACCCACTGACACAAAAGTCCGCACACAGATGCTCGTGACCACGCAGTGGCTCGCAGACCACCTCAAGGACAAAGATGTCGTCGTCCTCTGCGTCGCGGGCAGCCCGGGTTTTTATTCTGAAGGCCATATTCCCGGCGCCCACTGGCTCAACCTGGCTGACATCGTCACCAAGCGCGGCGATGTCCCCAACGAACTCCCGTCGGTCGAGCAGCTCACAAAGGTCTTTCGCAAAGCCGGCGTCACCGCGCATTCGCACGTCATCCTCTACGGAGACGACTACAACCTGCTCGCGGCTCGCGCCTACTACACGCTCGACTATCTTGACATCGGTGCGCGCGTCTCCCTGCTCGATGGCGGCCTCAATAAATGGAAGAACGAAGTTCGCCCGCTGACCAAAGAAGAGCCTAACGTCGCCGCCACGGCAGAGAACGGTTTCACCCCGCACATCAATCAACGCATCCTCATGGACACCGGCAACATTAAAGATTGGACGGCCAGTACTCAAGCCACGCGCGCGCTATTGCTAGACGCCCGCCCCGCAGGCGAATACTCCGGCGAGCGCCACTCCGCAGACGTTCACAAACTCGGACACATCCCTGGCGCGCAAAGTCTTTATTGGCAAGAATTGTTAGTAAGCCGCGAGAATCCTGTACTCTTGCCGCCTGAAGAGCTTCGTAAGAAGTTCGAGGCCGCCGGCGCCGCACCGGACAAAGGGATCATCACCTACTGTCGCAGCGGCATGCAGTCATCATTCGACTACTTCGTAGCAAAGTATCTTGGCTACAACGCTCGCATGTATGACGGCTCGTTCATCGAGTGGAGCAACGAAGACCTGCCGTCCGAGACGTCGAAGTAAATCTCGGTCGACTATTCACAAGCGATTTTCTGAATACGAAATTTTCCCTTCGGTGCACTTCCGCAAAACCACGTATCGCAGGAATACTTCAGCGTTCCTTCGAACTGATCTGGTGCGACCTTCTTCAACTTGCCGTGGTAGCTGCTCAATCCCGTACCCCACGAGATTTCCAACTTCCTGTCTCCCATAGGGCGCCATAGCCATGCGAATTGTGTCTGTGCAGTGCCCTCAGTGCTAGTGATCTTGAACATGTCGGCCCCACTTCTCCATAAGTTATTCGTAAGCCGAAATGTTTGAGGAATGTATTTGATGCTTTCCGTCGGAGGATCCCATGTTAGCAAAATTGTTCTATAACAGCCGGACATTGAATTCGAGGGCTTCGAAGAAGTTTGGGCTGAAAGTGCGAGCGCGGATGCAACTACCAGGCACACCCAGAGTTGTGACTTCATGAATCTAAGTTTATCCTGTGGATGACTTCCACACTCCCGCCATTTAAACTTCTCTTTCCCTATGTCCAACCCACCGGTGACGAACGCTCCGCCCGCCGACTCCACCACCAAGCCTGACACAAAGCCCACCTCCGTCAATGTCTTCGCTGTCCACGGTGCTGACCCGGAAGTCCAGGCGTATGCCATGGCCAAGTACTCGCGCTCGGCGTTGTCGATGAAAGAGTCGCTCAAAGAGATCAATGATCAAAAGGCCGAGCAGTTCCTCAATACTTTCTACTTCCAATACGGACACCGCTCCATCGCCGATCTCGCCCACGTCGCCTTCGCCATAGAAAAACTCTCGCTCCTCGCCGCTATCGCCCTCGTCGACGAGCAACGCTGGGACGGACAGGAACGCAGCACGCGATACCAGAATTTCAAGAAGAGCGGCTACTACACGCCTGACTTCGGAGCCGGCCCCGCCGCCGACCAAACGCGCGCTCTCTTCACTGACACCATCGCATTTCTTTTCGCCGAATACGAAGTCTATTCCGAGGGCATGTTCCGCTATCTCGAAGAGCGCACGCCGAAGCCCGCCGCCATGGACCAGGGTCAATACGACCGCACGCTCAAAGCCCGCGCCTTCGATCTATCGCGCTATCTGCTTCCGCTCGCCACTAACACGTCTCTCGGACAGATCGTGAACGCGCGCACGCTTGAGACGCAGATCTCCCGCTTGCTCGGCTCGCCGCACCATGAGATACGCAACCTCGGCGAACTGCTCAAGCAAGCCGCACGTGAGCCCGCATTCAATGTCGGCGACGCCCGCATGAAGTCGGCGCTCGAAAAGATCCGCAACATCAGCCCCTCACTGGCCGACGAAGTCGCACCCGACCTGCTTCGCGAAGTCCGCGTCTCCCCTACGCTGGTGAAGTACGCCAATGCGAATGTCTATGAGATCGAGACGCGCCGCGACCTTCGCCAAGCCGCCGCAGAATTAATGAATGGCGCAGCCATCGCGGAGCAAACTCACTCCGTCGTTCTGCTCGACGACGATTCGCTCGACGTTGAACTAGCCACTACGCTCCTCTACGCGCAATGCCACTACTCATACAAGCAACTGCGCGAAGCCGTAGCCGCACTCAGTGATTCCCGTCGCGCAGAGATCATCGAGCTCGGCATGAAGCATCGCGGCAAGCATGACGAACTCCTACGCCCCTTCTGCGCCGGCCAGCGCTTCCGCTTTGACGTCCTCATGGACGTGGGTGGCTTCCGTGACATGCATCGACACCGCCGCTGCACGCAGATCGAGCAGGGCTTCACCCATCTCCACGGATTCGACGAGCCCCGCGAACTCCAGCAAGCCGGTCTGCACTCGCGTTATCGGGCAGACATGAAGCGCGCAGCAGACGCCGCCACGACCATCGCCACGTCCGGAGTCCACGAAGCCGAAGCCAGCGCGCAATACGTGCTGCCGCTCGCCTACCGCAAGCGCTGCCTCTTCAACATGGACTTCGCCGAGACGGTTTATATCTCCGAACTGCGCACCACCGAAGCCGGACACCAGTCCTACCGCGAAGTCGCTTACGGAATGTATGACGCAGTCCGAAAGAAATATCCCGCAATGGCAAAATATTTCCGCGTCACGAATGTCCACGAGCCAGTGGATCTCTTGAAACGATAACCTCTTGCGTGCCTTAGCGTCCTATGCGGTAAAGAAAGGGATTTCATGAGCAACGACGCACAACGCCAGCTCCTACGTCACACCCTAGCCACCGTGGCCTACCGAGGCAGTAAAACCCTTCGCGGCGCACCCGACTCCTTCGCGAACTACGGCGCGCCAGAAAAGTCTGCCGCCCAGATCCTCGCGCACATGGGCGACCTCTACGATTGGGCGCTCAGCCTCGCCATTGGCAAGCAAGCGTGGAACAATTCCACGCCGCTCCCGTGGAACGACGAAGTCTCGCGTTTCCATAAGACGCTCCAAGCTTTTGACGATTACCTCGCTTCCGATCAGCCGATCAACTGCACCATCGAAAAACTCTTCCAAGGCCCGATCGCGGACTCACTCACCCACATCGGCCAGCTAGCCATGATGCGCCGCCTTGCCGGATGCCCCATGAAAGGCGAGAACTATGCCGTAGCTGCCATCGCCGCCGGCAACGTCGGCCCCGACCAAGCGCCCCCTCGAAAAGAGTTCTAACAAACCCTAGCCTCTGTGTCTCTGTTCTCCGTATCGGGTCTTCGCAGCCGCGTTCCAATCGAAAAACGGGAAACCGGAAACGGGAAACCATGTTTCATGCTATAAATCTCCGCTGCATTTTCTTCAAATCCTCAGGAGCCTCAATGAAAACAGTTACCAGACTAAGCATTGCATTCGCCATCTTGATCGCCTGCGCCTTCGCGCAAGCCCCCGGCCTGCCTCAGTTTTCTGCCGACATGACCATGACCAGCCAGCGCCAGCCCGAACCCATGAAAGGCAAGATCTTTTTCGACAAGGGCAACATGCGCATGGACATGAATACCCAGCGCGGTGAGATGTCTCTCATTCGTGACAACAACACAAAGACCAATTACATGCTGATGCACGAGCGCAAGATGTACATTGAGACCAAAGATGGCGCGCGTCCCATGGGCCGCGGTCCCAAGCCGCCAGACGTGAAGGCATACGATCCCAATAATCCTTGCGCCGGTGAAGAAGGGGTCACCTGCAAGAAAGTCGGCGAAGAGACCATTAACGGGCGCGATTGCGACAAGTGGGAATTCACGTCGACTGACGCCTCAAAGAACCGAACCGTCTGGGTGGACAAGAAGATTCACATCCCCATCAAGACCGTTTCTGCAGACTCGACCACAGAGTTCAGCAACATCCAGGAAGGTCCGCAGGATAAGAGCCACTTCGAAGTGCCTTCCGATTACCAGAAGTTCGACCCCTCACAGATGATGGGCGGCGGACGCGGACCCGGACTATAAACAGCGCTCGCACAAACTAAAAAAGCCCGCCTCTTGGCGGGCTTTGTCGTTTCCTGGGGGGAAACTATTGGCTTTCGTACATGCTGGATTCCGGATCGTTCTTCAACACCCGGCAGGGATACGCCTCTTTGAGCGTCTTCTGGAACAATTCCGTGGCGCCCAAATCTTTTTCCTGCGGATGCTTCTGAATGTAGCGCAGCAACAGCTTCGTCTGCTGGCCCACGGTGATGGCCGGCGGCATGCAGACTTCGCGCGTGCTGGCAGAAACAGTCTGTAACCGCACCGCCTGTGACGCGCCGCGGATCCATCCCGCGCAGAACAATGACTCGGTGCTGTGCTGGTCAGCGCGATTCACACGCTCGAACAATTCGTTGCCATCGCAGACAGCTTGAAAATTCGCGCCCGAATCGCCCAGGTGCAGCATTCTTTCAAAGTCGGTCTCCGGCGTCGTAGCATGCGTCGCACGCAGCGTGGGGATTTCGCTGAGCCTTTTCTGCGCCTGTTGGGCATACTCGCCCGCCCGCACGTTTTTCAGCTTCAGCTCTGCTTCGTCATAGCGGTTGTCGGCCAATAACGTCACGCCTTCGGCGTAGTCGATCTTGTAGCGGTTCAGCGTGCGTTGCGCCAGCGGAGCATAGATCGCGCACTCCGTGGCCGCATCCGCGAACTTGCTGTCTTTACCGGCCAAACTGCAAAAAGCGTCGCGCGCGCTGACTGCGTCGCCGGCGTTCACAGCGTCCATGCCTTTGCGGTAGAGATCGCGCTTGTCGTCATCTTTCGCGGCGAAAGCGGATGTGGTCGCGGCCGAACACAATACGGCCAGCAGCAGTAGAAGAGCGGGAGAGGTTTTTCGTTGATGAGTCATTCCAACGTGCGGACAAATTCTCATCCAGAGCATATGTAAGTTAGACGCATTTCGTAATTTGGCACACGTAACCAAGGTACATGTACGTAACTGATTGAAGTCTTACCGCTGTGGAAATTCCATTCAACAATTTCAATAGTTGTCGTGCCCCGTCCTTATCGCCGCGATTCTGTTCCTTGCGGCGATCCGGTGGGAAAATAAACTGCGTGACAATTCGCTCAAGCGCAGGGTTCTCGGCCTCGCGATTCTGCTTTACCTCACAACACGGTTCCACTAGCCTTTCCCCATGAACCGCGCATCGCGTTTGCTAATGTCCTTGCTGGCTCTCGCAGTTGTTTCATTCGCCGCCGATCCTCCGCCCGTAACGCTTGCCTACGTAGAACTGCGTCACGCACTCGATCTTTCCAAAGCAGAAGTCGGGCAGCAATTGGAACTTCAGCTCGCGAAGCCCGTCGAACTCCAGCACCATGCCGCAGCGCTATCCGGCACCATCATGCACGCGCACATCTCCGCGGTGGACAAAAACAGCAAGCATCCACGTGTCAGTTTCGTGCTGGATGATCTTCAGTTAGCCGATAAGAAGGTCCCCGTGACCGGCATTATCGCCGCGATTGCCCCGCGCGCGGGCGCAGACCTTGCAGGCGACGCGCACTACGGCATGATGGCTTCCAATGAGCCCACCAGCCGAGACCCGAACCGCTCTGTAAGCACCGAGGCCGACGCAGCAGTCTCTACCGCTACCAAACTGAACAAAGAAGGTGACCACGGCTTCTCGCTCACTGCCGATTCCAGCGGCGCCATAGGTATCGATGCAAAACTCGATTGGCAACTCGCCACTCCACCGCCGGCCACAGTGATCGAAGCCAAAGGCAAACACCTCACGCTGGAATCGCGCACGCAGATGCTTATCCGCATGGCACCGCCGCGAGTGGACTAACATTTGCCGCATCCTCATGACATCTCGTCTCATCCAATCTATTAATAGAAATAGATGTGCCTAAATATTATCTTTAAGCTAACCAAAATATGACTATTGGGTCACGGGATATGTGCATACTCTAAATTACAGAAAACAATAATACTTAGCGAAAGGTATACCCGTAAGGGCGATAATATACTTGACAAATCAAACCCCATCCCCTAGTATTTAAGTCATGAAACACCCCAAGACTCTTCAAGACGCAATCCTGTACTTCTCGGATGCTGACCGTTCGCTGGACTACATGGCGAATCTGCGCTGGCCTCATGGTGTGACCTGTCCAACTTGCGGTCGCAAGGATGCAAAGTTCCTCGCCGTCCAGCGCAAGTGGCAATGCAAGAGTGTCCACGCGAAACGCCAGTTCTCCGCAAAGGTCGGAACCATCTTTGAAGATTCTCCGATTCCTTTGGACAAGTGGCTCACTGCTGTCTGGATGATTTGCAACTGCAAAAATGGAGTCAGCAGCTACGAGATCGGACGCACTATCGGTGTCACTCAGAAATCCGCGTGGTTCATGCTGCACCGTATTCGCCTTGCAATGAAAGAGGGCAGCTTCCTGAAACTCGGTGGTGGTACTTCCGGTACTGCTACTCCAGTCGAAGT
>JAICLA010000160.1 GCA_025927695.1 Terriglobales bacterium | reverse complement strand
TGCTGCACCAGCATCTCGCGCAATCCCGCAGTCGCGGCTTCTTTCTCCGTCCGCTGTGCAGTCACGCGGTCGATCTCCGCCCGATACCCATTCACACGCTGCTGCGTACGAGAGATCTCCGACTCCATCTGTTGCAGCGCATGGCCATATGTCATCGCCTGCTTCTCCGCCTCGCGCAGTTCGCCCTCGAGCCGTGAAAGCAGGGAAGTGAGGTCATGGATCTCATGCGTCAGTTCCTGTATGCGGGCCGTCTCAGAGTGAATATCCCGCTCCACCTCGCCGATCAGCTTCAGCACATCGCGCAACTCGCGCTTCATAGAAAGCGGACCTTCATTGCGCTGCTTGCCGCCTGTCACTGTCACGTTGTGGAATGTCTCACCGTTCGGCGCAAGATAAAACGCATCGGGATTTTCCAGCGCCAGCTCGCGTGCGACGCCGGCATCAGGAGCAATGAACCCGCCGCGCAGCTTCGGCAAGATGACCTCGAGCGATTTGCCGAATCCATCCAGCACTTGAATGCAGCGCGTCAGCGGAACGATCGTGTCACGCGGCAACGCCGGCTTCATCGATTCATCCACAGCGAATGAGAACTTAGCCTGCGCATCAGAAGGATGCACAAGGAACGTCGCGCGGCCGGCCGCGCCGGTCTGCAACAGACGAAGACCTTCGTCCGCCGCATCCCAAGACTTCACCACAACATAGTTCAACTCATCGCGCAGAAAATCTTCGATCACCGCTTCATATTTGTTGTCCACTGCAAGGAAGTCAGCCAGCACGCCGACCGGAGCACGGCCCTCCGCCAAAGCGCCCGACTGGAACAAGCGCTTCACTGACTCGGTCGAATAGCCATGCTCATTGATGATCGACTCCAAGGAATTGCGTTTACCCAGCAGCGTGGCAAACTCGGCGCGCATGGAATCAAGATGCCGTTTGGCAACGGTCTCAGCCGCTCGCTTCTCATCGATCTGTCCGCGCACTTCACGAATGCGTCCACTCAGCGCATCTACACGCTGCGACTCGGTCTCAAACTCCAGACCCAACTGTCCACGCTTGCCGCCCATGGCTTCAATGTCGCCGAACGCAGCCGCTACTTCGCGGTTCAAGCGCTCCGATTCGCGATCGAGCGCCGCACAGTTCTCTTCGTTCTGCGTGATCTGGTTGCGAACTCGGCTGGCGTTCGTCAGGATGTCCATCACTCCCGCACGAGCCTGCTCCTGCCTGAACTCCATATCAGACACAGCAGCAGCTGCTCGCGACGATTCCTCGCGCTTCATCTGCGCTTCATTTTGTGCGGCAGCAACATCAGTGGCAGCCGACTCCAAGATGGCGCGGTTCGCCTCCCGCTCTTGCGTGAGCGATTCCAACTGCGCCACAGTACGCGTCAGCTCTGCTTCAGCGGCTACGGTCCGCGCCAGCAACTCAGCGCAACGCTCTTCATTGGTCGCCTTGCGTGCACTCGACCGGTCATTCTCCAGCGTGATCGCGCTGATGCGTTCGCGATTCTGGTTAGCCTCATCTTCCAGCGCGTATCCACGCTGTGTGCGCTCCGAGTGCGCAGCATCAAGCTGTTCAACGACTTCAGTCTTCAACCGCATCGTCTCGGATATCTGCTGCAGTTCCGCTTCGATCTCCGTCGCTTCTTTCGCCAACTGCGCAAACTTGCCCGCCAGCACAATGCGTAGCTTCTCGCGCATCTCATCGCGCAAGATGGCATAGCGCTCTGCCTTGTTTGCCTGGCGCTTCAGCGAATTCATCTGCCGCGTGACTTCTTCAAAAATGTCGTTGATGCGCGCCAGGTTCAGCTTCGCGGCTTCCAGCCGCGACTCCGCCAGCCGCTTACGCGTCTTGTATTTCGTAATGCCCGCGGCCTCTTCGATGATCGCCCTGCGGTCATACGGCTTGCTGCTCAGGATTTGCCCGATACGGCCCTGCTCAATGATCGCGTACGATTCAGGCCCCAATCCCGTGCCCATGAAGATGTCCTGGATGTCACGTAGGCGGCACAGCTTGCCGTTCAGCAGGTATTCGCTCTCGCCGGTGCGGAACAAGCGGCGCGTCACCACGATCTCACCGGCTCTCAATTGCGGATTACCAAACTTCCTGCGGCGGATCTTCAGCACCACATTCTCCGCCGTCGCGCCCGCTTCGCCTTCCACACTCACACCTTCGGCAGACTGCTCTTCCGGTGCTTCCGCCGCCCGTGGATTATCCCCGGGCTCTTCCGGCTCATCGCTCTGGAGCGTAATCAGGTTGCCGTCTTTGTCGAACCGCTTGCCGGGCTGTGCCCCCACAGTCGCCGCTTCCGCTTCAGCAGACTTCGCCGTGCGAAGCGCTGCCTCATCCCAATCATCCTCACCCGGCATTTCGTTGCGGACATCGATCTCCGGTTCGCCCGACGCATCCGCGCCGTCATAGACTCCCGGGTCAATCAGCGTCAACGACACTTCCGCCATGCCCGTCGGCTTGCGGTCACGCGTGCCGGCAAAGATCACGTCTTCCATGCGCACGCCGCGCAGGCTCTTCACAGACTGTTCGCCCAGCACCCAGCTGATAGCGTCAGAGATGTTTGATTTTCCGCACCCGTTCGGACCTACGACCGCGGCGATACCTTCACCGTGAAATTTCAGTTCAGTGCGGTCACAGAAAGACTTGAATCCCAGGATCTGCAGTTTCTTCAGTTTGAGCAACGCAATGCTCCTTATTACGCTCGGCCGCCCATCGGGCGACTGGCATCAGTCAAAAACAAACACGCAAACCGCACCATCAGGCAAATACGCCGGATAGGGCACTAAATCGCTGCACCTGCCAATTAACGCAAATCGTTAGTCGGGAAGCTTTATCTTGGCGGCTTTGCCAGGGCGAGTGGCTTAAGCCAAAGCTTCGCGCTTAATGGCTCAAAAATAACCCTGTTACCTACCGCGGTCAAGGCTTAAACGCAATATCTTGTGGATTAGTTTGCACTTACCCATTATATTGCACCTTCAATGCAGCAAACGAGAAAAACACTGCCCCATGCATGGTTCAAACACACGTTTCAAATGTCATCATTGGGGATACTTCAGAGAGCCGCAGAGTGACTTCATCTTACGTGGAAGACTCGCAAAAGTCCAGTAAAAACAGGCCTTTTAGGCACTTTTCATGAATTTTGAACCTACGCCGCAAGGTGCCCGTCAAAAGTTCGACTTCCGCTGGACCGTGCTCGCAGCCGCATCAATCCTGCTTGCCTCGGTCTCTTTGCTGGAGCTCTCCCCAAGTTCGGAGGCGCTCGTCGGCATGGTCGCGGCAGGAATGCTCGTCGCCGGATTCGCCGCACGACGACTGCTCACTGCCGCTTTGGTCCAGCAACACTTCCGCTTGGTTCAGCGGCTTCGCCTCCTGGTCGGCGCCGCCCTCATCCTCATAGCCGCCGCCTTTAATCGCCAAAATGAAACGTTGATTTTGATCCTGGCGGTGGTCTTGGTCTGGCTGGTCTGCATAAGCGCTTTTCTGCAGATCGCCGGGCGCTATGCACCCGCGCAGGCGAACTTCTTTCCTTACGTGCAATACCTCGGCGACTTCTGGATCGCCATCTTCCTCGCCGTCTACGGCTCACCCTGGATGCTCGTAGCTGGGGTCCTTGCCATCGCCGCTCCTACGGCTATGGTCGCAATACCGCAGCGCGACAAGCGTCTACTGCCAGTAGTCATCTTGTCCGTCGCGGCGCTGTTCCTCTTCGGCATTCCGCCCGAAGGACGCCTGCTTGGCATCTACCTGATCGCTGCCGTCGCACTCCCCGCCTGGAGCGCCCATCATCTCGTCCTGCTTGCGAATCACCTCGCCGGCCTCACGGCTTCTGCGTCGGACGAATCAGCAACTCACTGACAAACGACTGCGGCGCCTGTGTCACCAGCATCGCCACTGCATGGGCAACATCGTCCGGCTGCAACATTTTGCTTTTGTTCTTACCCTCATGCGGACTCAGATCTGTGTCCACCGACCCCGGACAAACCACGGACACGCGAACATCGCTTCCGCGCAACTCCTCGGCAACGGAATAACTCAAGCCATTCAATCCCCATTTTGACGCCGCGTAGGCCGCTCCATTGGCCATGGGATTTTTTCCCGCCAGGGAAGAGATGTTGATGATGTGCCCGCCGCCGCCTTTGATCATCTCCGGCGCGAACGCGCGAATGCAATAAAAGACTCCGCGCAGATTCGTGTTCATCACCGCGTCCCACTCCGCCGGTTCCATCTTCACCAGCGGCTGAGAGAACGCGCCAACGCCGGCATTGTTCACCAGAATGTCCACGCGGCTGAACTCCTTCATGACTCGCGCTGCGGCGGCTTTCACCGACGCAACATCCGTCACATCACACTCCACCGCCACCGCCTTGCCGCCGGATTTAGTGATGGCTGCCACCGTCTTTTCTAACGTCTTTTGCGTGCGGCCGCAGACCACCAGGGATGCGCCTAACTCCGCCAAACGCTGAGCGATGGCCGCCCCGATCCCACTTCCGCCGCCGGTCACCACCGCCACACTATTTTTCGGCAATCTTTGCTCGCCCATACGTTCTCCTTGTGGTGTCTAACTCAACTGAACTGTACAGATGCGTCAATTCCAGGATGCTGTGCAAACAAAATCCAGAGTTCTGCATCTTATCGTTGTAGTTATCACCAGATAGGTATGCTTGCCAGAACTGGGTTACGTTTTTATAATCCATGGGCACCGCTTCATGTGGCCCCCGCCAGTATGCGGTTGCGGGCAGCCCAACAGGCTGTCTTGCCATCAAGTCACATAGAAGTAACCGGGGCCCACGTTATAAGCCGCACTACCCAATCGGAACGAGCTACCGTTGTGGGTTTGCCGGCATCGTTTTCCGTAAAGCCATTAGACGCACCGCCAAGGAGCAATTGAATGAAGAAGTTCCTCATTGCCGTCGTACTCATATCCGCAACGGCAGTTGCACAGACCACTCCTGCGCCAGCCCAAGGCGCTTCCTCTCCCGCGCAGCAAAAGACCATCAAAGATCCCGCGGAATACAACGCCTATATCACAGCCACCGGTCTGACTGACCCCAACCAGAAGGCTTCGGCGTTAGATAGCTTTGTTCAGCAGTATCCCAATAGCGTCGTGAAGGAAGACGCCCTCGCCGCTGAGATGGCCGCTTACCAGCAGGCAGGAAACTCCGCCAAGAGCATGGAAGTTGCCGCTAAGGTGCTGCAGGCCAATCCGAACAATGTGCCCGCCTGCGTGGTTCTGGTCTATGGAAAGCGCCAGGATGCCGTGAAGACCCAAAACGTGGCTGAAGCTAACGAAGCCGGCGACCAAGCCACGCGCTGCCTGGCCGCGTTGCAGACCTGGCAGATGCCCGACGGCATGAAGCCGGAAGACTTCCAGAAGCAGAAGACAGTCTTCACGTCGATCTTGAATAACGCCGCCGGAACGAAAGCTTTGCAGGCGAAAGACTACCCCACCGCTCAGAAGTATCTGAGCGAAGCCGTCAAAGCCAATCCTAAGAGCCCGGACGACACCTACAATCTCGCGCTCGCTTATCTGCTCCCCAAGCCGAACACTGATGAAAACACCCTCACCGGCCTCTGGTACATCGGCCGCGCACTCGGTCTGGTCGCCGGCAATGCCGCCGCCGAAAAGCAGATCGGCGATTACGGCAAGAGCGTCTACCGCCACTACCACGGCGCAGATGACGGCTGGGACCAGTTCGTCGCGCAAGTGAAAGCTGCACCGGATTCCAATCCGCCCGCTGACCTCGCCACTATGATCAAGAAGGCGCCGTCCCCGGCAGAGCAAGTGAAGACCATCCTTGCGCAGAATCCGGATCTTACTCAGGCCGACTTCGGTACTTGGGTCTTGGTATTCACCTACGGTGACCAGCAGAGCAAAGACACCGCCTTCGAGCAGTTGAAGGGCAAAGCCTTCAAGTTCCAGGGTCAGGTCATTACCGCGGACGAAAACTCAGTGGATGTTGCGCTCACCCAGGACGCCATAGATGCAAAGAAGCCTGAGGTGCATGTCACCATGGAAGAGCCCTTCAAGAAGGCGCCTGCCGCGGGAAGCCAGTTCCAATTCCAAGGCACGGCGGAGTCTTATACCTCGGAGCCTTTCCTCATCACCATGGACAAGGGCATTGATCTAAGCCCGAAGCCGAAAGCTCCG
>JAICLA010000223.1 GCA_025927695.1 Terriglobales bacterium | reverse complement strand
TATGAAACGTGTGATACGGGAAGAAGACGATATTGTCTTCCGGATTGTCACCCGCGCCGATGCCGCCCTTGCGCTTCTCGTTCACTCCGATCACTTGGAACGCCTGGCCTTCGATGGTGATCTCCTTGCCAATGGCCGAGTCCTCGCCGAAGAGGAACTTCGCGGTATCGTAACCGAGCACGACCACATTGGAGCGGTTGTCATCGTCGGTATCAGTGAACGAGCGGCCTTCTTTCAGGTCAAGGTCGTACACGTCTTTTACTGACGCAGTGTCGCCTTCAAGAATGGTGTTCTTTGCTTTCTTGTCTTTGTACTTCACCGCGTAAGTTCCTACGCCGAATTGCGGAAGGAAAAGCCGCTGCCCGGCGGTCACCGCCTGCACGTGGGGCAAGTCTTTCATTGCCATGGCGTCGTCGTATGTCAGCTCTTTACGCGTAAGGATCTCAGAGGTTGGCCTCGAGAACGTAAACACGTTGAACTTGAACGCCATCAGGATGTTCGACCCCATGCTCGTCACTTGGTCGCTGATGTTCTTGTTGAGCCCGTTAACCACTGACGAGATGGCAATCACCGTGGTCACACCGATCACAATGCCGAGAATGGTCAAGCCGGAACGCAGTTTATTCTTGCGGATGGTATCTACCGCCATCCCGAAGTTTTCGCTGTAATCTCCACGTCCTGCCATTGTTATAGCTCCGACCTCAACGCCACAATGGGATCAAGATCCGCGGCGCGGCGCGCAGGATACACGCCAAAAAAGATCCCCACGCTTGCTGACACGATCAGGCCCGACATGACTGCCCACAACTCGATCCGCGATGGCATACCGATGGCGAACGTTACAAGCTTAGCCACGGCGATGCCGAAGAGAATCCCGATCACACCGCCAACTAACGACATCGTGCCTGACTCGATCAGGAACTGCCACAGCACATCAGATTTCTTTGCGCCCAGCGCCTTGCGGATGCCGATCTCGCGCGTGCGCTCCGTAACCGACACCAGCATGATGTTCATGATGACGATCCCGCCGACGATCAGCGAGATGGAAGCGATTGCAATGGTCACTGCAAAGAAGCTACTGCTGATGCTTGACCAGATGCTCAGGAATGATGCGGTGTTCTCGATCTCAAAACTGTCTGGCTTACCTGGTGCGTCATGCCGCCGCGCGCGCATCAATGCGCGAACTTCGTCCATGGATTGCGCTAAGTCCGGCCCTACTCCCGGCGCTTTCACGTAAAAGTTCCAGCTGTATTTTTCGCTGCCGTATGTCTTGATCCAGGTTGTGAGGGGCATCGCCACCCAGTTGTCGCGGCTCTGGCCCAGCGTCGAGCCTTCTTTTTTCCCTACGCCGACCACTTGATACACCTTGCCGTCTACGCGGATCTCTTTGTTGATGACGTCGCCGCCGCCCATGACTTTGTCATAAATGTCATAACCGATGATCACCGAGTTGTCTGCGGTGTTGTAATCCGTGTCAGTGAGGAAGCGCCCGGCGATCACGTCGAGGTCATAGATGGTGGCCATTGACGGCGTCCATCCGCGCACTTGCGAATCCGAACTTGCTTCCTGTCCGTACTTCACTGTCCCGGTTGAAGTCAGCGGAGCATTCGCGCCGATCACCTTGCAGCTCTTGCAGGTGTCCAGCAGATATCTGTAGTCGTCCAGCGTGAAATTCTTGCGCTTCTCTGACTCCATGAACTGGTCAGCATTAGTGATCACAGAAGGCGTCTTCGTTACCTTATAAACGTCAGCGCCAAGCTTGAAGAGCTTTTCGGCCACATATCCGTTGATGCCGCTCACAAACGTGACTACCGCGATCACGGACGAAACCCCGATCACCACGCCCAGCAGCGTGAGCACAGACCTTAGTTTGTTCGCCCAAAGTGATGCCAGGGCGATCCTCATCGCTTCTATTATGTGCATGATTCGGGGAAGACCGCTTTTATTCTAACAACCTTAGTCTCTATGGAAGACTACGAGCAGAGGAAGTTGAAAGTTTCGGCAGTTGCGATTCGTCCCAGAAATCAGCGTTGAAAGCAAATGAATTGGGAATCCCAACAATGCAAATTCTTGCGCATTCGGGGTGTTCGTTGCGAACAACTTTTGCCATTAGGGTGGACAACCAGAGTAGCTGGTGACTCCATCTAACCTACGTTGCTCGTGCGTTCGTGAAGGTCAAGAGATTGTAACGTTGTCAATCATGTGGAGTGGAATGGACAACACTAAAACTTTGATTCAGGGAAGTGGCTACATCGCAGAGATCATACCCAGTGCTTCCAGGGTACTCGGGGGCATCATCTTCCACTACGTCATCCAGCGGGAAGGCTCTAGTGAGATTGTTCATTGGGGACAGGAAGTATCGCTCCAGCGAGCGAAAGAGTGCGTGAAAGAATTTATAGATCAGCGCAATTCCAAATCTTTCCCGGCAACTTGGGGAGCCTGAACCTTCTTAGACAGCAAAGGCTAGCCCGCCAGGATGCGGGCTTTTTCTTTGGCCGGTTTGTTTTCTAACATCTAAACCTTCAGTATTCCCCTAAATCCACGCCCCGCGTAGTAGCTTTCTGCGCCGTTGTGATAGGTGAATGTCCTGTCAAAGCGCCGATCACAAAAGATGGCGCCCCCTAGTATCCTGACTTCGTCCGGAGTCTTCACCCAGCTTGAAGTCTTTGTATCGAACTCTCCCAGCTTCTGCAATTCGCGATACTGATCTTCCGTCAATAGCTCCACGCCCATTGCCTTCGCCATGTTCATGGCGCTGTCTTTGGGCTTGTGTTCTTTGCGCGAGTGCAGCGCTTCCTGGTCGTAGCAGATGCTGCGGCGGTCTTTCGGAGTCTGCTCCGCGCAATCGTAAAAAATTATCTCGCTGGACTTCTTGTCTTGCCCGACTACATCGGGCTCGCCGCCGGTCTCTTCCATCTCGTTCAGCGACCACATTTTTTCCGGTTTCGACAACAACCGCTTCTCCACCGCCGACCACGCAATTCCCTTGTGGCGATCCATGTTCTTCTCAAAGCGGGTCTTTAGCGCTTTCAACAAGTCGTCGCGTTGCTTGGTTGCGATTTCCTTCTTCATCATGTTTTTTCACCCAGTCCATTTTGGCAGCTGGACTGCACAAAATTGAAGCCCCGCAAATCCTTTTGAGATCTGCGGGGCACAGTTAGCATGGCGGGCCTATAAGCCGAATTTTGTTCCGCTTGCGCGGTAACGGTCATTCCTCTAGCCGGAACATTGCTGTTCGCGGTCATCAGCGACCTACCCGGAGGTTTGGCGCATCGAGCAGACACGCAAGAAGCCGAAGCCCCTTTTCCTCCCTATTTGGTCTTGCTCCGTGTGGGGTTTGCCCTGCCGGATGCATCACTGCATCCGCGGTGCGCTCTTACCGCACCTTTTCACCCTTACCTTTGCATCACTGCAAAGGCGGTATCTTCTCTGTGGCACTGGGCCGTAAGCTGGCTTTGAAACCAACTTCCCGGACGTTATCCGGCACACTGCTCTCTGGAGTTCGGACTTTCCTCCCCCGCGTGCGTGCAGCCTGGCAGAACCAGCGTAAACGCAAGCGGCAGCGACCGTCCGGCCTGCCTGCTAGCACTTCTATTATAAGGGAGTATCCGCCGACTCAGGGCTGGGGTTGCTGATCGCGGAAGTTATTAGTAGCCGTATTCCGCCGGGCCACATTTCGCGGTGAATAATGAGTGGCCCGGAGTACCGGAGTAGGTGTGGCGCTGGCCACATCACTATCCTGCAGCGACCTGAAATGTACGTCGCGTGAGATCAGGTCCATCTCGCCGCTAAAACGAACATGGGCCGATGCTTGGGACGATGTCCGCAGCCACATGCCATCCACATTCTGATAGCGGAAGACGAGTTTCACGTCCTTCAACCAGAATGACAATGATTTGCTCGGGCTGCCTTCGACTTTGCGGATCAAGAAGGTCTGCGCGTCCACCCAAGCTTTGCCATCCAGCAAGTCTTTGCTGTCATGTTTCGGCTTAAGCTCCAACACGAAGCAGCGGCTGCCATCCAGCATCTCTTCGCCCGCTAATGCAAAGTCATAGTTGGCGGGAGCGTACTCCGTCTGGCTAGGATCCTGTGTAAGCTCCACTTCGTGCTCCAGGGACTTGCGGACCACGTGTTCCACCATGCCACCCGTGCTCTGCGTGATCTTAAAAGATTTTGCGCCCGGGGGAAGGAAATCCACCTCCGCAACGACTTTCGATGTCGAATCCGGATGCTCCGGCTTGAAAACCTGGTAATTTCTCGTCACTTCGTAGGCAGTGTGCTGCGCGCGATTAGCCCGCTGCGCTCGTACCATGTTGCTCACAATGGTTGTCACGTCTTGGGCCGCCACCGGTCCTGCTGACCAAGCCACGACCATTGCGATCGCGCTGGCGAATACCGTGAGATTCTTTACTTTGCTGATGTATGAAAGGGTCCGCAAAACTGTGTCCTGACAAAAATCCCTGTGGCTTAGGGGAAATGACTTAACCGTACACAGGCTTAGAAGCAGGTTCTCCGCGCGGGGTGGGTTGCCTTAAGAGTAAATAGTTGGGGAATTCTGGATTTCTTGCAGGGAGCCGC
>JAICLA010000152.1 GCA_025927695.1 Terriglobales bacterium | reverse complement strand
GCTTGCAGGCTCTCTCTAGGTAAGGGTTACGAACCTTTCCGGCGTGACGAAGAGTTCGGCCTGAGCTGAATGGGTCGTGGCCGCAGTCACCGTCGGAAGGAGCGATTTGGCCATGCCTCTGAACCTGAAAGATCCCAAGTCAGGTATGGACTACTTCACCGCCGCCACCATCTTCTCCAAAGCCTTCTTTAGCCAAACTCCGGTCGCCAATATGCCGAATATTCCGTACTGGCAGAACTTGTTTCCCAGCGCGGCCGGTGTCGATGGCAACATCTGCGGAGCCAACGGCGCACCAGGTAGTGCAGGCACGCCAACCGGCACGCCAGTGCCGAATCCCACAGCTACACAAGCCATGTACGAGCTTTACTATTGCAATACCGGCCCGGGTACATTCGGCGAGACTAACGCACAGAATATCTTTGACTCGTTCTGCTTTCCGGCGTGCGCGAACATCAATGGCGTGGATACCCCATTCGCCTTCTACAGTCCCCAGTACACGGCGCTTTATGCCTGGTCATCTATCGGACACAGCAGCTACCACGCTGCCGAGCTTGTGTTGCGCGGCAAGCAGCACTATGGCATAACATTTGATTTCAACTACACATTCTCAAAATCTATAGACATAGGCTCTGACGCTGAACGTGTGCCTACGTTCGGCGGATTGAGCGCTGTCATTAACACTTTTGACACCAACCAGTTGAAGGGGCCGTCAGATTTTGATGCGCGCCATCAGATCAATTCCAACTGGGTTATTGAGTCGCCATTCGGAAAGGGCCGTCGCTTTGGCCATGACGCCAACACGTTCGTCGATTCTCTCCTTGGCGGCTGGCAACTCTCCGGCGTGTACCGCTGGACCAGCGGGTTCCCCTTTAGCATCGGCAATGGAGGTATTTTCCCAACGAACTTCCAGCTCAGTGGAAACGTCTTCACAGTCGGTGCCGCCCCCGCCACAAGGACAACGGTCATGAACGGCCAGCCCTTTGCCTTCCCGGATGGCGGTTCCGCCACTGGCGCAGCTGCGGATTTCCGCTATGCGTTCCCCGGCGAATCCGGCCAGCGTAATAACTTCCGCGGCGATGGCTTCTTTGGCCTCGACCTTGGAGTGGGCAAGAGCTTTCACCTGACCGAACGTAACCAGATAAAGATTCGCGCGGAAGCTTTTAACGTTACCAACTCCGTGCGTTTTGATCCGCAATCCATCAGCGCAAACATTCAAGATGCCGCGACCTTTGGTCTCTATTCGCAGACGCTGACCAAGCCGCGCGTGATGCAGTTCTCGATCCGCTATGAATTCTAGAGCTATCTAGTTTCTTAGCATTACCAGGCCGGCTTAATCGCCGGCCTTTTCGTTGCCCCAAAGCTTGTAAGGTGCAAAGCTTTCATAAGCAGCTAAGACGCAAATCGCTGAGTGCCCAGGAGTCATCGCATCGATGAGCACGTATGTCCGTGCCCTTTCGTTCCACAGCCCAAAGCCAACCCAGCGCCAACTAACGCCGTCCTATCAGCGTGTTGGAACGGGCCCCAGGGAACTCAGAACACTTGCAAAGCGGCGCTCCCAAAAAAGCGCCCTGGATTCTTGTCGTTGACGACAAGATTGACACCGTCTTGCTCCTCCGCGAGCTTCTGACTTCGCGCGGATACAACGTCTACACCGCCAGCGATGCCGAGGAAGCCGAGCAGGTGCTGCCGCGCATTCATCCGGACCTGATCCTGCTCGATGTGATCATGCCCGGCAAGAGTGGATACGAACTCTGCCGTGAGCTGAAAGCAGACCCCGAGACGCGGCTCATCCCCATCATCATGATCACTGGCCTCAGCGATCGCGACGACCGCGTGCGCGGCATCGAAGCCGGAGCAGATGATTTCCTGAGCAAGCCGCTCTATCCGGAAGAATTGTTTGCCCGCGTGCGTTCGTTGCTCAAGCTGAAAGAATTTACTGACGAACTCGACAACGCTGAAGCGGTCATCTTTTCACTAGCGCTCGGCGTGGAGGCGCGCGATCCCTACACCGGCAATCACTGTGCGAGGCTGGCCGACTACGCCATGCGTCTCGGCCGCTATCTCGGTCTTGACCACGATTCCATCATCGCGTTGAAGCGCGGTGGATATCTCCATGACTTGGGCAAGGTGAGCATCCCGGATCGCATCCTCCGCAAAGATGCCGGACTTTCGGCGGAAGAGTGGCAGACCATGCGTGAGCATCCCGTCATCGGCGAAAAGATCTGTGCACCGCTCAAAAGTATGCGAGATGTGCTTCCTATCATCCGCAGCCACCATGAGCACTGGAACGGCAGCGGATATCCTGACGGCTTTGAGGGCGAACAGATTCCCTTGCTGGCACGCGTGCTGCAAGTGGTCGATATCTATGACGCGCTGACCACCTCACGCCCCTACAAACCTGCCCTCAGCCACGCCGAAGCCGAGCGCACCATCATGGAAGAGACACGCAACGGATTGTGGGACCCACATCTCGTCGACGCGTTCTTTGCCATGTTGCGCCAAGAGCGCAAAGCCGCGTAAATAACCGCAGTGGAAACAGAATAAGCAAAAGAAAACCGCCGGCTGGTTGGCCGGCGGTTTCGTGTTGAAGATTTAAAGGTTATGCCTTGAACTTCCGTCGGATGGTGCCCGCGAGTCCAAGCAGGCCAGTGCCCAGCAGGGCTATGCTGCCGGGTTCCGGAGTGGCTACGTTTGCTCCATTAACCTCGAAGCCCAGAACAGCGGGAGCTCCGCAGCACTCGGTGTAGTGCAAGTCAAATGTGTAGTAACCGGATGTCGCTACTGTCACGTTGAAGGGTGTGTCTTCCGGCGAGGTAGGACCAGGTGCGAAAAGAACAGTCACGCCTGAGATTGTGAGGGTCAATCCATCGTCATGCGGTACTACAAACGAATTATTTCCCGCGTTCAAGAAGGTAGAGCCAGTGAATTCGATCCCGATATTGTCGGCTGAGCCGTTCGGATTGAAACCTGCAGTCGCCCCGAAGAAAGTCGGATTGTTCAGGAAAGAAGCTACGGTATATCCGCTGACATTTGAGTTGTAATCGATAGCGGAGGGATTGAATGATGCATGGTCCAGACCCGAAGCAAAGTTTGCGAGGTCTGCCGCATTGCCGGGGTCAGGAACATTGATGTATACGGTCCCTACAATGGCTCCCGCAGAGCCATCTGGTGGAGTGAGGACGATGCCATCAGCGTGGCTGAGCTGTGCGGTGGCGAAAGAGAAGGCTACGGCCGCTGCCGCAGTCAAGAGTTTACGAAGCTTCATGGAACTTAGCTCCTTCAGAGAGGGTCTCTGGGTGGATTTATGACGGGATACGATGCAATTTTGTGGCCTAATTTTGATTACAAGAGCCGGATCCCCAACTAGATGAAAGCAATGGGAGTTCCCGTCTTAGCTATTTGCCGCATTCAGAAATGCGCAGGTCGGCTGTGCAAAGTGATGCATAAAGACGGCGACTCTCTGCACTGGCCGCCGGAATGCTATGCTCTCGAGCAAGCATGAAAATTCTTGTCATCGGCGCGAACGGCCAGTTGGGTACAGACTTGATGTGCGCGCTGCCGCAAGCAGGACACAAAGTCATCGGCGCCACGCGCCAAACGCTGGATGTGCGTTATGCAGACCAAGTAAAGCGCGCCCTGAATGAAACTCGGCCACAATGGGTGATCAACACCGCCGCATTCCACAACGTTGAGCAATGTGAAGACGAGCCGGCCGAGGCCATGCTCGTGAATGGTTCAGCTGTAGGTGTACTTGCGCGGGAATGCTCTCAGCGCGGTGTAAAGCTGCTTCACATCAGCACAGACTTTGTGTTCGGCGGCGAAAAGCGCACACCATATGTGGAGACAGATAAGCCGAATCCTCTCAGCGCTTATGCAAAGTCAAAGCTCGAAGGTGAGAAGCAAGTGCAAGCCGCAGGAGAGCAGCACCTCATTGTGCGCACCTGTGGCTTATTCGGCCATGCCGGCAGCAAGACGCGCCAGGGAAATTTCATTGAGAAGATGATCAAGCGTGCTCAAGCCCGCGAAGAGTTACGCGTCGTGGGCGACAAGATTGGGACGCCTTCTTCGACCCTTGACGTGACCCGGGCCATCGATGATTTGATCGCGCAGGACGCCAGCGGCATTTATCACGTGACCAACGAAGGCGAGTGTTCCTGGCATGAATTTGCGCAAGAAGCGCTTCGATTGAGCGGCTCGTCAGTCCGGGTGAAAAACGTGGCCAGCGCGGAGTTCAAAACGAAGGCTGTGCGCCCCGCTTACTCGGTGCTGTCGAAAGAGAAGATGTACGCATTGGGCGTTGCGAAGATGCCTGATTGGAGAGAAGCGCTACAGAAGTATATGAACTCACGTCCAGTACAATAGCGGCGCAACCTCCGGAGCCGCATATCTACACCGTCGTCATTCCTGCGTACAACGAGAGCCAGCGTATCCCAGAGACGCTCGACAAGGTCCTCGCCTATGTCGCCGAGCAGAACTGGGATTGCGAAGTGCTCATCGTGGACGATGGTTCGCGCGATAACACCGCAGAGATCATCCGCGACTACGGCACGCGTCATGCGAACGTGCGGCTCTTGCAAAATCCCGGCAACAAGGGCAAAGGATATTCCGTCCGCCACGGAATGCTGGAAGGCAAAGGAGACATCCTCATCCTGAGTGATGCTGATCTCTCGGCGCCCATCTACGAAGCAAAGAAACTGTTTGAAGCCATCGAGCAAGGCGGCGCTCAGATCGCCATCGGCTCGCGGTGGAAGGACCCGCGCACGCAAACACAGCGCCAGCCCATTTACCGCCAGATCACCGGACGAATCTTCAACTTTCTTCTGCGCAGTATCCTTGGTTTGCGCGTGAAAGATTCCCAATGTGGATTCAAAGCGTTTACTCGCGCCGCGGCACACGCCATCTTCCCAAATCAGAAGATCGAACGCTGGGGCTTTGACGCAGAACTGTTGTTCCTGGGCATGAAGCTTAACTACAAGATCGCCGAGATCCCAGTGGAATGGAAGAATGACTTGCGAAGCAAGATCAATCCCATCCGCGATGGCTTCAGCATCGTGTGGGACATGGTGCGTATCCGCTGGTATTCGATCACCGGACAATATTCACACGTCCGCGAAGACGCGCAGCTAGTGCGCCCAGCAAAAAATTAGTGTCGGTTTCAGCGCTTACGATGCGGCAGCGCGCCGCATCAGAGCTTGCGTGCGTGGCTGCGCCTTGGGCAGCACTTGCACACCATTGCGCTCGTCGTAACTGAGCGTCTGCGATTCCGAACACGGGCCGCAGAGCCAGAAATGTTCCACGCGACGCAGAGGCTTGCGTTCGTCGATCGGAACTGGCCGGTTCATCATCTCCACTTGAAAGACTTTTCCATCACGCAAATAGTGGAGCGGGGTATCACACGAAGGATTAGCACACTTCGACAGCATACTGACCTACCTTGGATTTAATAAGGGGCCCGATCTTGCGTGACTTGCTCCCTTATCTGATGCAGATTTTGACGTAATTCCCCTGTGGAAATCAAACGCGAAATCACGACTAAGGCTCGAATTCAGCTACTCTGACAAATTTTGTCTAAGGTGTAGGGAAGGTTTGTGAATCGCCGGGTACGGGATGTGACTGGTTAATCTACGCGGGTGAGATGGACACCGAACCAGTTGCGTTCGTCTGACCATGTTCGCTCCAGCAGGAAACCGCCGTCTGCCAACACGTTGCGAAGCATTTTCTTCGAGAACTTGTAGCTGTTCTCAGTATGTATGGTCTCGCCACGGTCAAAGTGGATGGCGATGTCGAGGTCAGCGATACGGATCACCTGTTCGCGTAGGGATTCCAGATGCATCTCGATGCGCGAGCGCTCAGCATTCCAGATGGCTTTGTGACGGAATGTCGACCGGTCAAAGTCTGCTCCGAGTTCTCGATTGATGCGCGTGAGCATATTAAGATTAAAGTGGGCCGTTACGTCCTGCGCATCGTTGTAAGCGGCGAGCAGCGTGGACAGCTTCTTGGTCTTGCTGGGCGCCATGTCCGTGCCAAGAAGCAGAGCATCTCCCGGCGAAAGCGAGCGGCGGATATTACTCAGCAGTTGGCCTGCTTCGCGCGGCTCGTAGTTGCCGATGCTGGACCCGATATACAGTACCAGCTTCCGTCCGGCGATGCGGCTGAGTTGCGTGAGTCCGGCAGAGTAATCTCCAACCAGCGGACGCACTTGCAGAGCAGGGAAGCGCGCCTCTAGCGCTTCTTCCGCCACCCGTAACGCAGATTCCGACACGTCGATCGGATAAAAAACAGCCTGCATCTGGCGCTTCAGCAGCGCCTCGATCAACACCTCAGTCTTAGTGGCCGTTCCGGCTCCCAGCTCGATCAGCGTAAGCGGCGTTCCCGCGCTGCGCATGATCTCACTAGCATTGTGTTCAAGGATGCTGCGCTCAGTGCGGGTGAGGTAATACTCCTGCAACCCTGTGATCTGTTCGAAAAGACGTGAGCCTGCGTCGTCGTAAAAAAGCCGCGGCGGCAAAGTCTTTGGCGAAGCCGTAAGGCCAAGCAATACGTCTTCCGCAGCGGTTGAAACGGCGCTACGGCTGGCTTCCGGCTGT
>JAICLA010000087.1 GCA_025927695.1 Terriglobales bacterium | reverse complement strand
TCTTCAAGGGCGTGAAACTTACCGTCGGCCAGAATGCCGAATTGCCGGTCGCATTGAAAGTGGCGGCTGCCTCTTCTGAGGTCACGGTCACAGGTGACACGGAACTGGTCGAGACGCAACAGACTGCGGCTTCGACGACCATCACGCAGCTGCGCATAGACAATCTGCCGACCAATGGTCGCAATTACATCAACAACGTGCTGACGAATTCGCAAGCGGCACGCGACACCGCGCCCAGCATCGGCGCAGCTCCTACTTCGGGCTTGAACATCGGCGGACAGCGCGCGCGCTCCAACCTAGTGAACGTTGACGGTGCAGACGCGGAAGATAATTCAACGAACGGCATCCGCTCGACGGTCTCGCAAGAGGCGGTGCAAGAATTTCAACTCATCACCAACGGATATGCGGCTGAGTATGGACGCGCATCAGGTGGCGTGGTCAACATCGTTACGCGCAGCGGCGCGAATGACATTCATGGTGATGTATTCGGATTTCTCCGCCAGCGTTCGCTGCAGGCGGACAATCCTTTCACGACCGTACCCAATCCGGCGTATACGCGCGTGCAAGCGGGCGCCACGCTCAGCGGTGCTCTGAAGAAGGACCGCACTTTCTATTTCGCTTCGTTCGAGACCACTCGCAGGCAAGAGACGGGGTTCTCCACCATCGGCGCGAACAATTTTGATCTGGTCAACATTGATGCCAGTCACTTTGCTCCGGCATATGGACTTCCGCCGGGAACTCCTTTGACGATTCAAGGAACGGCGGCCCAAGCTGCCGCAATATCGGCAGCGAACGCTCTTCCGCTCGGCGGACCAGGCTCACCCTTCGCCAACATGGCGCAGTATGTGGCGTTAGTGGGCGCTGCTTCTGGTGTTGCGCTCAATGGAGCCATCCCGGCCGCGTTCGGTCCCGGCGTCGGAGGTGGACTCCCCATCTTTTTGCCCACACAGATACAAACGCCAGCTTCGTTCGTGCCATTGAACAAGTTGCGCGGAAATTATCCGATCTCAGAAGGCACCAGCATCTGGGGATTGCGGCTTGATCACAAGATCAATGACGCGCAGAGCTTGATGGCGCGCATCAGCGTGAGTCCAAGCACGGTGACCGGCATTCAAGTCAATGCGCAGAACCAAACGTTTGGACAGAACTCGCTCAGTCGCACTTCTACGCAGCAGTATCGTGACGTAAATACGTTACTGCAGCACACCTGGCTTATCGGCAACAACAAGGTGAATGAATTCCGCTTCCAGTTCGCACGCCGTGGATTGCGTTATGACTTCTCCAAATCCCCGGGCGGGCCGAACGTCGCGGTGAATATTGCGGGATATGCGTTCTTCGGGCGCGAGCCGTTTTCCTTCGTCGATCGCGTGGAGAAGCGCTTCCAATTCACTGACAGTTTCACATGGAACCACGGCAATCATTCGGTGAAGACCGGCGTGGATTACAACTATCTGCCGCTCGACGCGCAGTTCACTGTGAATTTTGGCGGGCTGTTCAATTTCGGCGGCATCACTCCAGTGCCCGGCTTGCCGGCCTTTAACGCGGTGCAGGCTTATGGACTGGGGCTGCCGCAAGTATTCGTGCAGGGTGTGGGCAATCCGAACTTGAACTTTGCCAACAAGATGCTGGGCACGTTTATTCAGGATTCGTGGCGCATCACTCCTAGCCTGACTGTGAATTACGGCGTGCGTTATGACGTGGAATTCACACCGGTGTTTCCGGCCAGCACGGCTACGTCCGCTGCGGCGGAAGCGGCGCTCGGGATCGTGGAAGGCATTCCGCAAGACAGCAACAACATTGCTCCGCGTATCGGCGTAGCTTGGCAGCCTTTCAAAGATGGCAAGACGGTGGTACGCGCATCGTACGGCATGTTTTATGACCATCCTCTGTTGGCCTTGGCCTTTGACTCGGCCGTAGCCGACGGAACGCAAGCTCCTCAGTTGGCGTTCTTCGGGACTAGCACGCCGTGTACTGCGACAGGCGCTCTGAGCCCCACGGGTGTAGTGTCAAACCTCAATGCTGCGAATATTTTCCAAGGTAGCTTGACCAATCCCAATTGTTTCCCTGCGGCACTGGCGCCTGCACTGGCATACCAGCCTGGACAACAGCGGTTTGATTTCAACGCGAACTCCATCTTCTTGAATCAGGCCTATCTGCAGAGCGGTTTCCCGCTGAGCGTTCAACCGTTCGGATTCCCGGTGGCCAGCAACTTCCAGTATGCGTATTCGGAGCAGGCGAACTTCCAGATCGAGCACGAATTCGCGCACGACTTCAGCCTGAACATTGCTTACAACTATAACGGCGGCCATCATCTCAATCGCCCGATCAATGTGAATCCCGTGAACTCGCAGTTGCTAGTGGCGAATTGGGAGAAAGCTGTTGCTGCAGGCGTGGGTGCGGGCGGCGTTGCTGCGACGGCGCTGCCGCTGCAAGTGACCGGATGTGGCGCGGGACCCTTGGGTACGTTTGTGTCTGCGCCGCTGGTCAGCTTCTTCCGTCCATCGGGCATCAATCCGTCACTCAAGGGAGTGCTTGCCGCGTGCATGCCGCTGGCTACTGCGACTGCGCAGGCAGACAGTCTGACTCTTGGCGGCGGCGCGGTGCCGTTCAGTGACATGATCGCGAACTTCTCTAACGGAAGCTCGGTATATCACGGACTCACAACGAATCTGAAGAAACGCTTCAACACGCACTACGAGTTCCTGGCTTCGTACACCTGGTCACATGCGATCGATGATTCGACCGACTTGCAGTCGCTGCTGGCGCCGCAGGACAGCCGTCAGCCTAGCCTGGAGCGCGCGGATTCAACCTTCGACCAGCGTCACCGCTTTGTCTTCAGCGGTGTCTACCAGAGCGGAAAAGCATTTGGCGGGAGTGGTGCCGCGCACTGGCTGTTCAGCGATTGGACAGTAGCGCCGATCATCGAGTTCAGTTCCGGTCGTCCCTTCAACATTCTTGTAGGTCAGGACCAGAACTTTGACTTGAGCTCCTCGACTGATCGTCCCATGATCTCTTCGGCGAATGTGACTGATCCCTGCGGGCAGGTCTCAGTTCCATCGAAGTACTCGCCTTCAGGGTGGTTGAAGCCGACGTGCTTCTTTGACGGCACGATCGACGGCGTCGCCAATGCGCCTTTGATCGGCAACTTGAAGCGCAATGCGGGAGTTCGTCCGTACACGGTCTTCAACGACCTGCGTTTGTCACGACGTATTCCATTGGGCGAACGTTTCAACATGGACTTCATCACTGACATCTTCAACGTCGCGAACCGCTTCAACGTTGCTGATGTGAACCCGCTATATACCAATGCGGGCACACCGACTGCGGCGTACGATCCGCGGCAATTCCAGTTCGGATTGAAGATCAGCTGGTGAGAACCAGTAGTCAGTAGACAGTTGTCAGTAGTCAGAGCGCCTCGATGAAAAGTCGGGGCGTTCTGCTTGACGGGAGTCAAAAGCCTCAACACCTGCATTTGTAAAGGGCGGCGAAGAGGCAGAGGCTCACGTTTATACTGAGACCAATGCCGAAGGCGCATAAGCAGGGCACAAAACCAAAGAGCAGGGAAAGCGGGCTGGGCACGCGCTGCGTACACGCGGGTGAAGAGAAGCACGGCCATGCGGCATCGCTCACCACTGACATCGCCCGTACATCAGTCTTCGCGCTGCCGAACGTCGATTATCTGCGCGGTATCACTAAACGCGGTTCCGGCGACTACTACTACACCCGCAACGGCAATCCCACGACGGCCGTCGCGGAAGAGAAGATTGCCGCGCTCGAAGGCGGCGCGGGCTGTGTCGTCACTGCGAGCGGCATGTCGGCGATACTCGCCGCCGCGCTCGCTACATGCAAAGCAGGAGACGAGATCGTCTCCATGCAGGATGTGTACGGCGGGACGATAAAACTGTTTGGTGATGTGTTGGGCAAGCTGGGCATCACGACCAAATGGGTGCCCTTCGAAGGCACACGAGATCTCAGCAAATATTGTTCGAAGAAGACAAAACTCGTCTTCGTAGAAACACCAACGAATCCCACGCTGCGCTGTATCGATCTGAGATCCGCCGCAAAGGCTGCGCATGCCGTCGGCGCCGCTTTGATGGTTGACAATACGTTCGCTACGCCAGTCTTACAGTTGCCGCTCTCGCTCGGGGCGGACATCGTGATGCACTCAGCCACAAAATTCCTCGGCGGACACAGCGATATCTCCGCCGGTGCGGTTGTGGCCAAAGATGCACAACTTGTGGCAAAGATGCGCGATGCCTCGGTCTCTACGGGTGGCACGCTCGATCCCGAGGCTTCTTACCTATTGATTCGCGGCCTGAAAACGCTTGAAGTGAGAGTAGAACGTGCATCTAAAAACGCTGGGGACATCGCGGATTTCCTCGAAGGCCATAAGAAGGTGTCGCGCGTGTTTTATCCCGGGCTGGCGAGCAATGAGAGTCACAACATCGCGCGAGCGCAGATGAGCGCATACGGCATGATGCTTTCCGTGGATATAAAAGGTGGCGGCAAAGCGGCCGAAACATTTATCAACGCGCTGCAGCTCTGGTATCTGGCGACGAGTCTGGGTGGAGTCGAGTCAACCGTTTCGTACCCGGTGTTGTCGTCGCACGTGAATTGTTCGGCGAAGCAGTTGAAAGAGCTTGAGATCAGTGGCGCAACCGTGCGGCTGTCAGTAGGTATTGAGAGTTGTGACGACCTGATCGCAGACCTTGAGCAGGCGCTGGCAAAGGCTAAAAGCGATTTACCGCAAAGGACGCGAAGGAACGCAAAGTTTTGAGAATGATTCGAACTAGACGGACTTTTTATCTGGTCACGATCGTGGCTGCTGCGGCTTCTTTCATTGGCTGTGAGACGGCTGAGCAGAAGCCCGCGAAGTCGTCACCACCCGCTGCGGCAATGGCTCCGGCGATCCAACAGCCGAGTGCGGTGCATCCCGTCGATCCGCCGCCGCAAAACTCGCAGCCTGCCGCGCCCGCCACTACGACTTCACAGCAAGACCCCGTTCCAGCACTCATCGAAAAAGTAGAAAAGCAATACCAAGCTGGCCAAACCAACTACGCCAGCGGACACCTCGAAGCCGCCAAAGCAAATTTTGACTCCGCTGTTGACATGCTGATGCAGGGCCCGGTGGACATCAAATCTGACGATCGCCTGCAGCGCGAGTTCGACAAGATCGTGGAAGGCGTCCACAACCTGGAGATGGCCGCGCTCAAAGTCGGTGACGGCTTCCAGGAGCAAAAGGCCGAGCCGGCCCCGATTGACGAAGCCAACGACGTGACGTTCCCGGTCGATCCCACCCAGAAAGCGCGAGCGGAGCAAGAACTGCAAAAGACCGCTTCTGACTTGCCGTTGGTGCTCAATGACTACGTTGCCGGCTACATCAACTTCTTCTCTACTCGCGGACACAAGTCGCTGGTCAATTCCTGGGAGCGCTCTGGCCGATACAAAGAGATGATCCATCGCATCCTGAAAGAAGAAGGTGTGCCGCAGGATCTGATGTACCTGGCGCAGGCTGAATCAGGGTTTCATCCCAACGCTGTCTCGCGCGTCGGCGCGCGCGGCATGTGGCAGTTCATGCATTACACCGCGCCCGGTTACGGACTCAAAAACAACTGGTGGGTAGACGACCGCCAGGATCCCGAGAAAGCCACGCGTGCCGCCGCGAAGTATTTGAAGGATCTGTTCAATCAGTTCGGCGATTGGTATCTCGCCATGGCGGCCTACAACTCCGGCGCGGGCAACGTGCAACGCGCGGTGCAACGCACCGGCTACGCGGATTTCTGGGAACTCTACAAGCGAAACGTTCTTCCTCTGGAAACCAAGAACTACGTTCCCATCATCGTGGCCATGACCATCATCGCGAAAAATCCTGCGCAATACGGATTGACGCCCGATGAGGTCGAACCACCACTCGCCGCAGACAAAGTCACCGTCGACTACGCCGTGGATCTTCGTCTCGTGGCCGAAGCAGTGGACGCACCGCTCGACCAACTTGCGGATCTGAATCCCAGTTTGCTGCGACTCGTCACGCCAAAAGACGCTGAGTACGACCTTAAGCTTCCTGCGGGCACAAAGGAAAAATTCGAGACGGCCATTGCCGCTATTCCTGAAGATAAGCGCGTGCTATGGCGGTATCACAAGGTCGAACAAGGCGATTCGCTCGATAGCATCGCGCGAAAATACAAGGCCACCCCCAAAGCCATTGCTGAAGTCAACAACATCAATACAGACGACGAGGTCATTGCCGGCAGCAAGCTGATCATCCCGATCTCGTCGCAGAAAGTGGCTTCGGCCGCAGGCGGCTTTTCCAAGCACCCCACGCATTACAAGGTACGCAAAGGTGATACGGTACTTTCCGTGGCCGATGATTTTGCCGTACCGCCGGAGCGAGTTCGCAAGTGGAACCACATGAAAGGAAACAGCTTACGGGTTGGGCGCACCATCGTTATCTACAAACCCGTGGCCGGCGCGCAACCCGAACCCGAGCTGGCTTCCAAGAAATCTTCTCGCACCAAAGGGAAGAAGTCTTCAGGGAAAGCGGTCGCCTCAACCCACACGGTGAAGCCCGGAGAGACGCTATTCAGCATTGCCTCGCACTACAACACTACAGTGGCGGCGTTGCAAAAGTATAACGGGCATGCGGCTGAAAAATTACATCCTGGTGACGTGCTGATCGTGCGCCAATAGCGCATCCAACCAAAAGCGGCCACAGTCCCAGTTGACAACTCATGCTCGCAAGATGGTATAACCCTTGGGCTGCCCGCGACTCTTCGCCGCGGCGACTTCCGTAAAAAGATTCAGGAGGAAACAATGGCCTTCTACGATGACGACACGAAAGAAACTCTCTGGGCGTTCGGAGACGACGGCGATGACTACGGCGACATGAGCTATGGCGATCGCGGTCCTGAAGATGACTACGACGAAGAAGAAGAAGAGTCATTGAGCCGCGGTTCCGGCGCGGAAGACGAATCCGGCGACGACGAAGAAGATGATGGCATGCTGGATGAGCCGGCTGCGCGTCCTTCACCTGCGGGCGGCGGCGCACAATCCAGTTCTGGTAGCGGCGGTGGAAGCCGTCCTGCGGCGAAGAAGGCTGCGAAGAAAAAATCTGCGCCGAAGAAAGCGGCGAAGAAAGCTGCTAAGAAGAAATCCGCCAAGAAGCCCGCGCGAAGTTCTTCGAAGAAGAAGCCGGCTGCGAAGAAGAAGTCCGCTTCGAAACGCTCTGGCGGCAGTCGCGGTAAGAAGGCGGCGAAACGTCCGGCAAAGAAAGCGGCGAAGAAATCAAAAGGACGGAAGAAAAAATAAGTCAGGGCACGGCTTCAGCGGTGCGGAGGCGTCGGTCTCAAGCGAAATGGCGGGCTTTGCCCGCCATTCTCTTTTGCGCATCAATGCGCGCGTGGTCACTCGATGCTTGGTGCTCGATGCTGACGGCTTACTTCTTCCCCTCCACCGCCTTCAAACACCGCGAATACATATCCAGCAGCTTGTCCGCCTGGTCTTGCGTCTTAGCCGCAGTCGGGTTTTGGAATCCCACGCCGGCGGTCTTGCCGAAATCGGTGTGCGCTGCGACGAACTTCAACAGGTCGAGGGCGATGTCTTCATTGCGGCGTGAGCCGGTCACTGCGATAGGGAGATTAGGAGCTTCCATCAGGGCCTCCGGAGAAATTTGTATACACTCACGATTCTAACTGGAAAAAAAGAAAGCGAGGGCAAGATGCCCCCGCATGCCGCAAAAACCTTTGGCCTAGGTCTCCATCGCAACGTGGCAAACACGGCCTACGATATGGTCGGCGTAAGTCTGGCCTTCTTCGATGGGGATGACCGCAATGGGATACGACTGGTTGTGCGGACGCAGGATCAACGTGTTGCCCACTAACTCCACGTACTTGATGGTGCATGTTCCGTCTTTTTTCACTGCGTACATGTTGGCGTCATTCTTACGGTAATTTTCCAGCGAGTTATAGTGGCGGTCGATCAGTACGGTGCAGCCCGGTAGCAAGCGTGGATACATGCTCATGCCGTCGCGGGTGTCGATCTTGATCAGCACAAAGCGGGTCCACTCTTCGCGCGCACCCTTCATGTCCGGCTGCAGACGCTTCAAAAAGCTCTTTTTGAATTTCAGGATATCTTTCACGTTGTCATTGATGATGAGAGGCTCATTCGCGGCCACGGTGCCGTCCGCCAGCAGCACATCTTCAAACTCGCCTGGCGATGGCGGCAGGATGCTAGCACGCTTGTTGATCTCGTGGGGATCAAGCAGGTCTAGCACCGATAAGTGCTGCACTTGCAGGACTTTGTCCATGCCCTCAAGGCTCAGGGAGCGCTTGCTGTTCAGGAAGTTCGAGATGTGCGCTTGTTGAAAGTCGGTCTGGTGGGCCAGTTTCAGTCCGGTGAGTTCGCCGGAATCGATGCGTTTGCGCATCACCTTGCGTAGATTCTCTTGAAGTGCCTTGAATTTCATATTTTCGATGTTAGCAAATAGATATAAGGCTCGCAAGTCTTTTCACGCAAAGGGAATAAAGTTGTTGACACTGGAAATGGAGAGCTGTTATCGTGTTACGTATTGATATAGCTGATAGTTAATCAATCTCAGAGTGCGGTCTGGGGAGTCAGGGATGGGTAATATGCAGCCGGTACGAGAAGGGGAACTCAATTTCACTGAATTCCGCAGGAAAGTGCAGGAGGCGGAGGTGCTTTCCGCCGCCATGGAACGCTTGCTGCTTAGCTTGTGCTTCACCGGTAAGCTGAGCATCGTTGTGCAGAACGGCAAGGTGCTGAAGTCGGGCTACGAAGAGGGGTACTTCCGCAAGCCTTCCCGTAGCGCACGAGCCAGCGGATAGCATCGGGAAGTTGGAATTCTAAAACTAAATAGTTAACGGGCACTCCGTAAGAGAAACGGGCCCTGTGCAGCACGAGCGTGAAAAGAAAACACGCTTGTGCCGGCGCAGGGCCTTTTTGTTTTGATGCACTCAACCTAAAGGAGACGAAAGCGTGGAGAGCGTGATCATTTCGCGGATGGAAGCAATGAGCGAGCAACACAATGACAAGCCGAGCGGCGAAGTCTGCACACTGGAACTGAAGATATGCGAACGCTGCGGCGGTCTGTGGCTGCGACCGGCGGGCAGCGGATATATCTACTGCGGACCGTGCAAGGAAAAAGTGGACGACCTGCCGCCGGTAAGCCTGCAACCGGACCGTGGCGGGAAACGGCATTCCAAGAACGCGCGTGCGATCACGCGCACGGAGCGTGTGCAATGACAGCGACCATTTACAGCATTCGTGCATCCGCTTCCAAACGTGAGAATCCCGCACGTGGGGAACTCATCGATCCCGAGCTTTCGCTATACCGCGAACACACCATTGGACTGCTGCGCCGGTACTTCCGCATGTCCATTGAGCTCGGCCGATTGCCTTCGGTGATCGGTCGCGAATTCTTTCGCGCCAAGGTCAGCTCCTACCGCATTCACAGCTTTGAAGACGTGGTCATCCTGGTGCATGACGTGGACCGTTGCTTGGCCAAACTGGAACGCTTTGAGCAGGAACTGGTGGCGCGCGTCGTCCTCCAGGAGTATTCGCACTCTGAAGCTGCCGAAGTACTGAAAGTAACGCGGCGCACGGTCACGCGTCGCTTGCCGGACGCTCTGGATCTACTCAGCAAGATATTTCTCGAGACTGGATTGTTGCGTCCCATGGGAGAATCGCGTCCGGCGGGAAGAAGTTCTAAAAAACCTGCGACCGAGCCCGCTAAAAACGAATGTCAAGAGGCGGAGATTGGCGATTTCGACGTAAGTGCATGATGCTGCGGCAAATAAAGTTTCACGGCAAATGTCTCATTTACCCTGCGCGGCTTGGTATTCTAAAAATGTAAGCGAGAACAACGGGATTGCTTAGCAACGCGGGGCCGAAAGGCTTCGCGTTGTGTTTTTGGGAGCAAACATGCCAAAGAAGAAAGATGATTCCGCCGTAGATGAGGCGCTATATGGCGCGCGCCGCAAGGTGATTGCTGCACTGCCTGACATCGTGACTAAGCTCATCGATAAAGCCAAAGAGGGAAGCTATCAACACGCCAGATTCCTATTGGATTTCGCAGGCGAAGGGCCAGCGGACGAATCCGGAGCGGACGCGAATGACGATTCTCTGGCCGCGCTGTTGATGAAGGAATTGAAAGAGCCGTCGTAGTCGTCCGCAGATTGTTTGCTTGTTAGAATCGAAGCAATGGACCTTAGTTGGATCACCGAACAGATCGCGGTGGGCGGCGGCATATGGAATGAAGCCAGCATGATCGAGATCGTCCGCGCGGGCGTCACGCACATTGTGAACATGCAGATCGAGTTCGATGATCGTCCACTGGCCGACCCGTACGGAGTCAAAGTCCTATGGAACCCGATGGACGACGACTTTCAGCCGAAGCCGCCTGAGGCGCTCAAGCGCGGCGTGGATTTTGCATTGGAAGCGCTGAAGCACAAACACAATAAAGTGTTCATTCATTGCGCCGCGGGAGTGCATCGCGCGCCCATGCAGACATTGGCCGTGCTTCGCAGCCTGGGCTGGAGTTTGGAAGACGCGCAACGCGTGATGCAGGCTGAGCGTCCGGTGG
>JAICLA010000077.1 GCA_025927695.1 Terriglobales bacterium | reverse complement strand
GTTTCCGCGGAGATGCATGTGGCTTGCGGAAAATGTTTTCAGTGCCGCACCGGCGACGCGCATATCTGCCAGAACGTGACCATCATCGGGATCGATTCTGACGGTGCGTTCGCTGAGTACGTGGTGATACCGGAGTCGAACATTTGGAAGATCGATCCGGCGATCCCGCCGGAGTATGCCAGCGTGCTGGATCCGTTGGGGAACGCGGTGCATACGGTGCTGTCGGGCGAGATCGCCGGGAACAGCATTGCCATCATTGGATGCGGGCCTATCGGATTGTTTGCGATTGCCGTGGCGCGGGCTTGCGGAGCTTCGACCGTGTTTGCGCTGGAGGTGAATGAGCATCGGCGGAGTCTGGCGAAGGCGATGAAGGCGGATGTGGTCATCGATCCGAGCAAAGATGACGTGAAGAAGATCGTTTTGGAACATACGAACGGCACCGGCGTTGATGTTGTGGCGGAGATGAGTGGCAACGCGAGCGCCATTCGTCAGGGATTCGACATCCTGCGCATGGGTGGACGCGCTTCCCTGCTTGGCACGCCGACTAAACCGATCGAACTCAATCTGGCCGACGCCATCATTTTTAAGGGCGCTATCGTGCATGGCATCCATGGACGGCGCATGTACAAGACCTGGTATCAGATGAATGAATTGTTGAAGCACGGACGCCTGGACCTCTCGCCCGCCATCACTGACAAACTGCCGATGAAAGATTTCAATAAAGGCATGGAGATGTTGAAGACGGGCAAGGCCAGCAAGATATTGCTCTATCCCAACGGAGTGCAATAAACGATGAGATCGCTCGCGACGGTGGTTTTGCTTTCCATGAGTTTTGTTATGGCACAGAACAGCTCAAAACATGCAGAAGCTGGCGGCGTGCCTGATCTGCAGCAACTGCAACACATGACCGCGCGTTTCGCGCCGGTGGAGTTGAAGGCTGACATCTCCGGGTTGAGCGCGGGTGATCGGCAAGCGCTGGCGAAATTGGTGCAGGCTGCACACATCATCGATGACATCCAACTGGAGCAGCGATGGAGCGGGAATCCGGCGATGCGCGCGAAGTTGGCGAAGGATGAGAGTGCCATCGGAAAAGCGCGCGCGCATTATTTTTGGATCAATAAAGGGCCGTGGTCGCTGCTGGATGATTACGAGGTCTTTGTGCCGGGAGCGCCGCAGCATCCTAAGGGCGCGAATTTTTATCCGACAGATGCGACCAAAGAACAGCTTGAAAGCTGGATGAAAGGCCTGTCAGACGACCAGCGCAAAGAGGCGCAAGGATTTTTTACGATCATCCGGCACAATGGCAATGGATTCAAAATCGTTAAGTACAGCGATGAATACAAAGCCGACCTCACTAAGGCGGCGAAGCTGTTGCATGAGGCTGCGGCGCTTACTTCGAACGCGTCATTAAAGAAGTTTCTGGATCTGCGTGCAGACGCATTCCTGTCTAACGATTACTTTGACAGCGACGTTGCGTGGATGGATCTCGATTCGCCGCTCGATGTCACCATAGGCCCTTACGAGACTTACAACGACGAACTCTTTGGTTACAAAGCCGCGTTCGAAGCTTATGTGAATGTGCGCGACGAGAAAGAGACGCAGAAGCTCGCGTTCTTCGGGCAGCACCTGCAGGAATTGGAAGACAACCTACCTATCCCGAAAGAGCACCGCAACCCGCATGTGGCGGCGTCTTCGCATATCGCGGTGGTGAATGAAGTGTTTGGCGCGGGCGACGGCAATATGGGCGTACAGACCGCCGCTTACAACCTGCCGAACGACGAACGCGTGATCGCGCAAAAGGGCAGCAAGCGCGTGATGCTGAAGAATGTGCAGCAGGCCAAGTTCCAGCGCACGCTCATCCCGATCTCCAAGGTCGTGCTGACCGCAGACGCGCAAAAAGACCTCGACTTTGAATCATTCTTTACCCACATACTGGCGCATGAGATCACGCATGGGCTGGGTCCACATGTGATCACCATCAATGGCCGCGAGACGAATCCTCGTAAAGAATTGAAAGAGCTGTACAGCACCATTGAAGAAGCGAAAGCAGATGTGACCGGCCTGTTTGCAGTGCAATACCTGATGAGCAAGGGCCTGTTGAAAGACAGTCTGGGCCAAGGCGATGCGGCTGAACACAAGCTCTACAACACCTATCTTGCCTCGGCTTTCCGAACGCTGCGCTTCGGCACCACCGACGCTCATGCGCGCGGCATGGCCATTCAGTTCAACTTCCTTACTGACCAGGGTGCATTCGTCAATCACCCGGACGGAACGTTCTCTGTGGACTTTAGCAAGATCAAAAAGGCCGTCTCGGACCTCGACAACAAATTTCTGATGCTGGAAGCAACGGGCGACTACGCCGGCGCCAAGCAGATGATGACCGAACTGAGCGTGATTCGGCCGGCGGTGCAGAAAGCCATGGACAAGCTGAAGTCCGTGCCCAATGACATTGAGCCGCACTTTGTGACCGCGAACTCTCTTAGCGCTGCCGCGCACACGCCAGCCAAAAAGTAGGAGATCATGACTACCACCGCAGCCCGTCCGCAACTCGCATACCTGAAAGACCAGATGGATGAACTCAAGCGCAAGGGCACGCACTTCAAGCTGCGCGTGCTGGAGGACGAGTGCGCGCCGGAGTGCACGTTTGACGGGCAGCATGTCATCAATCTTGCTTCGAACAATTACCTCGGGCTGACCACGCATCCGAAGCTTCGCGAAGCAGCGATCGAAGCCACGAAGAAATACGGCGTGGGTCCGGGAGCGGTGCGCACTATCGCCGGCACCATGAAGCTGCACATGGAATTGGAAGAGAAGATCGCGCGCTTCAAGAATGTGGAAGCTTGTGTTGTGTTCCAGTCAGGGTTTACCGCGAATGCCGGAACGGTCTCGGCGATATTGGGCAAAGAAGACTTCATCATCTCTGACGAGTTGAACCATGCCAGCATCATTGATGGCGCACGGTTGTCTCGGGCAAAGATCCTGGTCTTCCGCCATAAAGATGTTGCGCATGCGGAAGAGCATCTGGCGTCAGTCAAAGACCAGCCGGGGCGCAAGCTGTTGATCACGGACGGCGTGTTCTCGATGGACGGCGACATCGGTCCGCTGCCGGGATTGTGTGACATCGCGGAAAAATACGGCGCCATCATGATGGTGGACGATGCGCACTCTTCCGGCGTGCTGGGACGGAATGGTCGCGGGACCATCGATCACTTCGATGTGCATGGGCGCGTGGATATTCAAGTGGGAACGCTGTCGAAGGCCATAGGCGCGATCGGCGGATATGTTTGTGGTTCGCGAGACCTCATCGATTTTCTGTATCACCGCGCGCGTCCGTTCTTATTCTCGACTTCGCATCCCCCGAGCGTGACCGCGACGTGTATCGCGGCGTTCGATGTGCTGGAGCAGGAGCCGCAACTGATTGAACAGTTATGGAAGAACACCAAGTTCTTCAAGAAAGAACTGGGCACGCTCGGCTTCAATATCGGCGGCGCGAATACGCCTGCGAGCGAAACGCCTATTACGCCCATCATCGTCGGCGACGGCAAGTTGACGATGGAATTCAGCCGTGAACTGTTCAAGAACGGTGTAATGGCGACCGGCATCGCGTTTCCGACGGTGGCGGAAGGCAAGGCGCGTATTCGCACCATCATGACGGCGACTCATACGCAGGACGAGATGGAGCGGGCGCTGGAGATATTGGGAAGAGTGGCTAAGAAGATGGGGATCATCAGTTAGAGCTTTTTGGAGCCGGTGAGCCAAAGGATCTTGACTTGCGCCTGGAGCCGTCTGTAATCAGCATCACTGGTGACAATGGTACCTTTGTTTTCGAGGGCGAGCGCTGCGGCGAAACAGTCGGCGTAGTGAAGCTTAAACCGAGCCTTGATCTCTGCAGCTGACTCTGCACGTCGCGCATCTGCGGGGACTACCTGCAGAGGAAACCGGCGGATCACACGTCTCATTCTTTCTGAAGCCTCTTCGCCCCGACCCCGAGTGTGCACGAAGTATGCTTCACCCCAATTGACTGCGGACATGAGCACCGCCGCCTTTCCCTGTTGAGCCAGAACGAGCAGGTCTTCAACTTTTTCCGCGGAATGAGTATTGTCCAAGTATGCCAATAGGGCGTTAGCATCCAGAACGTAGGTTGCTACCAATCTTCAGCCTTTCTCATCTCTCTTAACATTTTCACGAGAGAAGGGCCGCCTTTCGAAATACCGCGAGTAGACCTTATCACCTCTTCGGTAATCGGTTGCAGGATGATCATATTTCCTTCTTCGATGAACGCCAGCTGAGTACCGGCTTTGATGCCGTACTTCTTGCGTAGTTCGGCAGGAATAACTACTTGTCCCTTAGATGTGACGGTCGCATTGGTAGCCATATCCGCATAGTATCACAAAAGTAAGACGCTAATGCAAAAATCTTACCGAGCGTAAAACAGCTTACCGGAAACAATAGTGCTTACAACTTGTCCTTTGAACTCCCAACCATCAAACGGCGTGTTCTTTGATTTCGATCGGGAATCCTGTGCGTAAAATTTCCATTTCTTTTTGGGATCGAAGATAGTCACATCCGCATGTGAGCCGACGGCCAGAGTTCCCCGGCCTTTGAGGCCGACGATCTTTGCCGGGTTCGTGCTGAGAAGTTCCACGATGCGGCGAAGCGGCAGGCCATTGTGATGATGCAGTACTTGCAGCGCGATGGGCAGCGATGTTTCGAGGCCGGTGATGCCCATGGGCGCGCGCTCGAACTCCTGCTGCTTCTCATGGAAGGCGTGGGGCGCATGATCCGTAGCAATGCAATCGATGGTGCCGTCTAGCAGGCCGCGCACCATGGCGTCGCGGTCTTCTTCGCTGCGCAGCGGAGGGCACATCTTGAAGTTCGTGTTGTATTGGCCTACATGTTCGTCGATGAGCACGAAATGGTGCGGCGTGACCTCGCAAGTCACCTTCACACCTTCTCTTTTCGCGCGGCGTACCGCGTCGAGCGCCTTCTTCGTGGAGATGTGCGCTACATGCAGATGCCCGCCGGTCTCACGCGCCAAGCGAATATCGCGCTCCACGATCTTCGCTTCTGACTCGACGGACATTCCGCGCAAGCCTAGTCGCAATGAAGTTGGGCCTAGGTTCATGGAACATCCGACCGTGAGGCGCGTGTCTTCTGCGTGCTGGATGACCGGCACGCCTAATTTCGCGGCAGCTTCGAGGCACGCGCGCATGATTTCGTCACCGAGGATGGGCTTGCCGTCATCACTGAATGCGACTGCGCCGGCTTCGCGCAATGCCGCGAAGTCAGTGATGCGCTCGCCCATGCTGCCCAGCGTCGCGGCCGCAATGGGAAATACATTGATCACCGCACCACGGTCCGCGGACTGCATCCAGTGCGTGATCTTCGGGTCGTCATTCACAGGGACCGTGTTCGGCATGCAGCAGACTGACGTGAATCCGCCGGCTGCGGCTGCGGCTGTCCCTGTGGCGATGGTTTCTTTGTGTGACTGTCCTGGCTCGCGCAGATGAACGTGGATATCAATGAATCCCGGCGCGACGATCAAGCCCTTCGCGTTGATGAGTTGCGTGCCTTTCGCGGAAATCTTTCCCGGCTGGCTGACTTTGGCAACGCGCCCGTCGCACAAAAGCATGTCCATGGGCGCGTCGATACCGCTCCCGGGATCGATGAGGTGTCCGCCGCGAATCAGAAGCGGCTTCTGTTTCGGAGGCCTTCTCGGGACCGCTTTCTTAGACGGTGGTCTTCTCGGCTTGATCTTCACCGTTCACCTCGGCCACTCATCGCGAAGGCCCGCGCTAGGATCGCCATGCGGGTCAACACGCCATTCTGTACTTGCTCGACGATGACTGACTGTGGCCCATCCGCGACTTCTGCAGTGATCTCCATGCCCCGAATCATTGGTCCGGGATGCATCACGACGGCGCCGCGCTTGGCGGCTTGTAGTCTTTCACCCGTGAGTTGGTACTGCGCAATGTAATCAGCAACGTTCAGGTCAAGTCCGGCCAGCCGTTCTTTCTGCACTCGCAGCATCATGATCACGTCTGCAGACTTCAGCTCTGCGTCGAAGTCGCGAGAGACCACTACGCCGTCCGCCAGCGTTGCCGACAGCCGCGGCAACAAAGCGTCTGGCCCGCACAGAGTGATCCGCGAGCCGAACTTTGACAGTAACTGCACATTCGAGCGTGCTACCCGGCTGTGAAATATGTCCCCCACGATGAGCACATGCAGACCGCGAAGCGTCTTCTTGTGCTGCAGCATGGTGAAGGCATCGAGCAAAGCTTGCGTGGGATGCTCATGCATACCGTCACCGGCGTTGATCAGCGGTACGTGGATGTGCCGGGCGAGCAATGCAGCGGCACCGGAAGCGGGATGCCGCATCACGATGGCTTCGGCGCCAGTTGCCTGAATGGTGTAGCCGGTATCGACCAGCGATTCGCCCTTTTCGATACTCGACGCCGCAGCGGTAACGACTGTGGTGAACGCACCAAGATTTTTCGCCGCGAACTCGAAAGATACGCGCGTGCGCGTACTGGCTTCGTAAAAAAGCAATGCTACGCGGCGTCCTGCAAGCGTGCGCACCAATGCCGCCCGCGAGTCGGACTTCGCCAATCTACGCTGCATATCGCCAGCGCTTTCCAATATCTCTTCTATTTCTTCAACGGAGAGGTGCTCGATATCGAGCAATGAGCCCGGCGGCGCAGGTAGTATCGCGCTAGTTCGCGGCGCCGGCTTGAGTGTAGGCGTCAATCTTCGGTTACACAGCAGTACCGTGGGTTAAATTACGCGCTCTACCAGCAACACTTGGTCGTTGGCGTCAATCTCTTTGAGCTTTACTTCGATGATCTCATTGTCAGTGGTCTGCACCACGCGGCCCACATACTGGGCTTCGACCGGCAGTTCGCGATGTCCGCGATCGATGAGCGCGAGCAGCTGAACTTTTGCAGGACGCCCGTGATCGAACAACGCGTCGAGCGCGGCGCGCACCGTGCGTCCGGTGTAGAGCACGTCGTCTATCAGGATGATGTGCTTGTCATTCACATCGAAGCCGATGGCGCCTTTCACTACGACCGGCTTCGGGCCAGCGGTGGAGAGGTCGTCGCGATAGAGATTTATGTCGAGCGTTCCGACGAGTACATCTGCTTTTTCAATGTTTTTGATCAGCGCGGCTAAGCGTTGCGCGATGGGCACACCGCGCCGGCGAATCCCGACAAGTCCAACATTCTCGATGCCATTTGCCTTCTCCACGATCTCATGCGCGAGGCGCACAAGCGTGCGATCGATCTCAGAAGAAGACATCAGGCGGCCTTTTTGGCGGATTTGCACGGTACCAGCAGGACTTGTCATAGGCAGTGAGGTGGGCCGCAGAGATTTTACGCGGGACGCGCGTGCAGGTGCAACCTTGATGCTCTACTTCTGCCGATTCATCAACCCCGCGCTTGCCGCGCCGCCTACGACACAGAGCGCAAGGCTCATGAACAGGAACATCATTGCGGCCAGGAAAAGGATGGTCATCATCCCATTGGGAGTCGAGATCTGGGCGATGAGCGCATCCGCTTGCGGTGATGGATTGGTGGCAGCGGCATCCTTCATCGCTTTGCCGACCATGTCAAACACCTCCCGCCGGTCGGCGATCACGGCCGCAGCGGTCACGCAGAAACAGATGAGGAAGATAAAAAAGCCAGTGACAGCGCCGAGTCGTGCCCCCATGCCCGCGGTGACCGGGCCAGGATGTCTACGCGCATAGAGATAAACGGCGAACCATCCGCCGAAGGGCAGCGCCAAGAATGCGAGGGCGGCGGAGCGCGAAAATACTGTGATCAGTTGCAACAGAGCAACGCTAGCGACAGCCGCTACGGCGGTGCGCGCCAATGCTGCTGACCAAAGGATCGCGGGCGCTCCACCTGCGTACCCGTTTCCCGTCATGCCCGCCGGCATGGCGACTACATCCGCATCATGCGCGTGCTGCTCAGATTCCGTGGTTACGCGGATCTGCGGCGCATTGCATTGTGGGCAAAATGGCACTCCCGCAGATACCGGCGCGTTACAGCGATAACACAATCGTTCCACGGCTCAACGTTATCGCAGAGGGTTAGGAATGGCAAACCGGCAACCCCGGAATTGGTCCGCGGCCCCATTCACTTCATTTTCCGCTGAAAGAAATCACCCATCTTTCGATACGACTCCACCCAATCTTTCCACAGGAGCAGGTCGTGGATCTCATCCGGGAAAATGAGCTCTTCGTAATCGACGTTTTGTTTGCGCAGATGCTGGATGATGTTGGTCGTCTCGGTGAAGGAGACATTGCGGTCATCATCACCGTGGATGAACAGTACCGGCGACTTCCATCCTGCAAGGCTTGAATCGGGAGAAGATTTGAACGCAAGCTCGGCGGCGGCGTGTGCATCGGGAGCTGCGAGTGATGAGTCCCAGCGATAGTTACGCAGAGCGCTCCAGTCATGCACGCCGTGAAAATCCACTCCTGCCTTGAAGATGTCAGAGTTCCGTGCCAAGCCCATGGCGGTCATGTATCCGCCATAACTGCCGCCCCAGAGGCCGATCTTCTTGGCGTCAACGTTAGGCAGCGTTTGTAGGTATTTCGCGCCGGCTAGAAGGTCTTGATATTCAGCGCCGCCGCGAGCGCCGCCATTTGCCACGCGATGAAAGGCGCGACCGTACATGATGCCTAAGCGATAGTTCACGCTCAGCACTACGTATCCAAGATTGGCCAGATATTGGTTCGCGGCGTAAGCGTTGTAATAGTAGTAGCTGTAATGGAAGCCGAGCATCATCTGACGGGGCGGGCCGCCATGGGTGTGGATGATGGCGGGCGCGGGCCCGGTCTGCCCTTTGGGGGCGAACAGTTGTCCGTGGATTGTGGTGCCGTCCGCGGCTTTGAAGATGACTTGCTTGGGCGTGACTAAATCAGCGGAGGGAAAATCTGCGGGAATGGTCTGCGGCGCTAGCATCTCGCGGCTGTTCGCAGTCACGCGATAAGAAGTGGAGGGAGTCGTCGCGGTCGAGCCGAGGCAGAATATTTGGCCATCGCTGGTCATCACTGGTCCCCACTCGATGGTCTCGCCTTTGGTGACTTGCTCAGGTTTCCAGTCTGGCGCTTTCAGCCGCCAGAGATGGCGGCGGTCCTCATCACCACGATCGTTTGACCACTGATTTGACGTGTAGACGATCTCGCTCGCGTCTGGCTTCTCCGTTGTGCTTTCGACGTCAAAGTCACCAGGCGTGAGTAGCTTCGCGTCTTGCGGATGGTCAGTCTTCTCCGCGGAGATGGAATAGAGATGGCTGCGGCCATCCTGCTCGCTGTTGAAGATGATCACGTTGCCTGCGAGGAAATGCAGACATTCATCAATGTGCCACGGCAGCGAACCTGCCAGTGTTTTCGTGCTATGCCAGACTTCGCGTGCGGTTGGTCGATCCGCGCTCGCGGCATCGTCTGAGACCCAGATACCCCATGGCTCGGGATGCAGCGGGATCAATGTCAAGCGCTGTTCGGCGCCGTTGCGGCGCACGAACAATAGCTTCTGCCCGTCCGGTGACCAGTGCGGCATCTCATCGCGGTCCACCGTTGGAGCTACGTAGCGTACGCGTTCGGGATCGAGATCATAGATCGCGATGAAGCTGTGATCGTTGCGGTCGGTGACAAAGGCGATGTGCTTGCCATCGGGTGACCAGCGGGGATCGACGTTGTCGCCGCGGACCTGGACGACGTCCCGCGCGGGCTTGGAACCATCTGTGGGCGCCATCCATAATTTTTTCTTTGCAGACCAGACGGCCCACTTGCCATCAGGTGACGCTTGAATGTCTTCGCACCCCTCTTCGTTACAACCCATATCGCCGAGCAGCCTCGGTTCGTCGGCGGACGACACATCGACAGAGAATACTTGCTGCTTCGGCAGTTTCATCTGGGTGGTGGGATTCGCCACTAGGCCTTCGCCATTCGTCTCTGTGCCGCGCGCATACAGCACGGTCTTGCCGTCGTCGGTGATGGTGAGCGCGGCTAGCGGCATGCCCATGTCACCTTGATAGTGCGTGAGCTGCCTCCCCTTCCACTCGGGGCCTGCCGCCACCCAGACGTTGCTGGCGCCGTGGTCGTTCAGCACCCAAGCCACGACTTGCGCTTTGCGCGCCGCGGTCATCTGGTTGGGGAACGGCGCGGACATCACCTGGTCGATGGTGAACTTTTGTCCGAACGCAGAGAGGCAGAGAGCAAGAAAGAGGAGAAGGCGCTTCATGGCGCAAAAGCATACTCGCCAAAATCGGATTGCGCCATCCATCCATGAGCAGGCTGCTATTTCGGGCGCGAAAAAATCCCGCTCTCGCAGAGCGGGACGCGTAAACAACTTTGTTCAACTAGGCTTTGTCGTTCTCACCACCATGCGTTTCGATGTATACCAGACTAAATTCTGTGCCACTGGCCGCATGCTTGAATCCGACGACACGCTGATGATCGCGGGTGCCTACTCGCAGAGATTCGTCGGAATCGAAGTTCACGCCCTGATGGTTCTTTGAATTCTTGTCGTCGCGGCAGGTGAGCTGGTTTTTGTCGTCGCTCGAAGCCTTGATGTCCATGTCAGGAGAACCGGGGCGACACTCCAGCACCTTGCCATACTTTGAAAGCTCTTTTTTGTAGTAGGCCCAGACCTTCTCTTTTGAATCGTCTGTGTCATAGGTGAGGGCGACCACTTTGAGACCGAACCAAGGCGTATCAATATTTACGTTCGCCTTATTGTCATTGTCATTTTCTTTCTGCTTGATTCGCGCACCGGGATAGACACTCATGCCGGTATCCTTCGCGTCTACCTTGGAAGTATCAACGTGGAGGCCGCCGAGCGGAGATTTGATGGTGACCTCGTCGTGCTTGCCGTTGTCTCCATTGGAAGCGCGGTCAGAATCATGAACGTTGATGCTGCATCCGGCGATCAGTAACAGCGCGATGCCCGCGAGTTTTACATGTAAGTTGGAAGTCATGAGAGCCTCGATTCTTTTTTCAATGTTTCGCTGATCGTTGCGCACGCCCGCTTCCGGCGCTCGCTGTTGTCAATGGGCGCTCGATGCCTGCGCCTCGCTGCGCGATGTTCGGAAGCGAGACTGGCATCTTGCCGCGGATGGGGACCTCGCCGAATAGTGCTTTCACCGCGGCTATTTCCGAAGTGCTTGCGTTGGAGAGGGTGCAGATGTAAGTAGGCACGTTCGGGAAATCATCTGCGAGATACGGATTGCCCACTGCTACCATCACTGCCTTCTTCCCTGCCGACTGCAACACGCGGTCTACCAGCGTTCCTGAATCACCGGCTAGAGAGACTGAGTTT
>JAICLA010000156.1 GCA_025927695.1 Terriglobales bacterium | reverse complement strand
GATGCTCGTGATGCACGCCCAGCGCCAGCGCAGTCTTCCTGAAAGCTTCCTTTAACTGAATGCACTCCAGACATTCGATGATCATTTCGTCGTCGATGCTCATGTTCATTTCCCTGTCCTATTCGCATCCAGCATAAGGCGAATATAAAGCGAAAGCAAGCGGAGATCCTGTGCATATCTTTCTCGACTCTCCTGAGTACTGACTACCGGCAACTGGCTACTGATTTTTTCTCTTGACATAACTCTCGCTCTTCATTTATTGATGGAATATATCAATAGGTTATAACTAAAAGTTATACAACTAACTGCTTTGGAATGTGACCTTTAATGTTTAACCACCTTAAGAATCTGAGCTTTACAGCCACTGACGCCATAAGTCCAAAAGAATCTGGCCTTTGCAGATTTTTCGTTTTTTTCAAACCCGATTCACGCCTAGCAATCCGTCTCGATTCGTCTCAAGAATCAAAAAAAGTTTTTGCCTCTGATCTCTTTTATCCATTTTTCCGATTTTGTCCGTGTTCGCCTTTGCTCTTGATTTTGCTTTTCTACTAGCCACTAGTCACTAACCACTAGCCACTGGAGGTTCCAAATGTCCACCCCCGTCCGTACCTGCTCTCACCCGCGTCCCAACGGCGACGGCTGCACCGGCCTCGTCCTCAAAGGCAAAACGCTTTGCTATTACCACCACCGCGAATACGAGCGTCGTCTCCGTATCGAGCAAAACCTCGAGTACCGCCGCAAGCGCGTCAACTACGGCCATGCAATGGACATCTACAAGATGCTCCCCGACGGCCGCACTTTCGTTGACGACAACTCCGCCGCGCTCTTCAATGCGCTTCAGCTTCCCAGCCTCGAAGATGCTGACGGCATCCAGATCGCGCTTACCGCGACCTTTCGCGCATTGGCCACCGGCCAGCTCGATTACCGCGCCGCGCGCCTCATGCTCCAGGACCTCAGGATCGCAGCACGCACTCTCAAACACACCATGTCCACCGCGCGCGACTATGAAGTCTTCCAGGACAATGACGATGCTCCGCTCCCCGATGTCGTGCACTCAGAAGCGCCACCCCCACCCACTCCCGAAGAGATCAGGCTGTCGATTGAAGAGATGAGGAACACACCCAGTAGGTAAAAAAGCCAAAAAAATGGCCGCCCGATGAAGGGCGGCCGAGTGAGAGGAGTTGTTGCGTTTGGTTTTACTGAATGAACTTGCGACGGACGCCGGCGCCGAGGCCGATCAATCCGCTGCCGAGCAGCGCCAGGCTGGCCGGTTCCGGAGTATTCGCGACCGTGACTTCGGTCCAAGTGCCTGGGTTGTTGTTGATCAGCGCGTATTCGTCAAATGGGCTGGTGCAGATGTTTCCAGTCATCTCACCAAGGTCTTGGGTATTGGTGGTCTGGATCGAATATTCGTTGTTCGAACACGGATTGTGCGCTCCGTTGATCTGCGTGTAGATCGTCCAAGCGATGATGTTGCCGGAACCATCAGTGCTCACCGTGAAGGTGTTCACCTGGCTGTTCTGATCGGTGTTGGTCGAGAGGCCGTCAGCGAAAGAGTAGCTGGTGGGTGCAACGGTGTAGTTCACCAGATTGGCGCCAAGAGCGGTGGAGACGCTGAATGATCCGCTCACGCTGCAGACAGACCCGCAGCTGGTTCCGTTGTAAAAGAAATTGAAGTTATTGCCGGTGTAGGTGTACACAGTGTCAGCCTGTGCGACTTGTGCGCCACCGAGCACAAACACCAGGCAAAGAAGAACTGCAGTGATACAAAGGGCCCCGGTACTGGATTTCCGTGTAGTCATTTAAATCATCTCCGATCCGCAAAAGCGGACATTGTATGGGGGTACGTACCAGTTACTATGCAAATATGGTTCCAGACCCAAACTATTGCCGATTAGACACTTAGCGGCGAGCTGCAGCACAGGTGTGCAACAACTTGCACACCTGTCGCAATGCGATGCAAAGCAAGCCTTGGGTCAAGCGGCGAAGTGATAGCCTTTGAGGATGTCGCGCATCGATAAATACCTTTGGGCCGCGCGCTTCTTCAAGACGCGCTCGCTAGCGACGAAGGCCTGCGAACTCGGGCGCGTGCGCTTGAACCATCAGCTAGCGAAGCCGGCGCGCGATGTGAAAGCCGGCGACATGCTGCACGTGCAAACGCCCGGAGGCGACTTTGAGATTGAAGTGCTGGCGCTCGGCGAAGTCCGCGGCCCAGCGAGTGAAGCACAGAAGCTCTATCGCGAGACAGAAGAGAGTAAAGCAGAGCGCGCGAAGCTGGCCGCAGCGCGCCGTGCGATGAGTGAGTTTGAAAAGCTTGATCCAGGAAGACCTGACAAGCGAGACCGGCGAAGGATCCGCGAGTTTCGCGGACGAGATTAGGCCGTGGTTGGCTTTTGACTTTCCTAGCCACTAGCCACTAACCACTAGCCACTGGTTCAGTACTTATCGTCATTCACTTCGATCCAGTAACCGTCGGGATCCTGGAAGTAGATCTGGCTCACGCCATCCGGCCGCTTGGTGATGGTATGTGGTTTTTCGTTGGTGTCGCTGTAAGCGACCTTTAGCTTGTCGAGTCGCGCCGCGAAAGCGGGAACATCTGCAACGCGCACTGCGAAATGAAAACTGTTTTTCAGGCTGGACGCCGATTTTGACGCAGAGTTCGCGGAAGTCGTTGACGAAGCGGCAGGTGAGATCTTCACAAGATGCAATTGGCTGTGTTGGCCAAGCCGCAGAAAAATGTGTTGTGCGTCATTGAATGGGTCAGGGATTTGCACGAAGCCCATAACACGCTGATAAAAGTCCGCGCTCTTGGCGATGTCACGCACTTCGAGCCCAACGTGATCGAACTCGGGCGGCGTCTGCGTGGACTCTGCTTGCTTAACTCCGGCATGTTCCCGCGGGTCTTCGCCTGGTTGGAAGGATTGCGGCTTGCGGTGTACTGGTGGCGTGAATGCCGGCGTCGGTTGGTTCTGAGCGGGCGGCGCTGTTTGGCTCTGTGAACTCTGCGTTGATGTCGTGTTGGTCTGCGCAGCAGCAAAAACGCAAAGCGAGATGGCGACTGCGGCTCGAGTCAGTAGCTTGTGCATGTCCGCAGTATAGCCAGATGCCGCTCGCCGCAAAAGCAAAAGGCGCTCAACGTGAGCGCCTCTTGCCATCGCAAGTTGCGAGCGTGCGATTAAAGTTTAGTGACGGTCGTGGTCCCGATCGTGGCGATCATTGTTCCAATAGGATTGATAACCGCGGTTGTAGCCATCATTGAAAGCATCTTTGTCGCGATGCTTCCAGTGTCCCGCTTTCGCATGGCGTTTGTGGTGCGACTCCGCGTCTTGCATGCCATGGTTCCATCCGTCTTGATAGGCGTCATTGTGTTCGCGCCACTGGTCGCGCGCGGCATCGCGGTCGCGGTCATGATCGCGATCCTGCATGTAAGCGTTTCCATTGCGGTCATGGTCACGGTCCCGGTCTTGGGCGTGCGCCAACAAAGGCATAGCGGACATCATGACCAACGAAGCTACTGCGGTTCTGAGAAGTTTCATAAACCCTCCATTGCGCACCCCGAATGGGAACCCAAGTGAATAGATTTTCGGAGTCGCTAGAGATTAGAACCGCACCACATCGGGCAAGTTGCTATGAAAGCAGAGTGGCTGCGCCTAAATACGATTCTTTACAAAGCCGTGGGTTGCTTGCGAAATCAGGGCTTCTGCATGGCTTGGCCGAAGACGAGAAGATTGCCATCGGGAACGCGCACGATCAGTTCACGGTTTCCATAAGGTTGGTCGATAGGACCGAGCACGTCGCCTTTCGGGAGAGTATCCAGCTTGGATCTAAGTTCGGCGTGCAGCACATCAACGTCCCGCAGATCGATGTAGTAAGCGTACTCGCGACTGCCGTAGGTCGCTTCATCGGCCTCCAGGATGCGAAAGGCGCAGCCTTCGCGCTCAATGTAAGCATAGCCGGGAGACTGAGAGCGGAAGGCGACTTTGAATCCAAGGATCTCGGTAAAGAACTTCAGCGCCCGTTCCAATTCCTTAACGTGCATGAAAGGGGTGATCTGTAAGAAGTTGCTCATGGTCCGCTCGCAGCTTTAGGTTAGGATGGTTGAGAGCTAAAACATAGAACTTGGAGATGATATGTCAAAGATCAACGGTGACAAAGCTAGACACGCGAAGCGCGCAAAGAAGCAGAACAAACAGCGCGTAAAGAACCAGGAGCTTCGAGATATGTTCGTGCTGCCGCTAAAGACGACGCTGACGCCAAAAGCGGCGCCGAAGAAGGCCGCGTCGGCAGAGAAGCAGTAGCACGACGGCGATGTTGCGAAGCGTATTCGGGCTTCCGCATCAGATGACCGGCTGATAGAATCCCGCGCAAGATTTCGCGGGATTTTCTATTTGGTGGAGGACTTCGGGTGAAGCGTATCGTCATCACGTCATGCACGTTGTTGGTCGTGTCGGCACTGATCGCTGTGGGAGTCGCGGCAGAGCAGCAGTATTCCAGGCAGATGATTGAAGAAGGTTTTAATACGTTCGTTGAAAATGGAGGGAACATCGCCGGGGTAAGTTTCGGCATGAAGCCGCGGGGCGGTGCGGTAGTGGCCACCGTGAATGACGTGGCAGCGCAGGTCAAGGCATATTCGCAATCGGCTGCATTCCGCCAGAAGTGGGCCGAGTACGCGCAGCGCAACATCCCGCAAAAGCCGATGCCTATGCTCACCCTTGCGCAATTGCGCATGCAGAGCAATGGTCCCTCCAGCAGCGACGTGGACAAGCAGTTTCAACAGGCGATGGACAACATCAAGAACCTGCCTCCGGACATGCAGGCCAAAGTAAAGGCGCAGATGGAGCAGGTGCGCGCGCAGATGAAAGCCAAGCAAGGGGAAAAGCCGCAGGTGGACGACGCCACACTGCTGCAAGGAGAGAAAGCGCGATACGCCCGCGACCAGCAGAAATATGAAGAGGCCTTGAAGATGGCCCCGCCGATGGATCCGAATGTGGCCATCAAGAAGGCGCTGCAGAATGCCTTAGCGGAGACAGCGGGAGTGGATTACTCGGCTCCATTGCGCGGGCATCAGTTTGTGAATCCGGCGTATGAGCGTAAACCGGAGCCGTGGAAGATGGCTTATCGGGTGGGAAGAAACGGTACGGAAGCGGCGCGGGCGTTCGCGCAGAAGTGGCTGGCGGAACTCAAATAGCTAGATTGCTCGCAGCACCCGCACCGGCAGCATGAAGACCGCGCTGACGAATTCAAGTGCACCGTCCACCGCGATTCCCACGATGCGGAACGGCAGTAGCAGCAGCCAGACGATGGGGTAGAGCACAAGCGCGGCGATGGCCAGCGGCCAGCAGAGAACGAAGAGCAGGCACCAGAGTAAGAGTTTTAGCATGGTTTTATATACGGATTTTGCGGCGGGAAGTTCCGGGCGGATTTGTAATTGCCAAAATTTGTAATTGCCCCCTTCTAGCTACGCGTGGATTAGTTCTTTCTTCGACAATTCTTGCAGAGAGTCTGAATAAGGCGCTTTGGCTACGCCGCGTTCGGTGATTATGGCTGCGATGTACTTATTCGGCGTCACATCAAAGGCCGGATTCTCGACTGCAATGCCAGTGGGCGCGACTTGTTTGCCTGCATGGTGCGTGACTTCTTTCGGCGACCGTTGCTCGATTGGAATCTGCTCTCCGGTTGCTGTAGCAAGGTCAATGGTCGACCAGGGTGCGGCGACATAAAACGGGATGCCGTGTTCCTTCGCGAGAATGGCGACGGAGTATGTGCCGATCTTGTTGGCGACGTCACCGTTGGCGGCGATGCGGTCTGCGCCTACGATCACAGCATTGATCTTGCCCAGTCGCATCATCGCGCCGGCCATGTTGTCAGCGATGACGGTGGTGGGAATGCCGTCGCGCTGAAGTTCCCATGCGGTCAGGCGTGAACCTTGAAGGAACGGGCGCGTCTCGTCCGCGTAAACATTGATCTTGCTGCCGGATGAAACCGCCGAGCGAATGACCCCTAGCGCGGTACCGTATCCGCAGGTAGCTAGAGCGCCGGCGTTGCAGTGCGTTAGCACGCCGCCGGATTTGGGAAGCAGGACGGCGCCGTTGCGTCCCATGGCTTCGCATGCAGCAATGTCTTCGATGTACATCTGCTGCGCTTCTTTAATGAGCGCGCTTTTGATCTGCGCGACGGGCTGCGAGTCGACTTCCGCGAATTTGTCTTTCATGCGACGGATGGCCCAGAAGAGATTCACTGCAGTGGGACGAGTGGCGGCGAGGTCGTCGCAGATC
>JAICLA010000211.1 GCA_025927695.1 Terriglobales bacterium | reverse complement strand
CGCCCCGCTCTCGCGCACCAGACCTTTGTAAGCATCGATCCAATCCCACGGGATGTCATTGATGGCTGCTTCGCTGTCGGCGGCTAGGTCCAAATAATGTTTGCGCGATTCCCCTGCCGTCGTGACGTCGATCTCTTTGAAATAGCGGCCGGCTAGGACGGGCGAATCGACAAATTGGGTGAGAGAAAGCTCCTTAAAATCGACGGATACTGGCGCAGGGTTTACAGCGGGAGTTCCGTCGGAAGTGACGCCGTTCGTAACGCCGCGTAGGATTGGCAAGGCCGTGCTGAACTTCCAGTAACCGGGCAGTTTCAACGAGGCGGTGATCGTTACATCATCCGTCTTCGTCCCCGCCGGATACATCACTACCTGATTCCAACTTATCCCCGTCAAATTTTCCGTTGACGCATAGCCCAAGAGAAAGCCGCTCTTATCTGCATTACCCAAGCAATCAAAGTAAATCTGAAGTTCGTTAGCGCCGTCAGGAATATTCAAGTGGAAAGCGTACATGTCGTTCAAATCGCGCTGCCAGGGAATGTCTTTCCCATTCGAAATGAACTTTAGCCCTGCGACATCAATGATCGGCCCCGTCGGCCCGTGCTCGCCAGGTATCCACTTGGGATAAACGATGGTCATGGGCCCGGGCTTGGCGGGCATCGTTACGTAAGAATGCAGAATGTGTCGTGGAGCATCCGTCGCATCCACCGCGAGTTTGATCTGCGCGACTGATAATTGTGACGCCACCGCACACAAACACATCACCAACCCAAACGTCACATACTTTCGCATGGCTTCTCGTCTCCTGAGATTCGCGAAACGAGTATATACAAAGTACCGCCGGCGTCCCGCCGGCTGTCGTGAGGGCGTCCCGCCCTCACCGCAATGCCTGGCTGTTCCCATCTTTGCCATTGTGAGCGCCTGCTTTGCGCGAAGAATCCCTATAAACTTTCCGGCTGGTTCGTGCCCCATCCAATCAGTCGGCTTTGCCATTGGGTGTGATCAACGTGCGTCAGTGCAGCATGAAACCCCGCGCTATACAATCGAACGCGAATGCTCTACGTGTCCCTCACCCTTGCCTGGATCCTCGGCCTGATCTATTGCTCTATCCCCAGCTACTGGCTCGTCGTCCACCCGTTTGCCGACAAGTGGCGCGCGCGCAAAGGCCGCATCTTCACACCACTCGGATTCGCCTGGCTCGGCTTCATCATTCTGCTCGGTCTCTTCACCGGACGCTGGCGCTGTATTACTTTGTACGAAACATGGTGGTCGTTGCTGCCAGGCGGCATCCTCTTCGCCGCAGACATTTACCTGTTGCGCAAGATCGGCCGCGACTTCGGCTCTGACCGTCTGATCGGCCGTCATGAATTGAACCCCCCGCAGGCCGACAATCGCGTGATCACCACTGGCATGCACGGACGCATGCGCCACCCTATTTACCTCTCACACCTTATTATGGTGACGGCGCTCGCGGTGGCCAGCGGCCTGGCTGTCATGTACGGATTGCTCGTCTTCGGCATCGTGACCGGCGCAGTGATGATCCGCACGGAAGAAGCGGAGCTGGAAAAGAGATTTGGTGACGAGTATCGCGAGTATAAGAAGAGAGTGACGGCGATTGGCATTTGATTGTTTAACCGAAAACCGATGACCGACAACCGATAACCAATGCGCTTCGAACTCTTCATCGCTGCCCGCTACCTCCGGGCCAAACGCCGGCAAGCCGTTATTGGCGTGATCACTGCCATCTCCATCATCGGAGTCGCAGCGGGTGTGGCGTCGCTCATCATTGCGCTGGCCATCAACAACGGATTCCGTCAGGACCTGCAAGAGCGATTGCTCGGCTCGCAAGCTCACGTGCAACTGATGCGCGTAGAAGATACCGGGGTGCGCGACTGGCGCCCTCTGCTCGACAAGTTGAAAAAAACGCCGCACGTCATCGGCGCTGCCCCGGCCATCTACGAAGAAGTCCTGGTCTCGCGGGGCTCGCGCGCCAAAGGCGTGATGCTCAAAGGCATCGTGCCAGACGATGAGAACAAGATCAGCTCCGTGCTCAATCATCTCTCTGCTGGCTCGACGGACGCGCTGAAGATGCCCGCCAAACAAACGCTTCAGCCGTTGCAAGGTTCTGACTCGACGCTGCCCGCGCCGGAACTTGCGCCCATCGTTCTGGGTAAAGACCTCGCCGACGATCTCGGTGTCACCGTGGGCTCCGTCGTGCTGGTCACCAGCCCGCAAGGCGAGCTCACTCCCTTCGGACTAGTTCCAAAATACGTCCGCTTCAAAGTCGTTGGCATCTTCAATTCCGGTTTTTACGATTACGATACTTCGTGGGGCTTTACCCGCTTGACTGATTCGCAACGTCTCTTCGGACTCGGCGACGTCGTATCAGTCTTCGAGTTCAAGCTTGACGATCTCTACCTCGCGCCACAGGTTGGCGAGACGCTGGAGGAAGAAGCCGGCGCCGGATTCCAAACCACCAACTGGATCGAGCAGAACAAAGCGCTCTTCCGCGCGCTACGCCTGGAGCGTCTCGTTACCTTCATTACCATCGGACTCATCGTCGCCGTGGCAGCGCTCAACATCCTCATCTCGCTCATCATGATGGTGATGGAAAAGACAAAGGACATCGCGGTGCTGATGTCCATGGGTTGCCGGCGCTCACAGGTCCGGCGCATTTTCATAATGCAGGGAGTGCTCATCGGCGTGATCGGCACGGTGCTGGGTGCAATCGTCGGCTACGCCATCTCATTCATCGGCGCGCACTACAAATTGTTGTCGCTTTCGGCTGAGGTCTATTCCATCGACTATGTCCCCTTCGCGCCGCGATTGATCGATGGCCTGCTCGTAGTCGGGGTCGCCATCGCCATCTCATTCCTCGCCACCATCTATCCGTCGTGGTCGGCGTCGCGCGTGCTTCCTGCGGAGGCACTGCGTTATGAGTGATGTGCTGCGCGTTGAGAATTTGCGCAAGGTCTTTCGCTCTGGCGATCATGACCTCGTCCTCTTTGAAGGCCTTACATTTTCCGTCGCCCAAGGCGAGATGCTGGCCATCGTCGGCGAATCAGGATGCGGCAAGAGCACGCTACTCCACATATTAGGTGCGCTCGACCGTGCGAGCTCGGGTGAAGTCTTCTTCGGCGACACCCGACTCACCGGACTTTCAGACGAAGCCGCCGCCGATTTTCGCGGACGCGACCTTGGCTACGTGTGGCAGTTTCACTATTTGCTGCCCGAATTTTCCGCACTGGAAAACATCGCCATGCCGCTGCTTATGTCGGCAAACGGCAAGCAGAAAAGATCTCCATACGACCTCGCCGCCGGGTGGCTAAAAGAGATCGGCCTCTCAGATCGCGGACATCACCGCCCCGGCGAACTCTCAGGCGGAGAACAGCAACGCATCGCGCTGGCCCGCGCTTTAGTCGCCGGCCCGAAAGTCCTTCTCGCTGACGAGCCCACCGGCGACCTCGACAACAAATCGGCGGAGATGGTCTTCGAACTCATTTCACGTCTGCACCGCGAGCGGCAACTTACTTCGGTGATCGTCACCCACAATATGGACTTCGCCCGGCGCTGCACGCGAGTATTAAGACTCTCAGGAGGCAGGTTGACGCAGGAATGAGAGCATTCCGTCTATTATCGTCGCACTCTGTCATCCTGAGGAGCGCTCTTCGTGACGAAGGACCCCTATTCCTCTGGAAGATATTTGCACATGCGGGCTCGGCGCGTTGTCCATCAGACGCTAAGTAACGTTACCTCTGGATTCTGAATCCACTTCAGCTACTCTCCCATTTTCCATACCCGCAACCCGCTGCATTCAAGCCACATCGCCGGCGCAATTTGCGAGCAACCGTAATCCCATATTCAGGCAAGGTTGCCCATCGCACGCGTTCTCCACTACGATGAAAAAAGTTGCGGTCTAAATTTTCATCACGGCTTGCATCGTAAAGGATTTTCCGGCGTCTAATGTTGGTAAGCGGATTGCTACAGAAAGCGTGGCAAGTAACTAGCGGGATGCTTGAAAGTTGCTCGAAAGTTAGCTTGAAACTGCTTCAATAAAGTTGCATGATGTGAGAAGCAGGAGTTCCGAGTAGGACAAAGGGGACAAATGTTCGAACGGTACACAGAGAAAGCGCGGCGGGTCATCTTCTTCGCACGTTATGAGGCCAGCCAGTTCGGCTCGCCATACATTGAGACGGAGCACTTGTTGCTCGGCCTTTTGCGTGAAGATAAGGCCCTGACCAATCGCTTCCTGCGTTCGCATGCCTCCGTGGAATCGATCCGCAAACAGATCGAAGGTCACACCACGATCCGCGAGAAGGTTTCCACCTCAGTCGACCTGCCTCTGAGCAACGAATGCAAGCGTGTGCTTGCTTATGCCGCGGAAGAAGCTGAGCGCCTCTCGCACAAACACATCGGAACGGAACATCTTCTATTAGGTCTACTGCGCGAAGAAAAATGCTTTGCCGCTGAGATACTGCACGAACGCGGATTGCGCCTGGGCACGATCCGTGAAGAACTCGCGCGTACCTCGCAAGAGAAGGCCGCCCCGTCGCAACGCAGCGGTGGTGGCGGAAGCAATCGCGAGAGCTCGCTGCTTGCAGAATTCAGCCGTGACCTCACTCAGGCCGCTATGGACAACCAGCTTGATCCGCTCGTCGGCCGTGAGAACGAACTCGAGCGCGCCATCCAGATCCTTTGCCGCCGCACGAAAAACAATCCCGTGCTCATCGGTGAGCCTGGCGTTGGCAAGACGGCTATCGTGGAAGGTCTTGCCCAGCGCATCGCAGACGGCGAAGTGCCATCGTTCCTTGCCGACAAAAAGATCCTTGCCCTCGACCTCTCGTTGATCGTCGCCGGCACCAAGTATCGCGGACAATTCGAAGAGCGCCTCAAGACCATCATGAAAGAACTGAT
>JAICLA010000083.1 GCA_025927695.1 Terriglobales bacterium | reverse complement strand
GCCTGCCGGGTACATATCCTCGACGCTAGGCGCGAAAAGTAGCTGCACGCTCTCGGATTCGAGTAACGCGCGGTCGCGTTCGAACGGGCGCGGATATTTCGCGAGATCTTCATTCGGCCCGAATTGCGTCGGGTTCACGAAGATGGAGACCGCGATGATGTCGCACTGCGCTTTGGCTGCGCGGACTAACGACAGGTGCCCTTCGTGAAGCGCGCCCATGGTGGGAACAAAGCCGATGCTGCGTCCGCTCTTGCGGAAGTCGGCGACAGCGGAGTGCATTTGATGAGCGGTGGTGATGGTGAGCATGGCACGTGGCTACGTTCATCGTGCCCACCCTATCGCCGCACAAAACAAAATCGCGGCGATAAGGATGGGGCACAACTATTTTCTTACCTGCGCATGGCGCGTTTTCGCTCGGTGATCGTTTCCAGCGCGGCCTGTGTCTCGCGCGGCAAGTGGTAGCTTTCCGCGTCGGACGGGAACAATCCGGTCTCGACGTCACTCTTGAAAGCCTTCATCGCCTGCGATATCACTGCCGCAACATCTGCATATTGGCGCACGAACTTGGGCTTGTCGCCGAATGAAAGATTCAGCACGTCATGCAGCACCAGCACCTGCCCGTCACACTGCGGGCCGGCGCCGATTCCGATGGTCGGCGTCTTCACCTCTGCGGTGATCATGGCGGCTACTTCGCGGGGAATGCCTTCGAGCACCAAAGAAAAAACGCCGGCGCGGTCGAGCGCAACGGCGTCTTTCATCAATCTCTCTACGGCAGGCAGCGACTTACCCTGCACCTTAAAACCGCCCATGGTGTGCAGCGACTGCGGCGTGAGGCCGATGTGTCCCATGACGGGTACTTCCGCGTCGAGCATGCGCTTCACCAGTTCGGTGCGCGCGCCTTCCAGCTTCACCGCTTCCGCGCCGGATTCTTTCACGAATCGCACAGCGTTGCGCACGGCATCCTTTTCGTCGAGATGGTAAGAGCCGTAGGGCATGTCCGCGATTAGCAGCGACTGCTTCACCGCGCGGCGGCATGCGCGCGTGTGGTGCAGCATTTCGTCCATGGTGACGGACATGGTGTCGTCATATCCGAGGACCACCATGCCCAGCGAGTCGCCGACCAGGATCATGTCAATGCCGGCTTCGTCCGCCAGCCGCGCGGAGGCGTAGTCATACGCGGTCAGGCAGGTGATGCGCTGCTGATCGGTCTTCTTCTGCTGAATAGATTGGACGGTGATTTTGCGGCGAGAGTCGCCGCCGGGAAAGATCTTCGTGATGCTCATCTTTGTCTCCAGTGCACCTCCGCATTGCGGATAGCGCCTGCTACGCTCAGATGTAGCTGCATGTGAGATGCAGCTAGGGGTAGTTTAGTCGCAAATGGGAGAAAAAGGTAAGGGGGAATGTCTAACGATAGTAAAGGGCAGGAAATACCAGGAAACCTAGAGCGACACAGGCCAAGGCACCGCATCCGATGCGCACCCATACGTTCTTCGTTTGGAAAGCTAGCCAGCCGCAACCCAGCAGCAAGATCATGACCGAAAACAGGCCAAATCCGGGCATACCTTAGGCCGTAGCCGACTCGTTGGACAGCGGCAAATAATACTGTGTCCCCTTGATGGGCTCGTTCAGCCGGCGGAGCAGTTCTTTCAGGTCCTGGTCGCGATCGACGAAATCGATGTCATTCGTGTTCACGACGAGCAGGTCGCTCGCCGTGTAATGAAAGAAGAAGTGCTCGTAGGCTTTATGCACTTGCTCGATATAGTCCTCGCTGACGGCGGCTTCGCCGGGCGCGTTCTTTTTTAGCAGGCGCTTCTTCAGCACCTCAGGCGACGCCTGCAGATAAATCACCAGGTCGGGCGTAGGAAGACTGGATCGGAAGTGGTCGTAATAACGGTTGTAGATATCCAGCTCTGAGTCGGTCAGATTGATGCAGGCGAAGAGCTTGTCCTTTTCAAAGATGTAGTCGGCGACGATGCGCTTCTGCGATTTCGGGCCGGCTTCAAGTTCTCTCAGCTGCTCGTAACGCGAGATCAGGAAAGCGAACTGTGTCTGAAAAGCCGCTCCGGGCTCACCTTCGTAAAAGTTTTTCAGGAATTTGTTGTCAGCCGCTTCAACCACGCGTTGCGCGTTCATCTGCTTGGCGATGATCTCAGCCAGCGTGCTCTTGCCTACGCGGATGGGCCCCTCGATGGCAATGTACCGGGGAAGTTCGAAGAGATTCGCCATGAGTGTGAATTGAGATTACATCTGTATCGGGTGAGAGGCAATCGGGGATTTCCACAAGAGCGGCATTTGTAATTGCCAAAATTTGTAATTTGTAATTTAAGGGCGCGGCCGTCAATTTCTCGGATTATCAAGCAATCCGCAACAACCACCGAACTGTCACCCTGAGCGCAGCCGCGTTCTTCGCGGCGGAGTCGAAGGGTCTATGTATTCCTCCGCGACACCACCGCAAGTCGCCGATGCCACTGAACTGTCACCCTGAGTGGAAGGCGCGCCGAAGGCAAGCCTGGAGTCGAAGGGTCTATGTATTTCTTTTGATTTCCGCTCCGCCTCGGCAAGGATCCTCTCCGTCTGCTTTAGTAACGGCTCAATCGGCTTACCCCAGTCCTCACTCAAGTCCCGCCAGGTCGGATTCATTGATACGATGAGATCGATCTTTTTCTTGCGAGACCAGCCTTTCAGCTGCTTTTCGCGCCGAATTGCAGATTGAACCTGACTAAAAGTCTCGTAATACACCAAGCGATCCAATTTGTAGCGTGAGGTGAACCCTTCGTACGTACCGTTCTTGTGTTTGATAACACGAATGCGCAGCTCGCTCGTCACACCGACGTAAAAGTTCTGCGAGCGGTTGGACATGATGTACGCGTAGTAGATGTGGTCTCTGTCCATAGAAATACATAGACCCTTCGACTGCGCGTCGCCTTTAGCGCCGCTCGCTCAGGGTGACAGTTCGGTGGTTACTGCGGGCAGCCTGCATATCGGTGTTTGACCGTTAATTCTTTGATTCGAAGTCCTTGAACTGTTTTTCCAATTCCCACTCGTGCATCGCCTTTTCACTGCCTTTCAGTAATTCCTCGCACTTCGAACTCGGCTTAGCAGGCGAAGATCCAGCGCACGCCGCGTTCATCTTGAACGTCGCTGCATCGGCCCACAGGCTCATTCCAGGCAGAAAACTGTACTCTGCGCTGTTACGCGAGATGCGTTTAAGTTCGGCGTAGGTGGCGCCTTGTTCTTCCACTGCGCGTTGGTACTCGTGCGTGATGTCTGAGCGGGCCACGCCTTCGTCGTCTGTGGCGATGGCGACCGGCACACCCGCTTTCAGATACTGGCGGAAAGGGTGGGTGGCACCGCGTAGGCCGAGAATGCCGTCACTGGAGCTGAAGCTGATCTCCACCGCGACGTGTTTCGTGGCCATCTCTTTGAGCATGGCGTCGGTGTCTGGCGAGTACATCACATCCGTGCCGTGGCCGATGCGTTGCGCGTGCCCTACCTCTATGGCTTTTTTGATATGGCGGCCCAAGTCTTCTGACGGGACTTGTCCGAAGGTGAGTTCACCGGCGTGCAACGTGATATTCACCTTGGGCGAGATGTTGTGCAGCACTTCGATCATGAGCATGTGTAGGTCATAGTCATGCATCGGAATAAGCCAGTCTTCCGGCTGGACAAGATTTAGCGCAACCACGCGCTTGTCCACTTTGCACATCTCGAACCCCGCGGCGATCTGCGCATAGACCATGTTGCGCGGGAAGGCGCGCAGCACTTGAAAGATGTAGCGGATCTGCACGCTGCATCCGGGGTCTGCCTGCGCGGTGCCGCATTTCAGGCGGGTACGCATGTCGGCTTCGGCTGCGTCGAGCATCTGGCGTCCGGCATCATTGGCGCGGAGGACGCCGCCGTCGAGCAGAGCCTGGCGGTATTTCACCAGATCTTCGGGCGAGTCGCCGATCCATGGGATCTGATTGGCCAGCTGCCAGGGGATACCGCCATCCATGCCGAACATGGTCTCGACGTAATGTTCATTCTGCAGCGCGGCGCGGTGCGCGACCTCAGCCAGCATGGCGCCGGTGTTGCCGTTGGTGGCAAGACCGAATTTGTTGAAAGCATCGAAGAATTGATACTCGCCGGGTTTGCGCGCGGGCGAATGATTGCGCATGGAAAAGGCATCGATGAGTTCCCGATAGAGTGTAGTGTCAGTCAGCGCATCGGACGCCAGGCGCATCGTGCGCTGCTCGGGCTTGAACTCGGATTCGTCTTTGCACAGTACATACGTGAGCGTGGACGTGTTCACACACAGCTTGGCTTCCGCGGCCCAGAGGATGTAATACTCCGCATAGATGCTGCCGCTCAAGTGGTTGTGCAGGTCGCCGCCTTTCGGCATGTGCAGCAGGAAAGCGCGTAACGCCGGCGGCTGGTTGCGGACCGCTTCCATGCGCTTGGCAGTGCGCGCTTCGGCGGAATTTGACCCAGATGCTTTCGCGCCGGATTCATGCTTAGATTCCGCGGCGGCGAACGCAGACAAAAAGACGAGCAGCAGGAGTACGGATCTCATAGCGCTGGATTTTAGCAGCGCGTGGTGAGTGACAAACAAAAATCCCTCGGCGAACGCCGAGGGATTGGAAAAACTAAGAACTAAATTACTGCACTTTGCGAGTGAGGCGCTTACGTTCGATGCCATCCAGCGCGTTCCACAAAACCTGCGCGGCCGCTTCGGCGGACGCGAGCGCTTTATCGGTATCGGCCGGATTCTCAGCGATCAGCGCGTCAATCTGTTCGCGCCATACGTTGGAGTGGTGGACGTCAGCAGTCTGGTGCAGTGTGAAGTAGCCGCACGTCTTCGCATCCCCGCCGTACATATTCTTCAGGCCATCCGCCTTTTCCTTCGCCACGCGCGGCACTTGTGATTCATAGGCATAGAAAGCGGCCAGTGCTTCAGCGGTCGTGCCCTCGCGGGCAATTTCCCGAAACTTGGCGATCAACTCTTTCACTTCGGCCACCGGCTCGCTCTTGCGGACGCTTTCAACCGTCGCATCAAAGCCTTCGCTGAAATTAAGCCACAAGTCAGCGTGCGATGTTCCTTCGATCTCCTCGTCGCAAAGGTTGCGCAGCACTTCGCGGCGCAACTCGCCATCTTCCAGCCGTGAATGCAATGCGCTCAAGTACGTTGGAAATGCGGCCACGTGGTGATAGTAATCCGCCGAATACTCGCGCAGGTCTTCGCGCGTAAGTTCACCTGCGCTCCATGCTTTATAAAAGGGATGGCATAGCAGGTCATACTTGGCGATGCGTTGCTGAAGATCGTTCCAGAAAGCGGTGTGCGTGGCGGCAGCGGCGGTCGTCATTTTTTCGTCGTCCTTGATGGCAGATCGCCGGGCACGAAAACGCACGGCGTGAAACGCCATCAAGAATATCAAACGGGACTGCGCACCGATTTCGGCATCACAAATAGCTGGGACGAAGTGCTAGTTCTTTTCCGCTCCATACAAATGCCACGCGCTGCGCATGTGTACCGCCGCCTGGCGCAATTCTTCCTTTAGCTTCGCATCGTAAGCCGTGGTCAATGTCTCGGCCTCCAGCTTTTGAATGTCCATGCAGATGCGGAGTGCGAACGCGCGAGCATCCGGTTTCTGCTTTTGCTGCGTAGGCGTCACACTGAAGATCGCAGGCTGCGCGTCCTGAACGGTTACATCCGGCTGCAGGTTGAACGTGGCTGGCGCGGCTGCAAGTTGATTCGAGGCCAGTGGCGCGATCGGCGTCGGAGCGGGAGCCCATGCGGCGGAATCCTGTTCGCTCACAGTCTTCGGGCCAATGTGCTCCAGCACAAGCTGGATGCGGCGCTTATCTTCTGCGCTGACTTCAAAAAATTCCACGCCCATTCCCACCATGGGATGGCACGTGCGCACGAAACCGCGGACCGAGAGTGGAGTCTCTTTCGAGAGATTCACCGCATACATGCTGATCACGATCTCAGTACCCACAGCGAAGGGAGAGATCATCTGCAGGTAGCAACCTTTTTTGCTGATGTCGCTCACCCAGCCATAGGCTTGGGCTGTGCCGGTCATGGTGGCTATGTCAGCAGCCACGCGGCACGTGAGGCGATCTGCTTCGCGACGGTTGGGCATCTGCGGCAAACCGGGCACGCCGGTCTTCGCCATGCTGCCATTGGCTTTCGCGTACATCGCGGCGGTGCTCACCGGCTGAATCGGTATAGGACGGCGCATGACGAAAAAGTTTCTGTCTTCGAGGCAGTCCACGCCTATGCTGCGCGTCTGCTCCGTGTCTTCGTCACTTACCCAGCTCACACTGAAGCGCGCCTTGTCATCGCGATGGCGCAGGCCGATCACGTCACCGATATTGATTGGCAGCACGCCGGTAAGCACTGCGGTCTTTTCAGTGAACTGCCCGGCGGTCACGTTTTGGATGAAGGGCTTTCCGTTGGTGTCCATGCCCCATACGCGGACTTCAAGGTTGTTTGCGACCAGTTCGCGCGCGGACTTGGTCACGGGTAATGCTGCGGTTGCCATACAAATCTCCTGCGGGCGTGTTTCAAGGTGAGCCCGACATAGGTTGAATCGGCGCGACGAGGTGGAACTTTAGTTTCCATTGGAAGATGAGAAGTTCTTAATGTGTGTGTGCGTGTGTGTTCGCACCGGAGGCCGAGTTGCGCGTATTGGCCGCAGTCGCTTACCTTCTTGTCATGTCTAAGTACGGGGTTTCGCTCGATGTGAGCGGCAAGGTAGCGCTGATCAGCGGGGGCTCGCGCGGGATCGGCGCCGCTACGGTGCGGCTGTTCGTCCGCGCCGGGGCGAAGGTGGCATTCAGCTACGAGAAAAATGCGGAGGCCGCGGAAAAGCTGGTGCGCGAAATGGGAAGTGAGAATTGCGAGGCCATTCAGGCAGAGCTTTCTTCCGCCCCCGCCGCACGCAAACTGGTAGATGCCGCCGTCTCCCGGTTCGGAAAACTGGATGTCCTGGTGGCGAACCATGGCATCTGGCCGCCCAACGATGCGCCCATCGACCAGATGGAAGACAGTCAATGGTCAAAGACAATGGCCATCAATCTGGACAGCGTATTCGGTCTGATCAAGCACAGCGTAGCAGAGATGAAGAAACATAAGTCCGGACACGTGGTGCTGGTGAGTTCCACCGCCGGACAACGTGGGGAGGCTTTTCATGCTGATTACGCCGCTAGCAAGGGCGCCATCATCAGCATGGTGAAAGGCCTGTCTACCGAGTTGGCGCCGGAGGGGATCCGGGTGAACTGCGTTGCGCCGGGTTGGGTTGCTACCGACATGGCCAAACCAGCGCTGGAAGACTCCGCCACTCGCGAGAAGATATTTAAGACGATTCCGCTCGGACGCGTGGGCAAGCCCGAAGAAATCGCCGGCTGCATTCTCTTTCTATGCACCGAGCATGCCGGGTTCATCAGCGGCGAGATACTGAATGTGAATGGCGGCGCTGTGCTTGTGGGATAAAAGGGCCTTATCGAACTTGATAAAAATACGAATCTTCTATCGGGATTCCTTCAACGCTGCTATTAGAAATTCGCATTCCAGTCACATCTTTAGCTTTGCCGAATACGCCCCGCAGAGCTTTGTACAACTTTTCTTTGGGGCTAACCACCCAGAGCCTGCGAAGCAAGTCTGCACTCTCGGCGGTCCGTACGTTCTTAAGCGCCGTGATGAGCCGTTGATAGGTTTTCGCGGGACCAATTTGATCGACGAGAGGCGTCGCGATCATCAACCGCCACTCACCGGCGTTAGTCATGAATATCCAAAGAGAACCGTTGAAGGGGACCTTCTCCAACTTCAGCAATTCAGTGACTCGCGTTCCGTATTCGATATCAGCCGCGCCAAGCATCGTTAAGTACATGTCACCAGTTCTCTCGAATCCAATTCATTACACCCGTTGTTCTCTTGGTTGCCGCCTGATAGAAGTCTAACGCATCTCTCCGGCTGTGAAATTCATATCTGCTGTCCACGTCCAAATCCTTCACAACAAGCCAATTTCTTGCAAAAGGAGGTTCGCTGTTCATCTTTGATGAAAGAAAGGCGTCTAAGTTTGCAGTCTTAACCAGTTTGGATAGATTATGAGTCCAGCTGTCGATTACAATCTGCTTATCTGGAAAATCGTGACGATTGGTTCGGCGGGCAATGCAGGCCTTGAGCGCGCACTCCAAAGCGATTCCAACAAAATAATATGCGTTATCATAACGACCGTTCTTGAGTAGCACCCGCGCCTCACGTAGCCTGGTTCGGGCGAGTTTCTGTAAATCTGTCCTGTTCAATGGTTCTACCTTGTCCGAGGGGTTACAAGTTGCGAAAGTCTAACTTTCAATCTGGTCTTTGCCTAGCATTTTTTTTGCTAGCCCTCACTGTGCTATCAAAGCAAGCTGCCCCGCAATCTCACCAAGACATCGCCACCGCCAACACGCAACAGGCGCGCGACATCATCGACAAATGCATCAAGGCCTTGGGCGGCGATGCTTACTTGAATATCAAAGACATCTCACAAGAAGGACGCGGATACGGCTTTTATCAGAACGCTCCCGCGGGCGTAGGAATCCTCTATTGGCGCGACTATAAATACCCGGACAAAGAACGCTATGAGTTCACCAAGAAGCGCGATTGGATCATCATCCACAACGGCGACAAGGGATACGAGGTGACTTACCGGGGTTCCAAGCCGGAAGCCGCCACTGATCATGAGACCTACGAGCGGCGCAGACATTACGCGCTGGATTATGTGTTGCGCGAATGGATCCACCAACCGGGCGCGGCATTCTTTGATGAAGGCACAACCATCATCGGTCCGAAGACTGTACACCAAGTCACCATCATGGACGCGCAGAACCAGGGCGTGACGCTCTTCATAGATGCGGATTCATTCCTGCCGATCAAGAAGAGCTACAGCTGGCGCGATAAGACTTACAAAGACATGAACACGGAAGAGGAGCTTTACGACGAGTACCGTCCGGAGCAAGGCATCCCCACCCCGCACGTGATCACGCGCATGCTCAACAAAGAGATGACCAGCCAGCGCTTCATCACCAGCGTGAAGTACAACCCAGGACTGAGCGATTCCCTCTTCACGCCGCCGACAATGGATTACGACAGGATGAAGAAGTAGGGCCTCAGAGAACGCTGGGGCTAAGCCGCTTGTACCGACGTTTCCAGTTCCCTGCGCAACAACTGAACAAGCTGCTGAAGTTCGCTGGCGTCGCCAGGACTACGTCGCCACTGGTCTTTGAGCAGTGACTCGGCCGATGCGGCCACTGTCGAAGCTTCGCTGTATCCAAATGCCGCGAACTCACCGCGCAGCGTGTGCGCTTCAGTTACCGCTCGCGCTTCGAGTTCAGGGTTGAAGTTGCCGAACAGCATGGCGTCTGCGGCGCGTTGCAACATGTGAATGCGAGCGCGAACCACCATGTTGTTCTGCCGCCAGACTGCGTCCATCGAGAAGTTGATGTCAGTATTGATTCCCATGGTTGGTTTATCGGCAGGAACGAAAGGCACATTACCCTGTGGACTTTAGTCCATGGCCTGTGTCTTTTTTGCCACATCTAACAGCCGCCATCTGCCCTTAGAATGAATGGGTTAACCCCCAGGCAAACTTGGCCTTCGAACAGACAATCCGCAGTGAAGTGGAGTGCAGCGGTGTAGGTCTGCACAGCGGAGCTGCAGTTAGATTGCGCATTTTGCCTGCACCCGCGGGTACTGGTGTGGTGTTTCGCCGAACCGATTTAGAGGGGTTCGAGGTCCCTGCCACCGGACGCAACGTTGCCAAAGTAAGTTATGCCACCAGCCTGATGCGCAAAGGCGTACTCATTTCTACTACCGAGCATTTGCTTTCGGCGTTCATTGGAATGGGCGTGGATAACGCCTACGTCGATCTCGACAACCTTGAGCTTCCTATCCTCGACGGCAGCGCTCAGCCGTTCGTAGAGATGATCCTCAAAGCGGGCGTGAAGCGCCAGCGCAAGAAACGCGTGTACATGCGCATAGTGAAAGAGGTAGAAGTGCGCGACGGCGATAAGTACATCTCCGTCTCACCTGCTGATGGTTACTCCGTCTCTTACGCCATCGACTTCAAACATCCTCTGATCGGCAAAGAACGCTTTGAAGTCGAGCTGATGGCGCAAAACGAACAAGGACATCCTGAGATGGACGGCGACTTTTATCGCCGCGACATCGCGTCGGCACGCACGTTCGGCTTTCTGCATGAAGCCGAAGCTATGCGCAAGATGGGGTTGATTCGCGGCGCGTCAGAAGACAACGCCATCGTGCTTACGCCGGAAGGCGTAAAGAACGGCCCCCTGCGCTACAAAGATGAGTTTGTGCGGCACAAGGTACTGGATCTCATCGGCGACTTGGCGCTGCTTGGACACCGCATTCTAGGGCGCGTAGTGGCTGACCGGGCAGGGCATGCTATGCACACGGCGCTTGTGTCCCGCCTACTGAAAGATGAATCGCTGTGGCAGGCGACCACGAGTGATGATGAGGAAGAGGAAGTTTCTACTGCGGCCGTAGAAGCGCGGCGCGGCGCCTGAGTTACGCGGACGGCATTGTTCCCATATGCGGCGCGCTTTGAATGCGCCGCGTCAGCCAGCGATTCAATTCCAACCGCGCCTCGGGCGTCATTTCAACAAAACGTAATCCTAGCTTGCCGGCAGAAGCCCATTGGATCAGGCACGTGCCTTCAATCCCGACACCCGACTCGGGCAATTCGAAATTCACTTTGATCTTTCCGCTCGGCGTTTCTTTTGCGTCGATCAGCACGGCCATACCAGAATCAGAAACGTTCAACAGTGTGCCTTCGATAGCGGGCTTGCGTC
>JAICLA010000294.1 GCA_025927695.1 Terriglobales bacterium | reverse complement strand
TAGCGGGTATGGTTCCGGTAGACGTTAAAACGGAAATCAGGTACTCACCTTCGGCACCTTAATCCCTCTTAGCGTGACGCCGCCGCCGACCTGGCAAACTACTGCTGTACGGCGACTTCACCAACCCCAGTAAACACGCGCTTTCCAGCAACTCTCAAACGCGTGCGCCCAAATGGAGCTTTGGCACCCCACTTGCCTATAAAGCCATGTCGGTTCATTTGGAATCAGCCGTTCTCGCAAGGGGAACTTATAAACCAGGGGAACTTTGGTTCTCCGTGAGAGCACGACTGGTAAGGACTACTTCCAGAAGAGCCGACTTAATCTGGCCTCATCTCTGAAAAGGCAGCCCATGTGGCTGCCTTTTCCTTTCGTAACTCCTGCAACGGCTACTCTGCTTTACCCGTCTAATCAGATAGCATTCCGCGACACATTATGGTGACCAGTCTTCGCACGACAGCTTTGGCACTTTTCTGCGTTTGCGCCGGCCTTTTGGTAGCGCAAACGCCAGACCCCGCCCAACTGGTGCGGGATGCCGTCGCCAATGAGGTCCAGGCGAACCAACACCCGGCTGATTCATATATGTACCGGCTATCGAAGGAATCGAAGTCCGGCTTGCAGGTCAAGGACATGATCGAGACCAAAGACGGTATCGTAGCGCGTCTCATCAGCCTGAACGGTCGACCACTCACCGATGCAGAACGCGCAGCGGACGACCAGCGGCTCAACACTCTTATCTCCAGTCCGTCCGAACAGCAACGCAAGCGTGACGACCAAAAGAAAGAACAAGACCGTTTCCTGGCTATCATCAAAGCTATGCCCGATGCCCTGCTCTACACTTACGACGGCACCGAGCAGATCAATGGCCGCGAAACCATTCGCCTGCGCTTCAAACCCAACCCAGCGTTCCACACCACTACCCGCGAGACCATCATCTTCCGCGCTGCGGAAGGTTTGGTTTACATCGATGCAAAGGAAAAACGCCTACTGAAGTTTGACGGTACGCAGACGAGTGACATCAATGTCGGCTGGGGCCTCATCGGACACATTAATAAAGGTAGCAAGCTACTTCTGGAACAACGCCGCTTCGGCGACGGAGCCTGGCGGCTCACTCACATGGACCTCGCCGGCAACGGCCAAGTACTGCTTTTCAAATCCATCAACTTCATGGCCAAGCAATCTGCCACTGATTTCCGCCGCGTACCCGACAATCTGACGATCGCTCAAGCAATCGATCTGCTGAAGAAGCACGAGGTTGCCTCAACTTCAATGCCGCATTAGTGCGCGGCGCCGACCGTCACTCCCGCAATGCGTTCCTTCCGCACGGTCAGCTTCTCGATCAAATCTTCGCGCACTTTATATCCTGTGCCCGCGGCGTCAGAGACAGTGATCGTTCCCTTCTATGATACTGTCACTTCCGGCTCGATCACATCTTCTTTCCAATATCTCTGCGACGCAGACACATCGCCCGGCAACGTAAAGTTCGGCAGCGTAGATAGCGCGACGTTATGCGTGCGCCCGATCCCTGACTCCAGCATTCCTCCGCACCATACGGGAATGTTCCTCTTCTGGCATACGTCGTGGACTTTGATAGCTTCCGTCATGCCGCCCACGCGCCCCACCTTTATGTTAATGATGCCGCATGAACCCAAGGCTATCGCCGCCTCGGCGTCACGCGCATTGCGGATGGCCTCATCCAGGCAGATCTTCGTTTTGATCTTCTTCTGCAACTCGGCGTGGAAATAGAAGTCGTCATGCCAAAGGGGCTGCTCGATCATCAGAAGCTTGTATTGATCGAACTCTTTCAGGTGTTCGGTGTCCGCCAGCGTGTATGCGGAATTCGCGTCGCAACTCAGCAGAATGTTCGGCCACCGTTTGCGAATGCGTTCGAAGATCTTCAAATCCCAGCCCGGCTTGCACTTCAGCTTGATGCGCTGGTATCCCGCCGCCAGTTCCTTCTCGACTTTTTCTTCCAGCTCTTCCGGCGAATTTTGTATGCCGATCGATACCCCGCACGCGATCTCTTTCCGTGTTCCGCCAACCAGCTTCCACAGCGGCACTTGCTCTTTCAACGCCTCAGCGGCCCATAGTGCGTTCTCCAACGACGCCTTCGCCATGCGGTTTCCGCGGATACTCGCCATCATGGGCACGCAATCACCCGGCTTCTTCACATCTTTATTAATGAGCGATGGCGCCAGTTCCTTCGTGATTGCGTACCACGCCGTCTCCACGCACTCTTCGCAATAGTGCGGGTGCTCCCCCGCCACGCATTCGCCCCATGCGGTGATGCCTTCGCCTTGCACTGTGACAAGAATGATCCGCCGGCCTGTTGTCCGCCCGAAGCTGGTCTCAAAGAAGTGCACCAGAGGCATCTGTATCTCACGCACTGTGATCGATTCGATCTTCATAGCTCAACTCTCGTATGAAAGGTTCTCGTCCCACTTACCTAAAATGAATTCGCCATTGCCCTGCGCATCGCGCTCATATGCGAGCACTGTCAGCCCCTGTTGAAACGCTTCCAGAAACTGCCTGCGATTCCGCTGCTGCACTTCAAGTGCCCGGCCACGCTCTTCTTCGGAAGCTTTCCACGCGTAGATCTCTGCTGGCACTTTGATCCTCTCGACCGCCGCCGCGTTCGGCTTGCGGCCTTCCTCCAGCAATCCAGTCACACGCTTCGACTTCAGCCACCACTCGGCGACTAGCCGATCCGTAGGCAATCCGCCCTGCAACGGCGAAGAGGACGTTCCGTACTGATTCACGTTGTAGCGCCGCGTGATCGCTCCAAGGTTGTGGATGTTGAGATACGCGTTCTTGATCTCAAGCGGATCGAATGTCCATTCCATCAATTCGAACCCATTCTTCAGTGCCTGCTCGCGCTGCGCCAATTTCAATTTACGACCAATGCCGTGATTCCGATATTGCTCCCGCACTGCCAACATGTGGGAATGAAGATAAGAATGTCCGCAGCGCGCGCCAGGGATCGCCAGCGTGAAT
>JAICLA010000117.1 GCA_025927695.1 Terriglobales bacterium | reverse complement strand
TGGTTCGTGAAGTGGGTGCTGCGGCATGATGCGGAAGGGAAGTTCTTGCTGTCGCCGTTGCAGGGGGAGACGTTTGTCGCACAGGTTGCGGCGGGCGAGCGAGCGAAGTTGCCGGATAGCGTGGTGGTGCTGACTGCGGGCGGTGCGCTGCTCACGAAGTCTCAGGCGGCAGAGTATGTGGCGCGGAAACTAGGATTGGGCTGGCGCGCGGCATTCATTGCGATCTGGCCACGAGTCGTCGCGGATGTCGGGTATGACGTGGTCGCGAAGTGGCGGTATCGGCTGTTTGGACGGAATGAGGGTGATATGTGCCCGATGGTGTCGGCAGAGTTACGGAACCGTTTCCTGGCGTGAATCATTCGCCAAAGGCATAGTCACATCCATCACGATCTTCCAGTCACCGTCGGAGCTTCTTTTCCAAATGCGCACATAGGTGCCTTCTTGCTGGTTAGAGTCAACTTCTTTGCCATAGACATACGCGAAGTCTCCGGCGGAAGCTTCCCCAACTTGATCAGGTGTCCACTTCGCTAAGAGTTTCCCCACCGGGCTGGATCCAATGGCCTTCGGACCGAACACAGCATGTGCCGCCGTGCGCTGCATCATCACATTGGTTGAACCAAATTTTTGATATGCGGATCCCAGGCCTTGCTCGACGGAGGTTTTGGAGAACTCATTCTCCAATGCGATTAGTTCTTGAGTTGAAACAGGAAATGTTCTGCCTTTCGAAGGGTGAAAGCCCACTAAGCGTTCGGTCATCCGGGGCGGCATCGCCGGCGGAACCCTCCAGGTGCAGGAAAGTGCGATTTTCCAATCTTGCCCGGTCTTGCGCCAGATGGTAAGCCAATAGCCGGTGCCTATCGATTCCTGAGTAGCTTTGTCGAAGACTTCAAAGCGGTCCGACGTGACGCCCATATCACCAGAGTCAGCACCGTGGGTATAGCCCACCTGCAATACGGTGACGTCGTTACCGCCCGGCTTAGGAAGTGCTGAGCGAAACTCTTTGGCAGTCATCGGATAAGGCTTCAAGATAAGACCATCATCATCAAGGAATTCCGACAGGCCCTGTGTTTGGCCTTTCATGTACACTGCGCGCTTGAATCGGTCGTGCGCAATCAGAAACGCGACCTGCGGAGCGAGGTCATAACCTGCAGGCGGAACGAAGACTCGCGGCGGAGGCGGTATGTGTCGGACGGCGTCCTGAGCGAACGACAATGTCGCCACGGTTAGCAACACTATTAGAGTTTTCATGAGTAGTGCACTCCCAATAGTTCAGAACTTGCTTCGAATGAGTCTACTCGCAATCCCGACATTCACACTACCCGCACCCGCAAACCTAAACCATATATAATCAATGTTTACGCCCTCCCTGGCAGTTCGCACTGAAGGACCTGGGGCAATCTTCAAGCCCTGAACGGACACACGTGGACCGCGAGCACATCCGAAATTTTGCCATCATCGCCCATATCGACCATGGGAAATCCACGCTCAGTGACCGGTTGCTGGAGTTGACCGGCTCTGTCACCGCGCGGGAGATGCAGGCACAAGTGTTGGACGCGATGGATCTGGAGCGCGAGCGTGGCATCACTATCAAAGCGCACGCCGTGCGCATGGCCTACACCGCGAAAAATGGCGAGACTTATCAGCTCAACTTGATCGACACGCCGGGACACGTTGATTTCTCCTACGAAGTCTCGCGGTCGCTGGCGTCCTGCGAAGGGGCACTCCTCGTAGTGGACGCATCGCAAGGCGTTGAAGCGCAGACACTAGCCAACGCATACCTCGCTATCAACAATGGGCTGGACATCATTCCAGTCATCAACAAGATCGATCTGCCCTCGGCTGACATTCCGCGCGTGAAAGAGATGGTGGAGCAGGCCGTTGGCATTGACTGCAGCAACGCATTGCTGGTGAGCGCTAAGACCGGGCTCGGCGTAGAAGATGTGCTTGAGGCCATCGTGCATCGCTTGCCTCCGCCGAAGGGCGAGAGCGATCGTCCGCTGCAGGCGTTGATATTCGATTCATGGTTTGATCCGTATCGTGGCGTGATCGTGCTGGCGCGCGTGATCAACGGGACGATCAAGTTGGGAATGCATATTCGGCTGTGGTCGAACGGCAAGGTTTTTGATGTGGAAGGCATGGGCGTACTCACGCCGAAACCGGTTGAGATCAAGGAACTCAGCGCGGGCGAAGTGGGATTTCTGGTCTGCAACATCAAGAACGTGGCTGACACGAAGATCGGTGACACCATCACGAACGATGACGAGCCGGCCCTCGAAGCGCTGGCCGGTTTCGAAGAACTCAAGCCCATGGTCTTCGCAGGCATCTACACCGTGGACAACCACGAGCACACACTCCTTCGTGACGCACTCGAAAAACTGCGGCTGAATGATTCGTCTTTCTTTTTCGAGCCCGAAAGTTCAGTGGCCCTGGGCTTCGGGTTTCGCTGCGGCTTTCTCGGCCTGCTACACATGGAGATCATCCAAGAGCGGTTGGAGCGCGAATTCAATCTTGACCTCATCATTACCGCGCCGGGTGTGCGATATCGCATCACTAAGACCGACGGCGAAGTCGTCGAGGTGGACAATCCTTCGCGCTGGATCCCAACAACCGAAGTCGAGAAGATCGAAGAGCCGGTGATCACGGCGACGATTCTCACGAATGAAGAATATGTAGGCGGCATTTTGAAGCTGGTGGAAGATAAACGGGGCAAGCAGAAGAACTTTGAATATGTGACCTCGAACCGCGTGATGATCACTTACGAGTTGCCACTGAATGAGATAGTGCTGGATTTTTACGACAAGTTGAAATCCGTCTCACGAGGATACGCTTCGCTCGATTATCACTTGTCCGGCATGTGGGAGTCGCCAATGGTGAAGCTCGACATCCTTGTTTCCGGTGAGGCGGTGGATGCGCTCAGCATCATCGTTCATCGCGATTTCGCTTACGAGCGCGGCAAGGCCCTAGTCTCCAAGATGAAAGAGCTTATTCCACGCCAGATGTTCGAAGTGGCGATCCAGGCGGCCATTGGCGCCAAAATCGTGGCGCGCGAAACAGTGGGCGCCATACGCAAGAACGTGATCGCGAAATGCTACGGCGGTGACATTACGCGCAAACGCAAATTGCTGGAGAAGCAGAAAGAAGGCAAGAAGCGCATGAAGCGCATCGGCAAGGTGGATATACCGCAGGAAGCGTTCCTAGCGGTGCTCAAAGTCGGCGAGTAGTGGCCGACGCTTGGCGCAGTCCGACGCATCTAGGTGTGCAAATATTTTGGGATTCTTGCGTGGTTGACAGACGCCCTCCATAACGTTCGCGTTCGATTCTTTTCCGTTATTTTTCTATCATTTAGCACTGCCACAACATTCATGCAATCAGTGTAACCTGCTGAAAAATAGCGGGTAAATCTTGCACGGTGGCCTGTTTCCACAAACATTTCCACATGTTGGTGGGAAAGATTTCACGCATACCATTTACACAGCGTAAACACTCAAGAAAAATCAATCTCCGTTCGCGAGGTCGTGTGTAATCAGGCCGATTCGAATGCCGGCGTCGGCGCTGCGGGCAATATCAATCACATCCGCCACTCGTTCGAAATCAAGTTTCGCATCTCCTTTCACGAACATTATCTTCTCCGCACGTGTTTTGTAGATATCTTGCAGTTTGGCCTGGAGTTGCTCATGCGAGATCTCACTCGAGTTGATGCGCAGTACAGTCGTGTTGCCCGGCCCTTGTGAGATCTCAAGCACGATCGTTCTCGGATCTGGCGGCGCAGGTTTTGTTTCTTTGCTCTGCTGCGGGATCTCAGTCGGCTCTCCGCGCTCATGCGGTTGGATCATCATGAAGATGATGATGAGCACTAAGAGAACATCGATCATGGGCGTGATGTTCATCTCGCACGTGAGTCCGCCACCTTTGTTCAGTCCCATCGCCATAAGCCGCTCCTAGTTTCCGCCGAGTCTGAAGTTGACGGTGATCTGCGTTTCTACTTCCACTGGTTCGCCGTTGAGGATGTAGGGGCGATATCGCCACTGCCGGACGGCGTCGACCGCCGCGTGAGCGAGGAATGGATGTCCGCTGACGACCTGCAACGATTCGATGGTGCCTTCTCGCGAGATGAGCGCGTGCAAGATCACGGTACCTTCGGTGCGGGCTTCGACCGCGATGCGCGGATAAACAGGTTTCACGTTGTAGATCAGGCTGCCTTCAGCCATGTGGGAGATGGCGATGGGCTTCGGCGGCTTCTCCAGGGTGACATGCGGACCGCCGCCTAGCGGGGGCGCCAGCGGGCTTGTACCAGGAATTGAGAATGCGCTAGGAGGTTGGGGTTGCTCATCGCCTACGTGCTCCGTGGACCGTCCGAAGTGCAAGGCGGAGTCGTTCGCGGGAACGAACGGCGCGCTCGTGGTGGGTGTCGGGCCAGCCTGCGGACGCGGCGTGTCATGAGTCACCGGCGCGGGCGCCGGCGAAAACATAGGGATGCTGATCGTCTCCGGATGCGCGATAGAGAGTGCATTAGGGTAAATGAGCGGAACAAGCACGAACAGACTTAGGACCGCGGCCTGTAACGTGATGGATGCGGCAGTGGTCCAGCCTCGGCGCGTGCGCTGGTCAGCGCCGGATTCAAGCAAACTTTCTGCGAACATAAAATTCCTCCCGATTGGGAGGAATAGACACCGGGCTACAAACACTTTTCACGAACTATATTTCTTGTGGAGAAGAAACATTCATATCGAGTGTGGTGTCGCGCGAGCTGCGAACACCGCTGGAACTTTTCTACTGTAGTGGTGTCGCGATTTGCCGTTCCCACCATCCCGCAAGAACAAAAATCGGACGGTAAGGATGGGGCATGACCCTTGATTAGATCAACGCACAAAGAAAAAGGCCGCCCTTGCGGGCGGCCTTGATCGATCAAGAGAAAGTTACTGCTTCGGAGGTGTTGCCGGCTTCTTCGCCGGAGTAGTTGCCGCCGGGCGCGTTACCGCGCTAGTCGGTTTCACTGCGGAAGGCGCGTTGGTGCCCGCTGGAGGAGCAGCGATGCCGGACTCAGTGTTATAAGCCTCAACGATCGCAGGCGTGATGTTGACCTGCTCAGCCGCCCACAGTACCGGCGACTGCTGGCCAGAGACATCAATGATCATTGCCAGATTGTTCTGCTTGGCATATTTGTCAATGATCGCGATCATCTTGTTCGCGATGCGGTTGCCGAGTTCCGACTGCTGGCTCTGGAAATCAGTCTGGGCGTCGTCCAACTGGCGTTGCAGGTTCTTCTGCTTGGCTTCAATGTCACGAACGCGCTTGGCGCGTTCTTCGTCATTCAGTTTGTCCTGTTGCGCCTGAAGCTGCTTCTTGTCGGTCTCGATCTCGTCGTTCAAGGCCTTCAGCTTGGCCTGCGTGGGCTCGAACTTTTTGGTGAGGGCTTCAAAATCGCGCTTGCCTTCGTTGGTGTTCACGATGGCGCCCTGGATGTTGATAACGCCGATCTTGGTGAGGTTAGCGCTGCCTGCGGGAGCAGTGGTGCCCACGGCTGATGTTTGTGCGCCGGCTGCTACAGCGAAAGCCGTGGTAGCTGCGAGCGAAATGATGACGTTGCGGATGCTTGATAAGTTCATGGTGCGGTTGTCGAACTCCTTGAAATCTGCTGGCAGATTGTCCTTGTGAATTGTTGAGGAAGGACGCTGCCCTCGCTCACGCCTGTTCAGTAGCGGATGGACGACTAAACCCCAAATGTCTGCGGAAACAGGCAACACTATTATAGGTTCCTTCTGGAAATAGCGTCAAACATAGAGAGAACCTAATACCTTGTTAATAGAACGTAGTACCTCGGCCGTCTTGCATTTGGGGAGAAAGCGGATGACACCGGGCCAAAATGAGCGTCTATGTAGGGTGCTTTCCTGGGATTCAAAGCCGATTTTGACGAAACTATCAGCTACACTCGTGCGTAACTAAGCCATGCCTCTTCGTGTGCCTAAATCCGTGTCTGCCTTGCGTGAGCCTTCCCGCATGGCGTTTGACAGTATGCGGGTACACAAGCTGCGGACTTTTTTGACGCTGCTGGGCGTGATCCTTTCCGTCTCCACCTTGATCATTGTGATCTCCATGGTGGAGGGCACCAACAAATATATTGCGGATAAAGTCGCCAACTTAGGCGCTGATGTATTTCTGGTGAACCAATACGGCATCATTCCTGACCGCAAGACGTTTCTCAAAGCGCAACGCACCAACAAGCAGGTGACGTATGAAGACTTTGAGGCCCTGCGGGACACGATGACTTTGCCGAAAGCGGTTGGCCTGGAAGCGCGCACCACCGGCATCGTGAAGTTCAATACTGAAAGCATGGAAGACGTAGATGTGCGCGGAGTGACGGCGAACATCGGCGACATGGACGTGGAAGAACCGGAGTTCGGGCGATACATCACGGATGCAGACGACGACCATCGTTCTGAAGTGACGCTGATCGGCGCTGACATTGCGAACAAATTCTTCCCCGGACTGGATCCGTTGGGCAAGACTATTGAGATAGACGGAAAGCCGTTCTTGATCGTGGGCGTAGCAAAAGCCATCGGCAATGTGCTTGGCCAGAGCCAGGACAATTTCGTCTACATGCCAGTGCAGACCTTTCTGAAGGTCTACGGAACGCATTTCAATGGGATGTCCATCAATGTGCAATCACGCGGGGCGCAGTGGGAAGTGCAGACAGAGGAAGAGGCACGCACCATCATGCGCGTGCGCCGGCATCTGGCGCCAGGCCAAGACGACACATTCGGCATCTCTTCTGCCGCTGGATTGATGGACCTATGGAGCAGCATCTCTTCGGCGATCGAGAGCGCGATGGTGGGCGTTGTAGGCGTATTTCTAGTCATCGGCGGCGTGGTGATCATGAACGTGATGCTTACGAGCGTGACCGAACGGACTCGCGAGATCGGTATTCGCAAATCGCTGGGTGCACGGCGCAATGACATCATGCTCCAGTTTCTGCTTGAGTCGGCAATGATGTCCGCGCTTGGTGGTTTGATGGGGCTGGTGATCGCGGCACTGCTTTCCAAGATCGTAGACGCGACTACGGCCATTCCCATGTCGCTGCCGTTGTACGCAGTCGTGCTCGGCATCAGCGTCTCTACTGCCGTGGGATTGTTCTTCGGCATCTATCCGGCACGCAAAGCGGCCAGGCTCGATCCCATTGAGGCCATGCGCCATGAATAAGGTGAGCCAATGAAATTTCAACTTGGCGAGAATGCCCGCATGGCCATTGTGACCGTGCGCGAGAATAAGATCCGCTCCCTACTCACGATCCTTGGGGTGGTCATCGGCATCACGACCGTGATCGCGGTGGCGTCGATTCTGGTGGGCCTAAGCCGCAACATCGAAGAATCACTGAACGACTTTGGTCCGAACACACTTTTCATTTTCAAATTCTCACCCGGCGTCCACTTCGGCAGGCTCTCCACTGAAGAGCGCATGCGCAAATCGCTGACGCTCGAAGACGGCATGGCGATGAAAGACCTATCCGCCGTGAAGAACGTTTCGGTGCAAACGTTCCCGCGCATTGGCGTGCCGCAACCGCCGCAGCCTCCGGCGCGCTACCAAGGCCGTGAATCAGACATTAATTTTTCCGGGGTGACGCCATCATTCGTGGAAACGAACAATCTGCGAGTGGCCAAGGGCCGCTTTTTTGGCGAGACCGAAGATGAACATCGCGAAGATGTGATCGTGCTGGGCTATGACGCGGGACGCGCTTTGTTCCCGTATGAAGACGGCACGCAAAAGCAGATCGTGATCGGCAACCAGACCTATACAGTCATCGGCATTCTGGAACAGCGCAAAACCAACGTGTTGCGCGGAGCAGGCGCGGACAATCAGGCATTGGTGCCGTATCGCACCTATCGCAAACATTTCCCTAACAACGACGAGAACTTCATTTCGGCAGAAGCGTACCCCGGGATGAAGAGTTTGGCTGAAGACCAGATCCGCGGGTTGCTGCGCCAGCGGCGCCGCGTGGCTTACAAGAATGACGACAACTTTGGCATCTCTTCTGCCGAACAGATCGCGGAACAGTTGCGACAAGTCACTGCCGCGACCGCGTTGTTGACCATCGCCATCAGTTCCATCGGGCTGCTGGTGGGCGGCGTGGGCGTGATGAACATCATGCTCATGTCAGTGACGGAACGCACGCGTGAGATCGGCGTACGCAAAGCCATTGGCGCGCGCGAGCGTGACATTGTCTGGCAGTTCCTCACCGAGGCCATGACGCTTACGGGACTGGGCGGCATCATCGGCGTGCTGATCGG
>JAICLA010000257.1 GCA_025927695.1 Terriglobales bacterium | reverse complement strand
TGGCGGGATTGTAAGATTCCACGAGTATCTTGATGTTACTACGATATTTGTTGCACAAAAGTTGCAGCAGCGGCGGTGACTCCCGTCGGTTACTTTCGGACCGTTCTAAGGCGAATATCGGGCGACAAGGCTTACCAATCATTGCTAGGATTGCTTCGGTAAAAAAATCGGCAGATTCAGCAACTCACGCCAGAATTCCCGCTGAAATCTGCATCATAAGGTTCGGAGATAGCCTGCTTCTCCGAAGCTAGCGGTATCAAAGCAAGAACGTTGCAACAAAATGCAACTGGGCTATCAATGCACATTAAATGTTTGTTGAGACCATGGCTCACGTAAAGCCGACGGAAGACCTCAAAGAGTCTATCGCGCGGCATATCCGCTACACGGTCGCCCGTGACGAGAGCGATCTCCAATCGGCAGACTTGGTGAAACCTGTTTCGCTCGCCGTCCGCGATCGCCTCATTGATAAGATGATGGAGACGGAGCGTCGCTATGTTCGCACCGACGCCAAGCGCCTGTACTACCTTTCCATGGAATTCCTCATGGGCCGCGCGCTGGGTGACAGCCTCTGCAACATGCGGCTGGACCACGAATGTCGCCACATTCTGGGCGAGATGGGCTTCGACCTCAACCAAGTCTTAGACCACGAGCCTGACGCCGGACTCGGCAACGGCGGCCTGGGACGCCTTGCCGCCTGCTTCCTCGAATCTCTCGCCACGATGGGTATGCCGGGCTTCGGATACGGCATTGACTACGAGTACGGACTCTTCAAGCAAGAGATCTCCAATGGATACCAGCGTGAAAAGCCCGATCGTTGGAAGGCGAACGGAACCCCGTTTCATATACTTCGGGCGCACGAGGCTTGTCTCATTCCGCTTTATGGCCGCGTAGAGGAAGTCACTGAGCCAGACGGCTCTACACGTAATCTTTGGGTGGATTGGAAGACCGTCGTAGGCGTCCCCAATGACATTCCTATCGCCGGTTACGGCGGACACACAGTCAACTTCCTACGATTGTTTTCTGCGCGCGCGTCACAAGACTTCGATATTGAGATCTTCAACCGTGGCGACTACATCCGCGCCGTAGAGCAGAAGATCGGTTCGGAAAACATTTCACGCGTTCTTTATCCGTCTGACTCTGTCATGTCCGGTAGGGAATTGCGGCTCGTGCAGGAATACTTCCTGGTCGCATGCTCGCTGCAAGACATTGTGCGCCGCTATAAGGCGACGCACGAAAACTTTGACCGCTTCTCGTCACTGATCGCTATTCAGATGAATGACACGCATCCCAGCTTGGCTGTGCCGGAATTGATGCGCATCCTCGTGGACGAGCACGGCGTCGCATGGGACAAAGCCTGGGACATTTGCCGCGAGACCTTCGGCTATACCAATCACACGCTCATGCCAGAGGCGCTGGAGAAGTGGCCCGTGGGATTGATGCAGCATGTTCTGCCGCGCCACATGCAGATCATCAACCGCATCAATCATGACTTCCTCACCATGATGGCGCAGGACTATGTCGCCAATAATGACCAGCTGCGACGCATGTCGGTGATCGAAGAGGGTTATGAGAAGCACGTCCGTATGGCACAGCTTGCCATTATCGGTAGCCATGCCATCAACGGCGTTTCAGCGCTACATACTGACCTGCTCAAATCGACGCTCGTCCCCGACTTTGCGCAACTCTGGCCGGAGCGATTCAGCAACAAGACTAACGGCGTGGCGCCTCGGCGTTGGTTGCTGAAGGCGAATCCGCAGCTCTCTGACTTGTTCTCTCGCACTCTGGGCGACGGCTGGATCATGGACTTGAACCGCCTGCGTGAACTCGAACATTACGCCAACGAGCGCGAGTTTCAGGAACACTTCCTTGCGATCAAAGAGCACAACAAGCAGAAGCTGACTACAGTGATTCAGGATGCGACCGGCATCGCGGTGGACCCCACGACAATGTTCGACGTACAGATCAAACGCATCCACGAATACAAGCGGCAGCTGCTGAACGTGATGCGCGTGATCTATGACTACTTGCGCATTGTGGACGACGGTGAAGACCTGCCCGTTGCGCGGACTGTCGTTTTCGCAGGGAAAGCTGCGCCCGGATACTGGGCGGCCAAGCAGATCATTAAACTCATCAACAACGTCGCGCAGGTCGTGAACAATGATCCGCGGGTTCGCGACCGCCTGAAGGTCGCATTCGTTCCTGACTATCGCGTGTCACTCGCCGAGGTCATTATTCCTGCCGCTGACCTTAGCGAGCAGATATCTACCGCGGGTCTCGAAGCCTCAGGCACGGGCAACATGAAGCTTGCTATGAACGGCGCGCTTACTGTCGGCACGCTCGACGGAGCCAACGTCGAGATACTCGAGGAAGTCGGCGCGGACAACATCTATATCTTCGGCAACACGCCGGAACAGATACAGCAGATGCATAACGAGCACTCTTATCATCCGCGCGATATTTACAATGGCAATGATCGCATTCGCCGCATGATGGATTCTTTCAACTCGAATCTCTTTTGCGTAGAAGAGCCCGGTCTCTTCCGCTGGATATTTGACGCGGTCATTGATCAAGGCGACCGATACTTCCATCTTGCAGATCTGCAGTCTTACCTCGACGCCTGCGCCAAAGCTGAGCAAGACTTCTTGCACACGCCGGAGTGGGCACGCAAAGCCATCCTGAATGTGGCTCGGACCGGGAAATTCTCCAGCGACCGCACCATCCGCGAATACGCTCGAGATATCTGGAACATCAAGCGCATCGACTAAATACTCACGAATTCTGCCGCAGCAGGCTGATGACGTCATCTGCAGTGATCACGCCTGCGAGGCATCCGTTCTCGTCTACGATGGGCAGTGTCAGCAGGTTGTACTTATCGAACAACTCAGTGACTTCCGTTTCCTTGGCGGTGATGGGTAGCGAGATTAACGGATCTGATTTGAGCGAATCAAGTGGCGCCCCGCCGGGCGAGAGCGCGAGCTTTGCGAGTGGCACGGCTCCGACGAGTTTGCCGTCGTCGTCCACCAGGAAGATGGTGCTGACCGTTTCAACGCCGCCTTCGAATTCGCGCAGTATGTCGATGGCTTGTTCTGCGGTGCCCGAGATCGGCGCGGCGATATAAGAGGTGGTCATGCGTCCGGCGGCGGTGTCTTCTTTGAACTCGAGAAGTTCTTCCACCTCTTCGCGCTCTTCCGGCTGCATCTCTTCGAGGATCTCTTCCGAAGTTTTGTCAGAAAGGTTCTCCAGCAGATCGGCGGCCGCGTCTGGCTCCATCTCTTCCACAATGTCAGCGGCGTGTTCAGATTCGAGCGACTCGACCAGCGACTGCTGCAGCTTTGGATCGATCTCTTCCAACGCGTCGGCGGCGACTTCTTCGTCGAGCGTTTCGAAGACGGCCTCGCGTTGCGCCGGTGCGAGGTCTTCGAGGATGTCGGCGATGTCCGCCGGGTGCAGCTTCGACAACTTCTCGTGGCCAATCTTCAATTTCACGCGGCGGGCGGGATCGATCTCAATCAGGTCCACCACCGTCCAAGGAATAATTTTGGCGGAGAAATTCGAGACCAGCGCCTGGATGGCAACGTTCGGAACAATGCCCTTGAGCAGCCTGCGCACGGCGCCGCGCGAACCTATCTCGACGTTGCTGATGTAGAGCGACTGATGTCCGTTGGTCTGGCGTACGGCGAGATCAACATCATTCACGCGGACCACTTTGCGTCCGTGAACGTCAATGATCTGCTGGTCGAGCAGGTCACGCTCAAGCAGGAGCAAGCCCTCAGAACTGGCGAGAGGCAGCCACTCCTGGCTAGCAACATTAACGT